>JBBIKN010000235.1:0-4389 GCA_037445435.1 Nitrospira sp. | reverse complement strand
CTAGGGCCGTGTCGCAGGGCAAAAGGAAGGCCGCTTGATCTACTCCTCGTCGAACCGGCTCATCGGGAGCATAGGGCTATAAATGAGAGACCCAGAGCCAGGGAAACGCCGAGTCTGGTAAGATGTGGGGCTGAATCGACTCGACCCCCGATCAGCTCTACGGAGCTTTGGCTGGTTGGGCTAGACTGGAGGGCACGTTTCATTGGGAGGCGTTTCAACGTTTGTGCCGTGAAGAGGAATAACTGGATCGGATCAGTTCTGCTGCTCGTATTGGTCATCCTTATCGGCATCGGTCTAGCCGCATGGAAGTACGAATCGATACAGGATCAACAGGCAGCCTCGGCCAATCAGCCGGAGCCGATGGAGTCGATCACCATCGCAGTCGCACGAGCCATCGACCACCGCCAGACCACGACCTCGATCGGCACGGTGCTGGCGTTACGATCGATCTCACTCAAAAATGAACTGGCCGGGACGGTTCGCGAGGTTCGACTCACACCGGGACAGATCGTGGAAGCCGGAACGTTGTTGGTTGCGCTCGATGTGTCGGTGGAAGAAGCGGAACTCAAGGCACAAGAAGCTCAAGCCGCACTCGCCAGAACGGTTCTCAATCGCCGACAAAATCTCAGCCAGGAACTCGCCACGACCCAGGAAGAAGTGGATCGAGCCCGTGCGGACCTGGATGTGGCACAGGCCCAAATCGCCCGTACCAAGGCGATCATCGCGAAGAAGACCATCCGGGCTCCCTTTCGTGCGCGCGTCGGCATTGCAGATGTCCATCCTGGACAGTACCTGGACGAGGGAACACTCCTGACAACGCTGCAAGGTGTCGGCGAAGCGGTGCATGTCGACTTCGCCGTGCCACAACACGTGGCCGGTGGCTTGCGGGTCGGCGAGACAGTCGAAGTGTTCGCGGCTGGTCATGCCCCGACTGTCATGGCCAAGATCGTGGCTATCGATGCACGCGTCGATCCGACGACGCGGAACGCCATGGTGCGTGCCAGGATCGAGGGCGCCGGTTATGTACCGACACCCGGGGCCTCCGTACGCGTCCGAGTTCCCGTCGGCCCCATGCGGAATGTCGTCGCCATACCGGTCAGTGCGTTACGCAAGGGACCGGGAGGCGACCAGGTCTTCGTGATCACACCCGACCAGGATGGCCGCACCAGAGTTCATAGTCGACAGGTCGAAAGCGGGCCCATGTTAGGCGACGAGATCGTCATCCTGTCCGGACTGACGGCGGGGGAACAAATCGCCGCTCTAGGCTCGTTTAAACTTCGCGACGGGGTCCTCGTCGCCATCGCCGATACGATTGAGAACAGACCAAAAGAGAATCAACCGTCGGCAACCCCTTAGGCTCATGAGCATGCCGCTAGATATAACTCGGCCATCATTCACGGATATCTTCATTAAACATCCCGTCTTGGCGATCGTCGTGAATCTCATGATCCTGCTCGGGGGATGGCGAGCGATGACCGCCCTGCCCGTCCAGCAATATCCCACGATTGAAAACTCCATGGTGGTCATCACGACGGTCTACTATGGGGCCAGTGCGGAGACGGTCCGTGGCTTCCTGAGTACTCCGATCGAGCGGGTGGTGTCCGCGATCAGCGGCGTCGACTATGTCGAATCGACCAGCCGCGCCGGGATCAGCACCGTGACCGTTCACCTGAAATTGAACCACAGCAGCACGGCGGCACTAGCAGAAGTCACGGCGCGACTCCAACAAGTTCGGTCGGAACTGCCACCGGACGCGGAACCTCCCGCGATCGAGATTCAGCGAGCCGATCGTCCCTACGCTTCGTTCTACCTGAGTTTCAGCTCCACCCAGCGGACAGTCCCGGACGTGACGGATTGGCTCCTTCGGACGCTGCAACCTCAACTGGCCACCCTCTCCGGTGTCCAACGCGTGACCTTCGAAGGCGACCGACAGATCGCCATGCGTATCTGGATCGATCCCGACCGGCTCGCCTCGTTGAACCTGTCGCCCGGCGACATCCAGGGTGCTCTTCGGCGGAACAATTATTTGGCTGCGGTCGGGCGTACCAAAGGCAATCTGGTCCAGGTCAATCTCCTGGCGAACACCGATCTTCGCTCGACCGGTGAGTTCGAGGAACTGATCGTGGCCGACCGAAACGGCGCCATCGTAAGGCTCAAGGACGTGGCGCGGGTCGAGCGGGACGCTGAAGAAGCAAGCATGATCGCGAAGTACGACGAGACGGAGGGCGTCTACCTCGGAATCTGGGCGGTGCCCGGCGTGAATGAAATCGACGTCGGACACCGACTACGCGATGAGATCGAACGGATCCGGCCCACCCTGCCGAGCGATATCGACATGAAACTCGTCTGGGACAGCACGATGTTCATTCGGAACGCGCTGACGGAAATCACCAAGACGTTGTCGGAGACGATTCTCATCGTCGCGGTGGTGGTCTTTCTGTTCATGGGTTCGGTCCGCACGGCCCTCGTCCCGCTCGTCGCCATGCCGGTGTCGTTGATCGGAGCCGCCCTCTTCATGGTGGCGTTCGGCTTCAGCCTCAATCTCCTCACCCTGCTCGCCATCGTGCTGTCGGTCGGTCTGGTTGTAGACGATGCCATCGTGGTCGTCGAAAACGTCGAGCGTCATGTGCGACTGGAGCGATCTCGCATCGAGGCGGCGCAGCTCGCAGCACGCGAGCTGCTCGGCCCGATCATCGCGATGACCATCACGCTCGCCACCGTGTACGCCCCCATTGGATTCCAAGGCGGACTCACCGGATCCTTGTTCTTGGAGTTCGCCATCACGTTGGCCGTCGCCGTGGTCTTGTCCGGAATCGTCGCGATCACGCTCTCGCCGGTGATGAGTTCGCGATTCGTCCATCCACAGGGAAAGGAAGGGCGGTTGACCGCCTTCGTCAACCGACGGTTCGACGAAGCGCGCCGCGCGTACGCCTGGCTGCTCGACGGCGCACTCACCATGCGCTGGGGAATTGTCACAGCCGCCATCCTCATCACCATCGCCGCTTGGCCCCTTTACCATTTCTCCCGTCAGGAACTCGCCCCCGTGGAGGATCAGAACCACATCAGCCTCTTCTTCGAAGCGTCACCGGACTCGACGGTCCACGCCACCAATCGTCAACACTTCCAGATCGTCAAAGCCATCACGTCCATCCCTGAGACTGACTACACCTGGTCACTGACCACGGCGTGGGGTGGTTTCGGCGGGGTAGTCGCGAAGGATTGGCATGATCGAGCACGCTCCACCGAGCAGATGTACGACGACGTGTACGGCGCCGTGTTGCAAGTGCCGGGGCTCCGTGTCTTCCCACGACTGGACCCTCCCCTGCCTACTCCGGGCCAATACGACGTGGAACTGATCATGCAAAGTGATGTGCCGGCCGAGCAGATGATCGAAGCCGTCTGGTCGGTGTTAGGCGCGGGCTGGCAGAGCGGCAAGTTTCTCTACGTGGACACGGACCTTAAGATCGATTTACCCCAAGCCCGCGTCGTCCTGGATCGTGAGCGCCTCGCTGACTTGGGATTCGACTTGGCCGGAGTCGGTCGCGAGCTGGGCACTATGTTGGGAGGCGCCTATGTCAACCGGTTCAATTACTTCGATCGCAGCTACAAAGTCATCCCGCAACTGGGCGATAAAGACCGAGCCACCGTCGATCCGCTGCTCGATCTCAAGATCAAGACGCCGGGCGGCCAGCTGGTGCCGGTGTCGACGTTCACACACATTGAGACCAGCACGGCGCCGCGTACGTTGAACCGCTTCCAGCAGCGCAATGCGGTCCGTATCTTCGGAGGCTTGAAGCCCGGCGTGACGAAAGAAGAGGGGCTCCGTGTGCTGGAGGCAGCTGCCGCCTCCAGCGGCCCGCGCGTCGTTCTGGACTATGCCGGCGAGTCACGGCAGCTCCGCCAGGAAGGAGCGGCGCTGACCGTCACCCTCGGCTTCGCGGTGGTCCTGATCTATTTGGTGTTGGCCGCCCAGTTCAAAAGCTTTCGCGACCCTCTGATTGTTTTGATCGGTTCGGTCCCGCTCGCGGTTTCCGGCGCCCTGGTGGTCAGCTTCCTCGATTTGACCACGATCAATATCTATTCCCAAGTCGGGCTGATCACCCTCGTCGGACTGATCGCGAAGAACGGTATTCTCATCGTGGAGTTCGCCAATCAACTTCAAGCACGCGGCTGTTCTCTGGTGCCGGCGGTACGCGAGGCAGCGTTGACCAGACTGCGGCCGGTGCTGATGACCTCCGCCGCCACCATCTTCGGCCATCTCCCGCTGGTCCTGGCGACGGGTCCCGGCGCCGCAGCCCGCAATAGCATCGGCATGGTGTTGGTCACGGGTATGACGGTCGGGACAATGTTCACCTTGTTCGTCGTCCCGGTGTTTTATTCGCTGATCGC
>JBBIKN010000234.1:0-4700 GCA_037445435.1 Nitrospira sp. | reverse complement strand
ATTTCTTGTGGGAACGATTCGGAAACAGCGGAACTTTCAATCGCTTAGACTTGGATTGGCCACTCTAGCAAAGCGGTTGAAAGAGAGTCAAGAAACGGAAGCGTGATTCTTAAAGCCTGATAAACTCAGCTCTAGCGCCATGAACACCGACATTGAGGAGTTTGGTCGGCTCTGCAATCCCAAGCAGGTTACTTCGATGAAATGGCCTCTTGTCTGTCTGGCTTCAATTCCACCGGTCGAACCCTATTTGTCGGAGCATCGTGCGGCCCCTAACAACTACGATTCCCAACTGTCTTTCGCCGTCATCCTGTTCGAGCGCGAGCAGTACTACACAGCCCTTTACAATCAGTACAGTCAGTACGGAGAGGAACCGCCGGCGGACCACCACAGCACATGGGAACCCTTCCCTGTTACGACAACTACCCGTACCATGCTGCGTGAACTCCGGCAGTGGCATTCAGGGGACGCCCCACCTGAACAGCCCTACGACCTATTCGGTCTGAAGGAGGAATCGTTTGCCAGCCTGACGGCAGTGCTTCGTCCTGCCGAGACGCACCGGCTCGGCTATCTGATCGCTTGCCGGTTCTCTGCTGACCTTTGTCGCCAGGACGACGCTCGAACATTCGGACAAGTCATGTCCCGCCTGGGTCCGCGCCGCCGCAGACCTCTGTCTACTCTTGCCGCAGAGGATGCTACCATCGATGAATTGCGTCGTCATGCATGGCATGTGCGCACCAAAACGGAGGGGGATCGCTTTACCCATTTCATCAAAACGGAGAGGGAATTCTGCGAGGAGGAGCGGGAACGGATAATGGCAGAGTTCAACTCGCAGCAGGTGCCTGATTCGCTGCGAACCTTGATCCCTATGGCACGCCGATTCGGAATCGGTGACGATCCTTGCCGGGCTTACTTCCTGAACCAGGTCTCGAAGCAGAATCGTAGGCGCATATGGCAGGAAGTGGAGCCGCATCTCGAAACCATCGACCAGTGGGTCAAGACTTTCCACGTAGGCCGCCTCCCTTCCGAAGCCGCGGCATTCTTCTGGCTGCTGCAGGCGGTCGAGGAGATGCGTCTCGCCGAGTACTTTTGAGCACATACAAACCGATGGGCAGGAGCCCCCATGACCATTGATACGCTATTGACCGGAGCCGAGATTGCCCGCGGTTGCCTGCCCTCTGCCGTTCGAGATGCGGATGTTGTGTCCGTCGTGGCAGAGCCTGAGTGGCAGGGATCTGGCATTCGAGTGTTCCGTCTTGACTATCAGTTCATGACCCGCCGAAGGTCTTGGACTGGAAGAGAAGCCGGGGTCTGGGCCGGTATTGTGACGGTCAAGCGCGAGAGCAGCCAGGCAAGGCTTGGGTCCCACGGCGAGTATGGAAAGGAACAAGCAACCGCTCTGGCCATGAAGATGGGCAGGTTTCCGCCCGCGGCGCTGGACCTCCGACACCTTGATCTCGATCTCGCAGCAATGGAGAATCGGCTGGCAACTCTGTTGCCCACAGCACCCAAAGCACACACGCTGGCCCTACGGCATGAAGAGGGACAACCGGTTTGGTCCCTGGTTGCGGAGAAGTCGGATGGCGAAGTCGTGACCGTTCACTGGAATGCCGTCACCGGAGATTGCATCTACTCATGAACAGAAGGCCCAAGCTCCACCTGGTCAGACGATGGACTTTCTCAAAGAGTTGCTGAAAGAATTTCTGCGACCTCTGAATTTGCTCCTCGGCAAGAGCACGCCATCCGATCCGTTGGTCGCCATCCGTCGGCAGAGGCCGAACGTACTCTCCGTGTGCGTAAGGATCCCTGGTCGTGTCGAGCCACTCGAACGGGGCGAGCGGTTTGAGGACCCGTTGCAAGAGGCGCTTGACGCGGGAGAATTCGGGGAAGTGACGGGCGGCGGGACGCAGCTCTCTGTGCCCGACACTGCAGGACGACAGCAGGTGGAGTATTGCGAGATCGAGTTGGAACTCTATGAGACAGAACGAGGATTGGCCTTGCTTCGGAGAGAACTGGCTCGGCTGAGGGCGCCGCGTGGGACAGTGCTCGCATACAAGCTGAACGGAAACAGCGTCGAGTCCCTGGTCTATGACGCGTGACCACGTTCCCGCTCAGTGCAGATCACGACTCCAGTTTCTTTCTGCACATTGGACTGCACGGGGCAGAATGGGCTTGAGAAACTCGCACCACCGGCAGACATGCTGTTCATTGAAGTAGCGCAAGAAGAAATCGACTCGCCATGAGTAGGGAACCTTCACAGGAAGAAACCGGCCCCTCATTGTTTCCTCGATGAGCCTGGCTACCTCGCCGCGAAATTGTGCGGCAACCTGCTTGAAGTATGACTCCGGTGGTTTGGAGAACGCCTCGATCACTATGTTTTGTATTCGGCGAGCTTCTTCCACCTCCTGGTCGGATAGGAAATACTGGAATGACTCCTCGTAATCCCATGTAGAGCTTCCCCCCGGGATCGTCGTGACCAGAAACCGAAACCCGCCGCCTTGGTACGCATCCCATCCCCACTTCTCTGCCTGGAACCAGAGGACCAGCAACTTGGACTCGAATGGCCGGGCAAACCCCAAGGTGTAATCCTTGGATTTCCGGAACCCTGCCGACTTGAACCGCAGCCCCAATTTCTCTTTCACGACGGAATGACCGTCTGCGATCTTCATTGGGTTTATGTCTACCCCCTCTCGAAATAGTCGTGCCTCTCGACCTTCAACTTGGGCCGATCTTCACGACAATGCCCACTCTATGATGTAAATTGTCGTCACCCACGCCTGAGTTTAGCGAGTGCCTCGATGGCTACATCACGAACATAGACGGTGAATCCAGGTTGCAGCATGACCTCGCCCCGGTCATTTGATACGAGCTGCTCCAGCACCGGGATGGCGGACGGATCCTTAAGGCTCCCCAATGCTTTGGCGATAGACCATCGTAGGTCGACGGACCCATCCTTGAGTGCGTCCACTAAGATCGGCAGCAATCCGACAGGCCGTAGGTCAATGAGCACATCCACTGCACGAGATCGCGCACCGGACGATTGCGCTCTGTCAGCGACGATCCTCAGCAGCCCCAGCGCAGCGGTCTCCCCGATCGCACGAAGCCTCACCATCGCGGTGTACATTTCGTCTCGACCCTCGCCGCTACATAAGACCGCCAGCTACTCTTCAACTGCATCGTTACGCATTGCTATCTGCTCCTTACCAGAGACTCATGCATAAGCCGCTCGGACCTTGCGTAGCCATGCCAGGAATCTACGACAATTGCCGAGCGAGTGGTCAACGACGATCCGACCGGGGATGAATCGTGCGCGCCTATTGCTGCGGAGCTTCTCGCGATTCACGGCGCAGAGATCGACGACCAAACGCTCGGATTCGTCGGTCGACAGCTTACCCGTCGACCACCACGTTCCTGGGCTTGTCCCCAAGTCGCTGCCACCTGTTTGAAGTACGCCATTGAGGAGATGGAGGGGTGGAATCCACCTCCAGTGCAGCAGCCATAGATTATCCATAACGAACTCGACCAGAGTGGCCCGAACGGACCCAGATTGTCGGTGTATGTCATGACGCATCTATTCACTCAATCTCACCTCCAGCTCCCCAAGAATGCAGCACCACCTCTGGCCTCTGCCAGTCTCCACAGACTTGAGCCACGGCCCCAGTCTCTCTCTCACGATGGAATGAACGTCTACGATTTTCATCCGGATCGGAGCCGCGAGAGAATACTCCTCCAAAACGATCGAGTTACATCTTCCGCGATACCAACGGCAACAGAGGCGCACTTGCTGAATTGAAGCTCTATATCTTGCAAGAGACTTTCGTCCGTTACATATGCAATGCCGACGGGGACATTTCGCATACCCGGTCGTACATGCATTCCCACTAGCTTAGCCACCAGCAGCACATGCGTAACCGTCCGTTGACTCTCTTGCCCGTTCCAGGTCAGCGGCCGTTCCAGCCTACCGAGCCAGTAGTCCGGCCGGTCCTGGCCAGGAATCCGTCTGATGATCTCCAGCTCGAACGGGGTTTGGCCTGGCAAGTCGGGTGGGGCATCATCGAGACAGATAATCCGAACTCGCATTTCCACTAACTTCCTTCCGTCCTATAGATCTCGGCTGGCTTCCGTTGTTCTCGCTGAATCCGTCCCAGACGCCAATAGGCTTGCAGGAAGCCTTTCAGCCATAGCAGAACCACTCCACCGACAACCATGGCCCACGGCATATACCGGCTCACTTAATCCATGGAACACATCCAGGTACCCATGGCCCACCCAGACAGTACGGTGACGAGAAGAAAGATCCCACCAACGATCCAAGACTGTGATTCCACATCTCCTCGATAAATAGATCGTTCAAACTCAATTCATAGCCCGCCACAGTCCCGAGAATTTTCTGTGCAACCGCACCGGAGGACCGCTATAGCCAGATTGCCTCCTGCAGCGAAGTCTTAGTTACGATGGAATCGGTTTGCGGATCATAGACGGACCAACCCAACCTCCCTGCCACATCCAGGGCCATAGACAGAGTCATGGGGCCGGACTTGTCCAGAAAGGAATACGGAACGGAAAACGTGAGACAGTTGATGTGGTTGGTGACGGCAGGTTCGGCTTTGACCGGCTCGCGCCCGGCGTCAACCGTGATACAGCTGCCGACTAGGAGCCTGTCCGACATTGATCTGAGCAAGCCAGAATCATAGCCAAGGAGA
>JBBIKN010000233.1:0-6057 GCA_037445435.1 Nitrospira sp. | reverse complement strand
TTCAGTAAACGCGACGTTTCTCCTGGGGGATTTCTCTCTATTCTTTCAGGATATTCCCGATAGGTCCCCGGCGTCTTTTGTGAGATACCGGACCCCACGACATGGGCAGAATGATCAGCAGACATTCAATGAACAGACCCAAACGAGGAGGGAGGTGAGTCTGTTCACGAGCCGGGTCAATCGGCGTCACGGCGCGCAGCAGTCGGACAGAAGAAGCGGGTTGCGCTCCAAGGCTGAGGTCAGGCGGCCGAGCGTTTCGACAGAGGTTTTAGACCGACCACGCAGCAACGGGCAGTTTGCACTTCACCGCATAGGAAAAGGAGGGAGGCCACTATGGACACGAACACGCCTCAGGAGTCACAGCAGGTTAAGGACACGGACATTCCGACCGAGGAAACGGGCGCCTCGCGCAGAGAATTGCTGACCCACAGCGGCCGCGTGGCGGCGGGCGTGGGCGTGGCGGCGCTCTTGGGGAACCTGGGCCACTACGCCTTGTCCTATGCGGCGGGCGGGCCTCCGATCAAAATCGGCGTCCTCCATTCCCTGAGTGGCACGATGGCGATCAGCGAAGTGTCGCTGCGCGACGTCGTGCTGATGGCGGTCGAGGAAATCAATAAGGCCGGGGGGGTCATGGGGCGACCGATCGAAGCCAAGGTCGTCGATCCTGCCTCGAATTGGGATCTGTTCGCTGAGAAAGCTAAGCAATTGCTGCTGGAAGACAAAGTGTCCGTGGTCTTCGGCTGTTGGACGTCGGTCAGTCGGAAATCCGTGCTGCCGGTCTTTGAGAAGAACAACGGCCTGCTCTTCTATCCCGTTCAATACGAAGGGGAAGAATGTTCGCGGAACGTGTTCTACACGGGTGCTGCGGTCAATCAGCAGGCGGCGCCGGCGGTGGAATATTTGATGAGTCCCGAGGGCGGGAACTACAAGAAGTTCTATCTCCTGGGGACCGACTACGTGTATCCGCGCACGACGAACAAGATTTTGCGGGCCATGCTCTTGGCGAAGAACGTGCCGGCGGCCAACATCGAAGAGGAATACACCCCCTTCCACCACCAGGACTATCAAACCATCTGCGGCAAGATTAAGAAGTTTGCCGCCGGGGGGGGCGCGGCCGTCATCAGTACCATCAACGGCGACAGCAACGTGCCGTTCTATAAGGAGTTCGGCAATCAAGGGCTGCGCGCGGAAGATGCGCCGATCATGGCCTTCAGCGTCGCCGAAGACGAACTGCGCGGGATGGATACCAGTGCGTTGGTCGGCCATTTGGCGGCGTGGAACTACTTCCAAAGCGTGGACACGCCCCAGAACAAAAAGTTCGTGGCGAACTTCAAAGCCTATTGCAAGCGGAACAACCTGCCGGATGGGGAAAACCGCGTCACCGACGATCCGATCGAAGCCGCGTACTTCGGCGTCTACGTGTGGAAGCAGGCGGTGGAAAAGGCCGGTTCGACGGACGTGGACAAGGTGCGCAAGGCGGTGTACAACCAAAAATTCCTGGCGCCGGGCGGGGAAATCATGATGGACTGCTGCAACCAGCATACGCACAAGCCGGTGCTCATCGGCGAAATCCTCAAAGACGGTCAGTTCAAAGTCATTTGGCGGTCCAAAGGCTTGGTGAAGCCGGAACCGTGGAGCGAGTATACCAATCCGGAAAAGGGCTGCGACTGGGTGAACCATCAAGGGACCTATCAAAAGAAATAACATCGCGAGGGCCGGTGAGTCCCCGGTGGCGGGGCGAGGGGCGAGCAGGCTGGCACCTCGTGCAGAGAGATGCCAGCCAGCCTCCCGGGGGAGGCTCGCGGCAACGTGATCGGAGGGAGATGACGTGAGATGAAGAGCATGGCTCGTCTACTGCAACCAGGTCTGGCCCTCGTCCTGTGGGCCGTCCTGCCGATCGGGCTCGATGGACAGGCCGCATGGGCAGGTGACGAGACGGGGCAAACGACATCCGTGACTGCGCCGCCCGCCGACTCCATAGAACAAGCGCTGCTCGACCTCCAGAGCGACGAGGTCGCGGTCCGCACCAAGGCGGCGGAAGTCCTTATTGAGAAGGGGGACGCCAGTCTGATCCCCCGCCTCGATGAGATCCGCGAGCGGGGGAGCCGGGCGGTGCGGATTACAGTCAAGCCGGTGGTCGATCTCCTCAAGAATCGCGCCAATCTCATGAGCACATCCCCTGATTTCAGACGGTCTGCCGCGGCAGATCTCGCCTCAGGGGGGCGCATGGAGGCCATTCCGTTTCTCAAACAGGCGGCGGAGCAGGAACCGGTCTGGTGGGTTCGGTACACCATGGAGGAATCGCAACACCTGCTGGAGTTGAACGCCCCGGATCCTGCGGTTCAGCTGGCGGCCGTCACGAAGTTGGGAGAGTTACGCAGCCTGAACAGTGTCACCGCGTTGAAAGCCCTGATCGACGCGGCGACGCAGACCGAGGCGACCGACCACCAGAAGGCCCTGGCAGCGGCAGCGGAGGCCGCCATCGATCGCATCGAGTCGTGGTCGGCATGGGCCGGTGCGCTGGAGACGCTGTTCCGTGGGATCAGCTTGAGCTCCATCCTCTTGATCATGTCCTTGGGGCTCGCCGTCGTCTTCGGGCTCATGGGAGTGATCAACATGGCACACGGCGAACTGATGATGATCGGCGCCTATGCCACGTTCGTGACCCAACAAGCGTTCATCGCCTGGTTGTCGCCGGAGGTGTTCGACTGGTATTTCCCCGTGGCCTTGCCGGTGGCCTTTCTCTCCGCGGCCCTGTTGGGATGGGTCCTCGAAGCCACGGTGATTCGCTTTCTCTACGGGCGTCTGCTCGAAACCCTGTTGGCCACGTGGGGGGTGAGCTTGATTTTGATGCAGGCGGCACGGGTGTACTTCGGGGATTTGACGGCGGTCATTGCTCCGCAGGCCTTGCGCGGTGGGGCCCAGGTGATGGTGGGCGTCTATCTCCCCTATAACCGAATCTTTATCATCATCCTGTCGATCCTGTGCGTGCTGGGGATTTACTTCCTGCTGTTTCGCTCCAATCTCGGGATCCGGGTCCGAGCGGTGACGCAAAACCGCAACATGAGTGCCTGTCTCGGCATCCCCACCCGGAAAGTCGATTCCTACACCTTCGCCTTTGCCTCCGGGTTGGCGGGGATCGCGGGCTGGGCGCTGACGATGGTGGGCAATGTCGACCCCGGCCTGGGGCAGAATTACATCGTCGATTCCTTCATGGTGGTGGTCACCGGCGGGGTCGGCAAACTGGCGGGCACGATCTGGGCCTCATTGGGCATCGGGGGGTTGAACAAGTTGATCGAGCCGGTCACCGGTGCCGTCTACGGTAAGGTGTTTATCTTGCTCGGGGTGATTTTATTCCTGCAGTGGCGGCCGCAGGGGTTGTTCGCCGCCAAAGGACGAAGCGCCGATGCCTGAACCAGTTGTATCGCACCAGGACAGTCGGGAAACGGTCTCCTTTTATGTGTTGGGATTCCTGTTCCTCGTGGTTCTGCCCTTGCTCAATGTGGTGCCCTCGGAAGAGTCCTGGCTGCATGTGTCCGATTTCCGGCTCAATCAATTCGGCAAGTTTTTGGCCTTCGCCATTTTGGCGCTGGGACTGGATCTGATCTGGGGCTATTGCGGCGTGCTCAGTATGGGGCAAGGGGTCTTTTTCGGGTTGGGGGCCTACTGTATGGGCATGTACCTGGCGCTGCAGATCGGCAAGGAAAGTGTCTATGGCAGCGAACTGCCGGACTTCATGGTCTGGACGCAGGTCAAAGAACTCCCCCTGTTCTGGTACCCGTTCAAGAGCTTTTGGGGCGGCTTCGTGGGCGCGCTCCTGGTGCCCGTCCTGTTCGCGACGATCTTCGGGTTTCTGGCCTTTCGCAGCCGGATCAAGGGCGTATACTTTGCCATCATCACGCAAGCATTGGCGTATGCAGCCTGGTTGGTCTTCAACCGGAACGAAACGCGGCTCGGCGGCACCAATGGCTTGACCGATTTTAAGCAACTCCTCGGCTTCCGGCTCTCAGATCCGTCGACCCAGCGAGGACTCTATCTCCTCACAGTCCTGGCTCTGGGGGCGGCCTACCTGTTCTGCCGCTGGATCGTCGCCTCGCGAGCCGGAAAGGTGCTCATTGCCATACGCGACAGTGAATCGCGAGTTACATTTTCGGGCTACACGCCGTGGATGTACAAGCTGTTCGTGTTTGTCGTGGCGGCGGGGCTGGCGGGATTGTCAGGGATGCTGTATGTGCCGCAGGTGGGCATCATTACCCCGGCGCAGATCGGGGTCTTGCCCTCGCTGGAAGTGGTCATCTGGGTCGCGGTCGGCGGGCGGGGTACCTTGATCGGCGCGATCCTAGGCGCGGTCGCGGTCAACTACGGCCGCAGCGTGTTGACCAATTATTTCCCCGAGGCCTGGCCGTTTATTCTAGGTGGACTCTTTGTGGTCGTGGTGACGCTGTTCCCGGATGGGCTCGTCGGGATGCTCCGCAAAATGCACGCGCGCAAGAAGACACCTACGCCGGTGATCAAGGCGGAAGGGAGGACCGCAGCGTGACGGACGGGAATCTGATTCTCCACTGCGAACATGTGACCGTCGACTATGACGGATTTAAGGCGCTGAATAATTGCAATTTTAGTGTGCACTACAATGAGCTCCGCGTGGTGATCGGGCCCAACGGTGCCGGCAAGACCACCTTGCTCGATGTGATTTGCGGGAAGACCAAGCCGGCCTCCGGCACCGTCCTCTTCGGCCACGGCATCAATCTCGTCGGCATGAACGCGGAAGACATCACGAAGCTTGGCGTGGGGCGGAAGTTCCAAGCGCCCTCCATCTATAGCAACTTGTCTGTGTGGCAAAATCTCGATCTCTCGGTCAAGCGTGCCAGCAAGGGCGTCTTCGCCACCTTGATGGGCCGGTCCTCCCCGGCGGAGCGCGAGCGGATCAGTGAGGTGTTGGAGACCATCGGCTTGACGCAATATGCCCATGATCGGGCCGGGTCGTTGTCGCACGGTCAAAAGCAATGGTTGGAAATCGGGATGGTGATCTTGCAGGAGCCGTCCCTGCTCTTGGTCGATGAGCCGGTCGCCGGCATGAGCGATAAGGAAACGGAGCAGACCGGGCAATTGCTGACGAGACTGTCGGAAAAACAAGCGATTGTCGTGATCGAACATGACATGGACTTTGTCCGGCAGATCGCACGCATCGTCACCGTGCTGGCCGAAGGGACCGTCATTTGCGAGGGTACCGTCGAACAAGTGCAAGCAGATGATCATGTCCGCGAAATCTACCTCGGCCGGGCCAAGGTCGCGTATTAGTCTCGGAACGGACACGGTCGGTGATGGGACAAGAAACAAAACCGTTGACGCTGGTGCTGGACAACCTCAACGCGTACTACGGGGAAAGCCATATTCTTTGGAACGTCTCCTTTACGATCGAACCGGGAGAAGTGGTGTGTCTGATGGGCCGAAACGGGGTGGGCAAAACCACCACGTTGAAGGCGCTGACCGGGTTGCTGCCGGTCAAGTCGGGAACGATTCTGTTCGATGGGGTGGACATCACGCAGGACCGGCCGGATCTCCGTGCGAGAAAGGGGCTGGCCTATGTGCCGCAGGGACGGGAGATCATTCCGCACTTGACGGTGCACCAAAATCTGCTGCTCGGCTACTGGAACCGGCCGCCCCTCAGCGGTGACGTCTCCGAAACCGAGGCGTTCGACGAGGTCTATCAGCTCTTCCCGAAGCTCACGCAGATCCTGCACCGTCCCGGCGGGGTGCTCAGCGGCGGGGAACAGCAGCAGCTGGCGATCGGCCGCGCGATCTTGTCCAGCCCCAAGCTGCTGCTCCTTGATGAGCCGACAGAAGGGATCCAGCCCTCAATCGTCGACCACATCGAGGACGTGATCATCGGGTTCAAGAATGCGCGCCGCTTCGCGATTCTGTTGGTGGAGCAGGGCCTCCATTTTGCCGCCCGCCTGGCAGAAAAATATGTCGTGATGGCCAAAGGAGCCGTCAAAGCCCAGGGCAAAAGCACGGAGCTCAATGCCGACATGGTTCGGCAACACTTGACGGTGT
>JBBIKN010000232.1:0-5156 GCA_037445435.1 Nitrospira sp. | reverse complement strand
CTCCTTGGCTATGATTCTGGCTTGCTCAGATCAATGTCGGACAGGCTCCTAGTGCCCGTCATAGGTGCTGTTATTAGGTTGATGTACAAAGGATTGTCTGTGGACGATTCACAATGAGTTTCAACAATAGCTTGTCGGTTTTGATTATGTCCTCATAAATGACTTGTCTAGGCCAATACGTCTATGCCCGAAGTGCTTGAAAGATTGATCTATATTTGGGGGCAAATAGCAGTCCTTACTCGGTAGAATGACTGTTATGGAGTTATATCCGAATCAGGATAAGCTTGTTCATCCACACAAGGGGTTTCGACTTCGATTCAAAGCCTCAACCAGTCCGACCAGTTGGTCCTGAATCGTTTTGTCCAAATCGACGAATTGGATACCCATACCTGGAAACAAAAGGTATCGCTCCGGCTTGTTGCGGACCCAGGCGACCTTAGCCTTGGCTTTCAACTTGTCCCATGGCCGATCTGGAAGTGCAAATTCGACCGTCAGCTCGGTGCCCGGACTGAGCGGAGCACCACTCTCAATAAAGAGTCCGCCGCCGCCGATTCCCCCTGTTAGGCTATCGAACTGCTTTCCTTCAGGCGTCGTATACCGAATCTTCAAGGCGAGAGGCGCGCGAGGCTGCGTACGACAATGAGCAAATCGGGCATCTTCGCCGCTGACAAGTATTCGCTCGATGATCGCCCCCCATGACATGCTGCCCAACAGCTGACCTGAGGTGTCGTGTACGTTGATCGCCTCTCGTCCAGGATCAATAGCGAGAGATTTCCCCTGGTGTCCCGCAGTGAAAACGACCGGAAAAGTCATAGAACCATCCCTTCTCCCGGTGGCCTAAGTCAGGAAGGAATCAGGCTGCTTGACCCATGTTCTGGATTGATTTCACTAACTCATGGATTCGAACGCGGACATCTTCCGCTATTTCCGTGAACCGTACCCCCATGCCGGGACTGAATGTATATTGGTCGGCTTTCGGGCAGACCCAGGCTACAGTTCCTTTTGCCGGCATCCATTCCTCGGGTTTCTCCGAAAACGAAAACTCCATGGCCAACCTAGTCCCTACAGGAAGAGGGGTCTGGCTTTCTATAAATAACCCTCCACCGCCAATACCACCTGCTCGGCTTTCGAATCGCGGCCCTTCTGGGCTGTTGTAACGCACCCGGAATGCGAGTGAAATTCGAGGCTCAGACCGGACTTCCTTTTGAACCGACACCTTACGGTAGGCAAGGATTTGATCGATGACGAAGTCCCAGGATAGGTTGCCGATCACATCCCCATTGGCACCTAACAAGACGACCATCTCACGTTCCGCGTCAAGCTCGATGGCTTTGCCCTTGTGCCGAAGACTCGAAGAAACGGGGTATTTCACAAGCCCTCCATCCGGAACACATACGAGGGAAGTATAGCGCGGCGTTTCTGATTGTCGAGGAATGACGAGGATATGAGACAAAGAGAGGGAGATAACGACCAAGTAGGAAAGAGGCCGATTCAGCCCCTCACAGGGTAGTTGACTAGGGTCGTCGATTACTATAAATTAAAATCCCTTTAGTTTTACGCGGTCTTAGCATCCTTTTCCTGTTCAAATATTCGCATCGGCGGATTCTTGCCCAAGATAGCCTCTTCCGTGATCACCACCTCGACGATCTGTTTCTGAGAGGGGGCATCATACATAACGTCAAGCATCACTTCTTCCAGGATCGCCCGAAGGCCTCTGGCACCGGTCTTTTGTGAGTAGGCTTTTCTCGCCACCGCTCCCAATGCCCCTTCCGTGAATCGGAGCTTGACCTTTTCAAACGACAGCAGCTTTTCGTACTGCTTGGTCAACGCATTGCGCGGTTCGGTCAGGATACGGATCAATGCTCGCTCGTCCAACTCCTCTAACGTGGCCACTACCGGTAACCGTCCCACAAATTCAGGGATCAGGCCGTACTTCAGAAAATCTTCCGGCTGAACCTTAGCCAGCAGGTCGCCCAAACGAACATCGCTTCTTCCACGGATTTCAGCTCCAAATCCCATGGCTTTTCGATTCAGACGCTGCTCGATGATTTGTTCCAAACCGACAAACGCGCCACCACAGATGAACAGGATGTTGCTGGTGTTGACCTGAATGAATTCTTGATGGGGATGTTTTCTTCCGCCCTGCGGGGGTACGTTCGCAACCGTGCCTTCGATCAGCTTCAGCAAAGCCTGTTGGACACCCTCACCGGATACGTCTCGTGTAATAGACGGGCTGTCGCTTTTCCGACTGATCTTATCGATTTCATCGATGTACACAATCCCACGCTCAGCCCGCTCTACATCGTAATCTGCGGCTTGCAGGAGCTTCAGAATAATATTCTCGACATCTTCGCCAACGTAACCGGCTTCTGTCAGCGTTGTGGCATCGGCAAGAGTGAACGGGACGTCCAGATACTTGGCCAAGGTCTGGGCCAAGAGGGTCTTCCCCGTGCCGGTTGGACCCACCATGAGGATATTGCCCTTCTGGAGTTCGATATCATCGACCTCTTTTTCCTTTGACGAAATACGCTTGTAATGATTGTGCACGGCCACAGACAGAATGCGTTTCGCCCTTTCCTGCCCGATGACATACTGATCAAGGTGATGTTTGATTTCCGCTGGTTTCTTGAGTTTGGAGGAAATTTCTTCTTTGGCTTCTTCCCAGTCTTCCGCAATGATGTCATTGCAAAGGTTGACGCACTCATCACAGATATAAACCGTCGGCCCGGCGATCAGCTTTCGCACTTCATCACGGCTTTTCCCACAGAAAGAACATCGCAAGTGTCGGTCCATCTTTTCCTGCTTGGCCATGTACCCTCCTGCGTTACTTGCCTTTGATCCCGTCTTTTGACCCGTCGCCGGATTCTACTGCTTTCATGAACTTGGGCGGTCGTGTAATGACCTCGTCTATGAGGCCGTAACGCTTCGCTTCTTCGCCAGACATGAAATAGTCCCGTTCCGTATCATGCGCAATCTTCTCAATCGGTTGTCCAGTGTGCTTGGCCAGGATTTCATTGAGGCGCTCGCGCATCTTGAGAATTTCCCGAGCATGGATGTCTATTTCCGTTGCCTGTCCTTGGAATCCGCCCAACGGTTGGTGGATCATCACCCGGGCATTGGGAAGAGCAAACCGCTTGCCTTTCGTTCCGGCGGTCAAGAGGAGCGCTCCCATACTGGCAGCTTGACCAAGACAGATGGTATTGATCGGGGGCTTCACATATTGCATGGTATCGTAGATGCCCAATCCGGCTGTCACACTGCCTCCCGGAGAATTGACATAGAGATTAATGTCCTTCTCAGGATCTTCCGCTTCAAGAAAAAGAAGCTGCGCGATCACCAAGTTGGCAAACACGTCGTCGATTGGGGCTCCAAGGAAAATGATGCGATCTTTAAGAAGGCGTGAGTAGATATCGTAAGCTCGTTCGCCTCGATTGGTTTGCTCAACTACGATCGGGACCAACATGTTCCTCGATTCCTTTCCTCGATAAGAAGCTACTGCCCGGAACAATCCAGATGCAATGAGCGGTTGCGCTTATCCTTGAATAACCGCCTGACGATAGACAAAATCCAAAGCCTTGTCGGCCAAGATTCGCGCACGTAATTCCTCAATGGAGTCCTGACCGCCTGCCTGGATCATTTTCACCAGATCGGTCATCGGCACTCTGAGTTCTGTGGCCAATCGAGTCACTTCATTATTCAGATCTTCCTGGCTGACCGACAAGCCTTCTTTTTCAGCAATGGCCTCAAGAATTAATCCCGCCTTCACGCGACGATTTGCCTCCTCACGGTGCTCGTCGCGGATCCTCTTCAGTTCTTCCGCATCTGGAGCAGGAAGGGGATCGGTGACCTTGCCACGCTGCCGCGCTTGTAATTTCTGCCGCACAATCGTGCTGAGCTCTCGTTCTACGAGTGTGTCAGGGAGGTCAAAATGATGCGTGTCGATGAGGCGCTTGAGAAGAGTATCCTTGTAGGACTCCTCGATATCCTTCTTGAGCGCCGTTTCCATTTCGCCACGCAACTTCTCCCTTAACTCCTGTAGCGACGCGTATGGCCCGCAATCCTTAGCAAACTCATCGTCAAGGGCGGGGAGCTTCTTTTGCTTGATTCCCTTTATGGCGAGGCGAAACTTGACAGTTTTTCCGGCGACTCGTTGGTCCGGATGACTCAGGGGATAGATTTGAGGAATTTCCGCAATGTCCCCTGTCTGTCTTCCGATCAGATGCGCGTCGATTTCAATTCCCAGTAACGCAGCTTTCGATCCCACCTTATGGAGTTGGCCTTCCTTCTTTGTGCCTTCAAGAGGAGCCTCGTCCAGAAATCCTTCAAAATCGACGATGGCATAGTCCCCTTCGGATAAAACTGTACCGGTCTGAGCTTCATCCAGCCGAGCGTGTTGTTCACGCAATACCTCCAGGGCACGGTCGATCTGTTCTTCGGAAACTGTACGCTTGTCGGCTTGGAGCGAAATGGGATTAGGGGACTTATAGTCGCGAAGTTCGATCGTGGGTTTGATTTCAACTGTCGCCGTGAACGTAAATGGGGAATCTTTTTTAATCTTGACCCGATCCAGAGGCGGAATATCTACCACGACAGGACTGATCCCCGCCTGTTTAATGGCCCGACCATAGAAATCCGGCACGAGCCTTCGAATCACATCTTCTTCGACTGTTTTTGCATAACGCTTCTCTAAAATAGCCAAAGGGGCTTTCCCCGGTCGAAACCCTGGAATCCGAACCTGACGATTGAGTTCCAAATACGCTCGTGAAAATTGTTGTGTCACCTCATCGGCCGGTACCTCGATTTTCAAGGCGCGTTTCATCGGTCCTAACTCGGTCACTTCCATTTTCATCGTTGAAATCGGACTCCCTAAGGGGATCGTACTGATGGTGCGAGAGGGGGGACTTGAACCCCCACGGTTGCCCACGAGATCCTAAGTCTCGCGCGTCTGCCAGTTCCGCCACTCTCGCATGGTTAAGGATGCCGCAGAGCTGCCACTCTTACGAATAGATAGAGCGACAGAGACTACACAACACGCGATGTCGTATAGCGTTGTACCGTCGGACGTATGTAAGTGTCAACCCATACGCCCGGGGGTATTCTATCCCTAGGAGCCTGTCCGACATTGATCTGAGCAAGCCAGAATCATAGCCAAGGAG
>JBBIKN010000231.1:0-14153 GCA_037445435.1 Nitrospira sp. | reverse complement strand
AACACGGTGCGAGACATGGTGCTCGCCTGGATCGTGACACTGCCGATCACGGCCGCCCTTGCCTGTCTGGCCTACACTCTCCTCTCCAGGGCCGTCTAGCAGTTTGTCAACAAACTGCTAAGGATTAAGAAACGGACGGGCGCAGCACCTTAAGAAGACCGGTCGCGCTCCGGCGAACGAGTCTTCGCAACATCCCGCGACCGCTCGCTCGGGTAGCGGACGAGGTCCGCTGCCAGTTGCCGATCCTCTCCACGATCTAACCGGGCTAACGTCCGCATCACCTGCTCATAATTTTGCATGACTTCCTGGACTCGTCCATGTCGGCGCGCTGTGCGTTTCAGCCGCTCCAGCGTCTTCCCTTCTTTGCTCGCTTCATGCAGATGCCTCACCGTCCAGCGTTCCTGGTTCGTGCGGTGGAGGCGACTGGTCGTCGTGGCCTCAATACCATGCTCCAGCAACGCCTCTGCAAACCCTTCTCGCCAACGCTGGAGATCCGGTTTTCTCGGAATGATGCTCCCCGCAGCAAGCAGCGGGGTATCACAGAACATAGCTTCGGAGACTTCTCGGATACAGAGCTGAACCCCGTAGCAAGCTACGGGGAATATTCAAGTTCAAACGGATGCCATCGAGGCCAGCGGCTTTCACCGTCAAGTGGACATGCAGATGTGGGGAGGGATTCGGATCTGGATCGGTCTCAAATGTATGGAGCACCATCGCGTACTGAAACCCTGAGAACTCCCGCTTGGTGAAGTCACGGGCCGTCGGTTTTCTCCCAGCGTGCTGAGCTGGCCCTGCCGCGCTCGACCCACCCAGCGCTCGAGCGTCCTACCCGACATACTCAGGCGCCTGGCGGCCTCCGGAATCGGCACCTGTTGTTCCAAGACCAGCCGCACGGCCTGCTCCCGGAACTCCTTCGTATATTGCTGTCGCGGGACCTGTTCCATCTCACACATCCAGCTCTCTCATTGTAGAGTGAAAGCGTCCACTGTTTCGAGCTTACCTCATGGTGCTCACGCTCGAATTCTTGGACATCAAGGTCATGGCCATGTCTGGAGCATTTGGTGAGGACTATCTGAAGAAGACGGCGAGGCTGTTAGGTGCACGACAGACGGTACGCAAGCCATTTCGCATGGAGGAACTGCTGAGCGCCGTCCGATATGAGTTGGCGCACTGATCTGCTCATATGATAATGCTGAGGTGACCCAGATCCAACAACACGGATTGTTGGAGGGATAATTCTACGCCGATACGAACGCTTCTCTCTCCTGCTCGATATGCCTTCCCAGCCTCGCCGGGAGAGTGTGTTCCCTAGCCACAGTTCATAGAGCTTCTTCAGCTTCCACTTGAGCGGCAGTATAGAATAATGTGGCAATAAAGACCGCCCGTCTCTCGCGAGAGGCGTTGACCGTAAACCGTCTTTATTGTGGGCTCGTCTCTCAATCAGCCGGCCCGGCAACTCTGCCAAGACATCCATCCATGTTCCCCGAGGCGAGACTCTTCCTCACTATGGGATTTCTTCCTCCCATCCCGATTCCGTATCGTTCAGACTGCCGAGCTGCGACAAGGCTCTAACCTTCTGGTGCCCTCGCATCAAGGCGGCCACCCTGCGAATCCTCCCACTCGCCCTCGCGACATGTCGCATGGTGCTCCCCGCTTTTCTACCACCCATGCAAATAAATGTTCCACGACTGGCAACGTTTTGTTGGTCGCTCGTCATACTGAGTAACAATAGACACAATGGACTCTCCACAGGGAGTCAGTTCGACAAGGGGTTTCGTTTATTTTTTAAGGATCCGGTCCTGAAGATCGAAAGGGATGACACACGGTCCGTGGGGCGCTTCATGAGCAAGGCTGATGACGGTAGTATGACCTCACGCTCGATTGCGAAGAGGGGCACGGTGGGGGTCATATTCCGAAACAGCCCCACAACCAACCAGTTTAAGGGAGGGCTTGGCATGAGCAGGGGGAGCGGTTATAGTACCGATCCACCATGGCTCACGCCACGTCCGTTCGTGCACTGTCGGCTGCCACGCTTCAATTGCTACGGCCATTGGTCAGAATCCTCCTTCGAAACAATGTGTCCCATCGAACGTTTGCCGATTTAGCGAAGCGCGTCTATGTGGAGGTGGCGAATGCTGAATTTGGGATCTCAGGGAAGAAGCAGACCGTCTCACGGATCGCCATCCTCAGTGGGTTGACGCGCAAGGAGGTGCATCGGCTGTTGACGCCGCCGGCTGATTCAGTATCCATCGCGGATGAAGCCTACCATCGGGGTTCGCGGGTGATCACCGGGTGGCTGTGCGATCCACGGTACGGAGACGGCAAGGGACATCCTCGCCCGCTTTCCCTGGAGGGCAGGGGTGCCTCATTCACGGACTTGGTCAAACGCTATAGCGGAGACATCCCCGTGCGCGCCTTGTTGGATGAGCTGTTACGTGTCGGGGTTGTGAAGTCATTGAAGGATGGTCGGATTGGTCTCGTTTCACGTGGCTATGTCCCTCAGAAAGGTTCGGAGGAAAAGTTGCGCGTGCTTGGAACAGACACTGCTGATCTCCTCTCGACCTTGGACCATAACATTTACGTTAAGCCCACGAAGCCTCGTTTCCAACGCAAAGTGATGTATGACCATGTCCCGTTGGAGGCAGCCAAGGAGTTTCGGGCCCTGGCGGCCGCAGAGGGACAGGAACTCCTTGAAAAGCTCGATCGGTGGCTCGCCCATCGAGATCGGGATATGAATCCCACCTCGAAGGGAACCGGCCGGGTGCGGGTCGGGCTCGGGATCTATCACTTCGAAGAGCAGGAACCAGCTGACTGATTGCAACCGGGATGATTTCTCGTCATGAGCGAGAGGCCAGAGAGAATTGAGCAGAATCTGTTTGCCGCACTGACGTTGTTCGTCGTGTTGGCCTCGTGCAGCCCCGCTCCAGAGGCCGGTGGTGGCATCGGTGGAACCGGTCGCCTGACGTCGGTGGCCTCAGGCCCCATCACCGGATTCGGCAGTGTGTTTGTCTCGGGCACGGAGTATGAGACCACGGACACCGCCATGCTGATCGACGGACAGCCAGGCAGTCAGGGCAATCTCAAGAAAGGGATGTTGGTGCGAGTCACCGCCACGGTGACGAAACAGTCCGGCACCAACGACCCACTACGGACGGCCGACACACTGGTGTATGAGGACACGCTGGAAGGATTCGTCCAATCCGTGACGCCGACAGGCTCCCACCTTGTGGTCCTCGGTCAATCCGTCACGATCACGCCGGCCACGCTGATCGATGACAGTATCCCGGGCGGCTCGGTACAGAGCCTCGTGCCGGGTCGAGATCTCGTGGAGATCAGCGGGTTCGTCATGGGAGATGGAGTCATCAGGGCAACCTGGATCGCCTTAAAAACACTCGCTGCGACCACTGCAACTCCAGACTACCAGGTGAAGGGGCTCATCACCAATCACAAGGCCGATCAACGCACGTTCGAGGTCGGCGCCCTGATCGTCGAGTACCGGGATGCGGTGGTACAAAACCTGCCCGATCCATCCCGTGGATGGGAGGGTGTGTTGGTGGATATCGTCGGCAAGCAGGTCTCATCTGAGCCTGGGAATCGTCTTCGTCTCACGGCCACTCGCGTGCGGCGGGAAGAATTGGGGGCGTCAGACAGTGAGGACGCCGTGGTGGAGGGATTTGTGACTCGGGTGCTGAGTCCAGGAACCTTTTTGCTTGGCAACCTGCAGGTTGTGACGAATGCCGAGACCGTCTTTCAAGGAGGCACCAGCGCCGATATCTTCGTGGGGAGGCACCTCGAGGTACATGGCCGGTTGGTAGGTGGGATACTAACCGCGACGAAACTGGAACTGGAAGATGCGGATCTTCGCGGCGCCGTGACACAGGTGGTCGGCCCAGGGCACTTCTTCCTCGGAAACGTCCAAGTGCTGACGAACGCCGAGACGATCCTCGAAGGAGGCACCAGTGACGACATCGTCGTGGGCGTGCACCTGGAGGTCTATGGTGTGGTGATCGACGGCACCGTGACCGCGACAAAGCTGGAGTTCGAACGCGTCATCACACTGCCGGACACAGGCCCGTAACGAGTACTGTCGACCACACTATGCCCTGACTGGTTTACCGCAGTGTCCCCGCCGCCTCGACGAAGCCCTATCGCTCCATTGACATCAGCCCTGTGACCAAGTCTGTCTTGGAGTCGACAATTAGCAACCCAGGCAGACTGGCTCTGGACCTGAACCCGCCCTCACCGTTTCTGTCCCGCAAGCATTGCACCCATCCTCATCTTTTTCGACCACGGTAGACCGCACCGCATGTGGGATCCGCGTGAGATCCACATCGATTGTGTCACACCGAGTCGATGGTCTCCATGCCTCGATCAATTCACGCGCGAGGGCACCGTCCATCGGTGCCAGACGGGAAATCGAGGGTCTGGGGAAACGCTCCCCTTGTACCAAACGTGGGTCATCGAGAAATGAGGTGTAACCCCAGAGTCCCTTATGGCTCACTCGGGTGTAGATGTGAAGGCTTTTCACTGCACCATGAGCACTAGCCTGTTCCTCGAGCAACGCCATTCTGAGCACACATGTCAGGGCTCTAGACTAAGCACCAAAGATTGGGATATATTTCCCAAAGTATGCGCACGACCAAGCATTATGCAAGCACTTCTCTAGTTTACGGAAAACGCCTGATGTCGATGCAGTCACCTGCCTACAACAGCCCCGCTGCCGACGGAAAGCGAGACTGTCTATCAATCTGCCCACAGAACGGTGTTCCCCTGTTAACCGTCTGTTATTCCTGGTGGTCCATACATAGAGAAGATGCATGGGGAACGTGTGGACGGCACGGCATCGTACTTGCTTAAACTTATTTCTAACTATTACTCACTTACTCACTAAATCTTAAGAACTTCTTATCAGGAACTCATCTGATTTTCATGCTGTGCCCGTACAATACTGCCCGCAACGTATGTCGATGGGGTTACGTCTGCAGAAAGGAGGAGCAAACATATGAACACCATTCATGCAGGCATCGCAATGCTTTTCACGCTGCTCGTGCTGTGGCCTCTGACCGGCAGTGCCACAGATCGGAAGACCCCGAGCGCACCGGAAGAATTTTTGAAGATGACCAACCCGGTGCCTCTGACCTCCGGAACGCTGAACGAGGCGGGAAGCATCTATGAGAAGCAATGCAGTAAATGCCACGGCGATAACGGGGCCGGCAACGGATCCGCCACCAAGGACTTGGACGTCAAACCCAGAAATTACACAGACAAAGCCCTGATGGAAAAGATCCCGGACGGGCAACTCTTCTGGATCATCTGCTATGGCAGCGATCCGGACACCACAGAGATGAAGGGATACAAGAAGAAGCTCTCGCAAGAGCAGATGTGGAGTCTGGTGCATTACATTCGGTCGTTTGCACGGTAGCCGTTTGAAATCTACAGGGAGGAATCATGCGTCGTTCTGTGTTGTTCTTGACCATTCTGCTGAGCATTCTGACATCGGGGCTCGTGGAGTTCCTCGCGCCGCCGGAGGCGGAGGCCATTCCGGCATTTAGTCGCCAAACAGGAGAATCCTGCTCAACCTGTCACGTGGCGTATCCCAAGCTCAACCAAACGGGTCAAAACTTTCGCACGAATGGGTTCCGATTTCCGGAAGATAAGGAATGGCAGGATGTCCAGGACCTCAAACATGTCCCCCTGTCGGTTGAAATCGAAGTCGAGGCGGAATACACGAAGACCCGAGGGGCGGGGGCGAGCGGCCAGGAAAGCTTGTTAAAGATCGACGAAGTTGAACTCTTAGCGGGCGCCCCACTGGGGAAGGAAGGCCGGTTTTCTGGCTATGGAGTCCTCAGCTTTGCGGAAGGCGATGTGTCCGTGGGGCAGGCTTATGGCCAAGTCAATGACCTGCTCGGAGAAAAGGGGCACGGTCTCCTCAACATCAAGGTCGGACAGTTCGATATCGCGCTGCCGTTTCTCTCCTCTACCCAACGTGTGATTAAGCAGCGCTACTTTGCGCAAGAGACCCTCGGTATTCTCGGGGCGCGTCGACAAGGTGGGAGCACCGAGAGCGAAGCCGTCGAACTCTATAACACGGGCGTGGAAATCAACGGACAACTCGTCGCGAAAGAAGCAGATGGGATCACCCATCGCTATGCTATCGGACTGTATCAACCAAAATCCCTCGTGAATGGCAATCACCTGGGGTTTCCTGGTCTCTATGCCACCTACTCGATTCACTTTTGGGAGCGATTTACCATTGGTGCCATCTATAAGCGGGATGTCGTGAATTCCGCATTGAACCCTCTCATCCCCGAAGGGAAAAGGGGGGTGGATAAATGGGGAATTGCCGGTGAGGTGAAGCTGGGACCGTTTTTGGCAACCGCCGGGTATTTCCGATCCGATGGGCTCCCGTCGACCGGCGATGGGGCCCTTTCGAACGCCACCCACAACCGGGCCCTCCAAAACTATATGGCGGAGGTCTTGTTCATCCCCCACGATATCCCGTTCATTCCCAACAAGAAATTTGTGTTGGGCGGCCGCTTCGATCATATCGATCAGGAGCTCGCCCAATCGAGCAGTCGCACGACGTTTATGGGTCGGTACTATATTCTGCCCAGCGTCTTTGTTCAGGCAGAATGGCGCGTCCATGACGGGGGCAGTGTCGCGGGAACCTCGGGGCAGGACTCCTATGCGGCCCGAGGCTTTCTCGTCGCGGCCTTTTAAGCAGCCGCAGGCCACATGAACGGGATCGGTGTTGGTTGTGTCCCAAGCCATCATGCAAAGGCTTGGGACAACGACCATACGTTCGGCCATAGTGTTACAGGATGTGCTATGGTCCTGCGCACGTGCGTGATTGGGAAGATGGTGGATTCGTCTATGAGTAAAATATGGTGTGCCGTTCCAGTGCTTGTCAGTGCGCTGTGCCTGTTTGTCAGTGCCTGTGCCTTCACACGCCCAGCTGAGGACACCGTCTTTGCGGATGGTCCCCGCGGTGCTGTGTTACTCCAACACGTGGAGGATTCCTGGTTCAAAACCGCCCACCCCGTCTCAGTCAATCCACGCCTCCTCACCCATGTGTTACGGGGCGTGCAGGTTCAGGTCTTGCCCAATGACCAGACTACGGCGGTACAGGTTTTTTCTGAGGACGAGACTGCCTTTCTCAGTCCCTTGATCAGCACGGCGCTCTCTCAAGCAACGAAGAATCAGCTCGTGGCCTTTCGGGTGACGCAGGGCACTGATCCTGGTGGTACCATGACTGGTGGGCTGCTGTTTACCCGGGGACGGCTCCTACATCTGTGGCTGACTCACTACCGAGCTCCTAGTAGGAGCAGAGATGCGGGCGCCACACAAGACCAGCAGGCGCGTCATCCGCAAGGACTGGCACCTCGTCAGCTGCGCTTTGTTCCAGAAGCGGCTCAGCAGTCTAGTCGCAACTATCAACCGGACGTGATCGATCCCCCTCCGCTCGCCACACTCGTGATTGATTACAAAGAATTGGCCGCCCAGGTACACCTCCCATCCGAGACGACGCCTGCGCAGCCGCTCCCGACGGAGACGCAGGTCACGGGCTCAGGGCACGGCCCTTCAGGTTCCCACGAGACAACATCCTCGGGTACGGAAGAGACACAGGCGCTCAAGGCGGTGGTGAAGGAACAGGCCCTCGAACTCGATGCCCTGAAAGAAGACATGCGGGCGTTGCGCAAGAGACTGTCCGAGATGGACGTACCTTCGTCGAACCGGGCAAAACCACCAATGGAACCCCGATGAAAGGGTCCTCGGGGTGTGATTTGACATTCAGGTATTTCGGCATCGCGCGTTCCGCCACGTGCTCCGCTCAGTCATCCGTCAGTGCCATTGGAACGGAGCGCGCGGATTCGCGAAGTAGATCACGGGGCACATCATCCGGTGTGCGCCATGCTGGCACCGTTGTTGGTCACCAGGATGCCAGGTCGAGCCCGATCGACGACACGTTGATAGCCTGATGAAGGAATCCGACGATGGCCACGATTCTGCTGGTGGATGACGACAAGGATCTCAGAGCCAGTCTTCGCCCTGTGCTGGAAGCAGACGATCATCGAGTTGTGGAGGCCGGGGATGGGGAAGAAGCCATTGCCTGCTGGCGCTCGCTCACGCTCGACCTCATCATTACCGACTTCGTGATGCCTCGCATGAACGGGCAGGCGGTCATCCAGATGGTTGCGACCCAGCAGCCAACCTTCCCGATTATTCTGATGTCCTGCGGAATTGAGGCAGATGTCCTGTTGTGTATTCGGCACCGCTTTCCGTCGGTCCGGTATCTGCCGAAACAGCTCATCAGGTCTCACCTTCGTGACTACGTGAGAGAGGCCTTGGCGTAATTCGTATGACGATCTGGAGGACCCATCTGCACATGGTTGCCCAACCCGTGGTGATTCTGACAGCTGACGTGGCGCGATCTCGCCGCGGATGGACGGATACCTTGGCACCCACCAGGGTCGTGCGTCTTCTGTCCTCCCGGAAGAGACGCCCCTCCATCTTTTCTACCCTGGACGACCGACCTCGACTCACAGACCCAGAAGCTCAATTGCAACAGATATGAAATGCGGAGACACGATTACCGCCTGTTCGCAGCGTCCGTATGGAGGGACCGGCATCCCTTGTCTCTACGAGTCGGTAGGATCCTCGTGGGACTGGCCATTTCCAGAGTCGTGCAGGGGGCGATCCCGAAGACCGCCCTTGCCCGAGGATTTGCGATCTCGTGAGCGTGGCCGCTCTGGACGACCTCCAGTCGCGTCTCCCTGTCCCCCGCCTCACGAGTGCGGGGTGAGGCTGAATGACCGAGGGAAGCACTGAGCCGTGCCGAAGGAGTCTCAGAGCAGGATGTGAGCTGGACCGTAGATGCGCCCGCACGGCAGAATGGAGAGGGAAGCGCATGGCGTCGATCCTGATTGTCGACGACGACCCATCGATGCGGGGATTCCTGCGGTCGCTTTTGGAAGCCGACGGCCATCAGATTCGCGAAGCGGGTAACGGCCACCTTGGCCTCTTGCTGTATCGAGAGGCCCCCACCGATCTCGTGATCACGGACCTGCTCATGCCGGAGCGGGATGGGATGGAACTCATCCTCCGCTGACGAAAGACTATGAAGGGGTTCGGATCATTGCCATCACGGGGGCACCTGGGGGGACGCATTTTCTCGAGGTTGCCACTCTCCTCGGGGCACGACAGGTGGTTCAGAAACCGTTCACCCAGGACGAGCTGCGTCGAGTTGTGCAGCGTACACTCGAAGGTTCGTGCTGATTCACGAAGATCGTACTCAGGATTCCGCGAGCGGTATGGGTGGGCAGACTTCATGCCGCGCAGAGCACATCACGGAGTGAGGCGAGTCGCCCCCACTCGTCTAGTCGTGGTCAATGTTCGAGGTTGATGACCACACTGACGTGCTGGAGCCAGGTCAACAGGGAGACGGTCATTGCGCTCCATAGAGAGTCCGACCGTCTTCCCGGGAGAAGCGGCGTTGTGAGTCGCCGCTTCTCCCACTTATGCGACGACTGTGCTCTTGCCCATCATGATCCTCTCACTGATCTCACGCAGTGAAAGGACTCTGTGAATATCACCGGTTCAGCCCTCAGGCCCGGCGCCACCGGCATGAGTGACGTGGGGATGAGTGCAGTGTTCGCACGCAATACTCTTTCGTGAGACATCTGCCGACACGGTAAGGCCATGGCCACGATCTTGCTGGTTGATGACAATGTGGACATCCGTGACGCGATTCGAGCAGTGCTGGAAACAGACCAGCACCGGGTCCTAGAGGCTGTGGATGGACAAGAGGCCCTGCAATGCTGGCGCACGCACCCCCTTGACTTACTCATCACGGACTTCTGGATGCCTCGCCTGAACGGACTGGAGCTGATCAAGGCGGTACGTGCCCAACAACCGGACATGCCGATTATTCTGATGTCCAGTGGCATGGAGCCGCAGGTGCGTCGATCTATCCTGAAACACTTTCCGTCGGTTCGGTATCTGCCGAAACCGTTTCCCAACTCGCAACTGCGCGCGTATGTCCGAGCCTCATTGGGGTAACCACATCTCGTTTCTGATGGATCATCAGTCCCATGGCAGCCGACGATGGAAACACGATGACAGAATCTGTGGTATGGTGGAGGGTGACACCTTGCCTCCGCTGTGGAAGACTCAACTCACCCCAGCAAGACAGGCTTCTCCGTCGCTGTGCGCTGACGCAACTCAACAGCTCCAACCGTGTGGAGACCTCCCCATCCGAGCCGAACCACGCCCTCTTGCCTCAACAAAGACCCATCGAGTCCAACTCGAGACGACACCGACGGAACGGGTGCCGTTGTGATGCCATGGGAGGGGTGTAGAATAGCAGGATCTGTCTAGAACCGTTCTCACGAAAACCAGTGGCACGTCATGAAGCATCGACCGTACATGATCCTTGTGGGGCTGGTGCTGTCTGCAATTGTGCACATGGGGATTCCTTGTCCTGCGGATGCCATCCCTGCCATGAGCCGACAGACTGGTGAGCCGTGCTCCACGTGCCACGACGTCATCCCGAAACTGAATCAGACGGGTCAGCACTTTCGTACGAATGGATTCAGACTTCCAGATGCCAAAGCGCGGGATCTTGGTCAGGAGAAGAAGTCTGCACCGGATTCGACCGAGCGTGGGAGTCACGCGAAACCTGCTCCACCAGACAAGTCTCTCGAGAAGTTCCGAGAACAAGGCGCGCGCTGAAAGCCTGACGAGCTGCCGATTCTGACCCCTCCACACCCCGCCCAAGGATTCCATGCGATCAACTGGAAGGGTGCTGGGTCCGGACGTGCCTGAATCCGGCCATCCAGGCTCTTCGTGGAACACCTGGAGATAATTGTCCTTGGCCATCCTCGGACATTCCAGCTTGCTCTGGGGCGTATGCCGACCTTCGGTTCACTCCCTGCAGCTTTCTTCACGGTGCTTGTCAGCATCGCAGACGTGATCTGCCATCCTACTCACGCTCGTATACATATGGGAACTATATCCCAATTTCTGCGCAATAGGCAGTTGGAGCCACATGCAGTGTGCCAGGAGCTATCCCGCTACATTTTCGCCGGTGAGGAGATGGGGCGCCGTCGTTCGAGGGGCTTATGCTGAAGGTGATAGTAGGTATCACCGAGTCTAGAGGAAGTGTCTGCGATGGCCAAGGTTCTGATTATTGACGATCAAGCCAGCATCCGCAGTTTGCTTCGGCTGGTCCTGGAAAAAGAAGGGCATGAGATCATCGAAGCCCGCGATGGTCCGGATGGGTTGGCCATCTATCAACGCACCCCGACGGACTTGGTCATTACCGATATCCGGATGCCGGAGATGAGCGGATTAGACGTGATTCTCAAATTGACCTGCGGCTTTCTGGACGCCAAAGTCATCGCCATCAGCGGCCAACCGGATGCCCATGCCACCCTCTCGACCGCCAAGCTGTTGGGTGCTCGGCATGTTCTGCAGAAACCATTCAGCCTGAAGACATTCCTGAGCCTCGTTCGGTATGAGCTCGCACACTGAGCGGAGCCAGACCACTCCCTGGTGTGATGTGCACGCTCATGAACCGGATGACCTTGCGGCATCTCGGTGTTCTATTGTGAGACAGATCCTCGCGACAGCCCCCGGGGGCAGGTGTCATAAAAGGCACTCGTCATAAGAAATCCGCGCGTTGTTTACACAATCCACCCTACTTCGTCAAACAGTGCAGAAAGAGACTCCTGCTGACCCAACACGAAGGACGCACAGCGTAGCGTGTTCATGCGCGCATCAGTCAGGACGGATTCGGAGACTCGCTTCGCTAAGGTCCAGAGGTTGGGCTCATGATCACGCTCATTATTACGAGAGATCGGGCCGCACTCGATACGGGCATGTGATGAGAAACAACCCACTGAAAACAGAGCCGCGTGTAGGCCCAAAAGAGAACGGACGAGGGATGAGTGTTCTCATGGCAAAGCACATCGTCGTCGTGGTTGTGTGCCTCGTTCTGTGGAGTGCATCTTCATGTGCGACTCGCGCCCACCTCGTGCTCCACCAATCAGAGACTCTCACGGTCATGCTTCGAGGACTCCCGTCCGGCTATCCGGCGCTTGCTCCGTTTCGCTATGCTCGCGTGATTGAACCAACAGACATCTTCGCGATCTTGGAGTCTCTTACGTATGAGGGAGGCTCGCTCTTGCGGTTGACCCAAGGTCCACGATACCGCGTGTTTACCAGACACCAAGCAGACGTGTTGGCACCAGAATTGTCGAAAGCGCTCAACCTTGCCCTCCCACACGAGGTGGCGGCCTTCAGCGTGTCAGATGAGGAACAGCCGCGACCGACGAGAGGGTTGGCATTTGTGCATCGTGATGAATTGCATCTCATTCTCGAAGAGCTGCACCCTCCTTGGGACGAAGGAGAGCAGAAATCGTTTCAGCAGCAGGGCTCACGATGGTCACTCGTCCCGGGAGACGGGCAGCGCCACTATGCCTCCCACCCAGGAGGCATGGGCGCGATGACGAACTGGATTATCACGCCGCTTCGATGAAGATGCGCCTGACATGAGAGAACCCTGGCTTCAGTTTCATCGACACGCTCATGGCAGGCCCCTACATGGCACGTTTACATGACATCGACAAAAGGAGGGCCCATGCACATTAGTGTAATCGGAAGCGGCTATGTCGGTCTGGTCACGGGAGCCTGTTTTGCCGAGTTCGGCGTCCAGGTGACCTGTATGGACAGCGACAGCCGAAGAATAGAGAAACTTGAAAAAGGCGAGATCCCGTTCTATGAGCCCGGTCTTGCTGAACTGGTCGCCAAGGGGGTCAAAGCAGGCAGACTGAATTTTACTACGGACATTGCGAAGGCTGTCGACAAAGCGCTCGTCATCTTTATCGCGGTCGGGACTCCACCGAGGGGCGATGGGTCTGCCGATCTTTCCTACGTCGAGGAGGTGGGCAAGGGCATTGCATGGCACATGACGGGATATAAAGTAATCGTGACTAAGTCCACAGTTCCCGTTGGGACTGGAGCGAAGCTGCGCGAGGTCATCACCAAGGCTCAGGCCAATACGTTTGGGTTCGATATGGTCTCGAATCCGGAATTTCTTCGAGAAGGATCAGCCATTGAAGACTTTATGCGTCCGAATCGCGTGGTGATCGGCGCAGACAGCGACCAAGCCGTCGCCATCATGAAGGATCTGTATCGGCCACTCTATCTGATTGAAACGCCGATCGTGGTCACCGATGTCCCGACGGCTGAGCTGATTAAGTATGCCTCCAATGCATTCCTGGCGATGAAGATTTCATTTATCAATGAAATCGCCAATCTCTGTGAAAAGGTTGGAGCCAATGTGCAGTTGGTGGCGAAGGGAATGGGACTTGACCATCGCATCGGAGGGAAGTTCCTGCATGCGGGCCCTGGCTTCGGAGGCTCGTGCTTTCCCAAAGACTTGGCGGCCCTCATTCAAACCGGTGAGCGCCACGGCTGTCCCATGCAGATTGCTGCCGCGGCTTCACAGGTCAATGAGAATCAGCGACGGCGGATGGTCGACAAGGTGCGGGAAGCCATCGGAGGGTTGAACGGAAAAACCGTGGCCGTCCTGGGTCTCTCATTTAAGCCGAATACGAACGATCTGAGAGAGGCCCCGGCGTTGGCGATTGCGCGAGAGCTGGTGGCCGAAGAAGCCACCATTCGTGCTTATGACCCCGAAGCATTGGCGGAAGCCTGCCAGATGATGCCGGAGCTTCAGCCCTCCCGAGATGCCTACCATGCGGCTGAAGGGGCGGATGCCCTCGTGATGATGACGGAATGGAATGTCTTTAGGAATCTAGAATTTGAAAAGCTGAAGTCTGCGATGCGGACACCCCTTCTCGTTGACCTTCGGAATGTCTATGATCCTGAACGGGTGACTGCCGCCGGGTTTCGGCATGTATCGGTCGGGCGTGCAGCTCGAAGTCCCCATGGCTGTTGCTGAAATGAGTTTGAGAAGAGGATCATAAAGCAGAGAGGTGATTGCCAGGAGGTGTTTTGGATGTATGAACGCGAGCATGCACCACTATACGCTTCGGTGCAGATAGGCCTGATACAACAATCGAGTTTCACCATTTTACTGATCAGTTCACTAAATAGTGCGTAGTATGGTAGAACGCTTGGCATGCGGA
>JBBIKN010000230.1:0-2083 GCA_037445435.1 Nitrospira sp. | reverse complement strand
CTAGAGTGTTTCAAAGTCCTGAGACGATCGGCCGGTGCCTCAAAGCGGTGGACAGCTAATGAATACACCACATTCGGCTCGGCAAGCTCGACAGCTGCATGCGCCATCCGCATCTGTGCTTTGGTCTCGTGACGGCTCATGACCGGTATTGGCAGCCATTCACTACTGGGTGCATCATTAGCAACTGGAACGGATTGTCGGAAAACTGGTAAGAGATAAGAAAGGGCAGGAACTGAGGGATAACCATGCCAGACTCACTATTGTGGATCGTCACCATTCAGCCCCCAGCCTATCAATGACGATCTGGTGTACCACGGAGTACTTGCCAAGCGTCGAGAGGTACACAGCCGCCTCCGCCACATCGAACGGGTCGATTTTTTCGCTGCGCTCGATATCCGCCGAAGATGCATCCACCAACTCATCCGCCACCGCGCCAGGACAGATCGCGCTGACCTTAATATGGTGGGGCCGGCCTTCGTCAGCCAATGATTTCGTAAGCGCCATGATGCCGTGCTTAGAAGCACTATAGGTTCCGGTTCCCGCCCAAGCTTGCAGCCCAGCCACGCTCGACATGTTGATGATCACTCCACCGCCCTGCTGCTTCATTTGCCGAAATCCTGCACGGCAGCAAAAGAACGTGCCACGTAGATTCACATTCATCACTCGATCGAATTCCGGAGTGCTCGTGTCAGCCAAGCGACGACCGCCGCCGATACCCGCATTGTTGACGAGAATATCAATCCTGCCATAACGGGCTGCGGTTTCGGCGATGAGTCGATCCACTTGTCGCTCATCGACCACATCGGTCTGAATGGCCGACGCCTCCCCACCGTGCCCCCTGATTTGTGAAACAGTCTGCTCGCACAACTGCAACCGCCTGGCGGCAACGATCACCGTCGCCCCTTCCTGACTGAACCGAAGGGCAACGGCCTTGCCGATCCCGCTGCTGCTGCCCGTGACAATTGCGACCTTGCCCTTCAGCCGTGACATATTACGTATCGTTTCGGAACGATTCGAGCATAGCGTTCGTGGACTGTTCCAAGATTCTGACACCTCTCGTTAGAACCGAGAGGCCATAAGTGCGATATCCGCTCCCGTGCAAGCGTCCTCATGTTTAGCGTCCTCATGTTTCTTGTGAATCTTCTGAGCCTCTCTCTCACGCTGTAGAGCCATCAGACTTTGCTCACGTCCCCAAGATGCACCGCCATTGTGTGGATGTCAACGGAGATCGTCTCCATACACAGGCTCAGTGTCGACAAGCCTGCCTGATTCACGCAAGACTGCGCTCAGGGCATGGCCACAGAAATCGGCCGATAGTCCCAACGCTGCAGATTCATGATCGAACAAGAGCGCCAGGATATCGCGATCGGAACGAACCGCACAACGATCAGCGTTCCAACTTGGCATCCATTGTGATTGTCGTGTTCAAGAGCCGAGAAATCGGACAACCGGTCTTGGCGGCCTGGGTGGCCTTGTCCCAGGTCGCTTCATCGGCCTTGGGAACCTTGCCCCTGACGTTCAACGCGATGTTCGTCACGGTCCACCCCGCCTCCACCTTATCGAAGGTGACGGTGGCCATCGTCTCCAGTTTCTCCGGTGTGAGACCGGCCTCGCCCAACTGAGCCGAGAGCGCCATGGTGAAACAACCGGCATGGGCGGCGGCGACAAGCTCCTCCGGGTTTGTGCCTTTGCCGTTCTCGAACCTGGTTGAGAACGAGTATTGTGTTTGTGAGAGGACTCCGCTTTCTGTGGAGACAGTTCCCTTTCCGCTCTTCAAATCACCTTGCCAGATCGCAGACCCAGTGCGTTTCATAATACCCCCATATGAGAAGAGAAGTTGTAATGACGATCGGTAGACATCTCGCCTACAGATCCTTGTTAAAGGTGTGGGCATTATGTGTCGTGGATACGTCGAATTGAGCTAGGGTTTACCCGAGTCCGAAGCACAGTGCTGCAAGGAATTTGTTTATTGGCGGCATGGAGGTGCGTGATAAACGTGCAGTGATGATGCAGGCGAGGTTGTTGTGATCGGAAGATTATTGTGATTGGAAATAAGAGGTTAACCACGAGTCGCATCTAACTC
>JBBIKN010000229.1:0-2256 GCA_037445435.1 Nitrospira sp. | reverse complement strand
AGATTGTGCGATCCGGCAGTTCGTCGGAGGGAAATCCCTTGGTGGGCTCAGATGTCTTGCCTCAAGGCGTGGCGGTCGGTGATGTCAGTTCGCACAGCGCCTTGCTCTGGCTGCGTACTGACGGACCGGCTTCAGTTCAGATCGAGTGGGCGACGGTCTCACGATGGGAGCTGGCCTCGAAGCTTGCGTCGGTGTTGGCTCCGGTGTCGAGAACCACATCCATCACGACGACCGCGGAGACAGATTATACCCTGATCATCCCGCTAGAAGGCCTCAGCCCCGCTACGCGCTATCGGTATCATATTCTGGTCGGTTCGGCCGATCAGACCGCAAGGCAGCTTCCAGGGAGTCCTGCAGCTAAGGGCGAATTTACCACCTTGCCGGATGAAAAGACGTCCGCAGCTGTCACGTTTGCCTGGAGCGCGGACCTCGGTGGTCAGGGGCGGTGCCGCCAGGGAGTGAGCGGCTATCCCATCTTCGACGTGATCCAGCGATACAATCCCGACTTCTTCTTATTTCTCGGTGACACGACATACGGCGATCACATTTGCCCCTCCCCACCGAACGAGCCGGGTGCCGATTTCAAAGCCGCAACCCTCCAGACCTATCGGCTACGCCACCGCTATCAGCGTGGAGCTGAGGCTCTCCGGCGATTTTTGAGAGCGGTCCCGGTCTATGTGATATGGGACGACCATGAGGTCAAGAACAATTTTGCCGGACCATTTGAGGAACAGATGCCGGCCGGCCGTCAGGCATTTCGGGAGTACTGGCCCATCGCTTCTCCGGCACACGATCCGCATCGCCTTTATCGACGTGTGCGGTATGGGGCCGACCTCGAGCTCTTTATTTTGGATACCAGGCAATATCGCAGTCGCAATGCCGATCTCGATGGTCCAGGCAAAACTATGCTGGGAGCGACACAATTGGATTGGCTGCTCGATGGTCTTCGCACTTCAACAGCTACCTGGAAAGTGATCGCGAGTTCCGTTCCCCTCTCGATTCCAAAAGAGGGCGGTGTCATGGTTCCTGGGAACGATGGTTGGGCTGGAGGATCGGACGGGACGGGATTTGAGCGGGAACGGGGAGTGATTGTCGATACGATTCTGGGTCATAAGCTCAAGAACGTGGTGTTTCTTACCGGCGACGTGCATTGGGCACAGGCCAACGCCTATGATCCCAATCAAGACGGCGTCATCGATTTTCACGAATACATCGTAGGGCCGCTTTCCGCACCTCCGGGAAGGTTCGCCGCAACTCGTGACGATCTGCATCCAACGCAGCTGTTCAACGAGTTGGGGTATCACAACTTCGGTCTCGTTCGGGTCACCAAGGATGCGTTCAAAGTCACGGTGGTGGACGAGGCCGGGAATCAGCGGTTTGCTCATGTTGTGCCGGCTAGACCGTAGGCTGATCTCACTGCTCAACCCCCTTGCTATTAGTGCGGATAGCCGGTTACCGTACGGCCCGAGTTCATCAGCCATTTCACTATCAACGATAGCAAGGGAGCACACGTTATGTCAGGGTTGAGGTCGGCGAATGAAATTTTTGATCAGATTCAACATGCAGCGGTGGCGGCGACAGGACCGGACGAGAAGGCGCTGCAGATCGATTATCCGGCGTTGAGGGAAAAGATTCGCGCGGCGTTGGGCGATCGCAAGGTTGCGCTCTGCCATATCAACAAGTTTTTGCCGGAAGGGTACGAGGACCAAGGTCGGTTCAATGTGATACTCCTGACGGCGGGCAATGTGGTGTTTGATATCGTCATCGGGGATTCCTATTTCCGGTACGACGTTGTGTCGGTCGATCAGTTAGATAAAGTGCAACTGATCGACGCGATGTGGGACAACCGAGAAAAACGTCGGGAGGAGCCGTTCTTAAGTCTCCGCTTGATGCACGGTGAAGAAGCCCATCTGCTGTTGGCTTTGGACGACGAAGAACGAGCAAGTCTGCTGAAGTTTGCGTCGGCGGTCACAGCGGCACGCAATCCGGAACGCTGACAGTGCACTCGGCTACAATGTAGGAATGCCGGTGCGCTGCACCCTCAAGTAGTGGGCGCGGCGCTGTCCTTCTTTCCTAGGCCTGCAACACTTCCGGTACATGTTCTCCTTTCATAAACTTCAGTTGGTGAACAGGTGGGGGAAACGTTGGAGCGGTTCACAGGCGCATTAATCTGACTCATTCCATTTCTCACAGAAGTCGGCCCGTTCAGTAGAAGTGTCTCGCCAGATGAGGCAGAGTTTCGTCTCGTGCGGATTG
>JBBIKN010000228.1:0-2263 GCA_037445435.1 Nitrospira sp. | reverse complement strand
TGGGGCTCGAACACATGCCAGTTCGTGACCAGCACGCGGCCTTGCGTGAGCAACGGCATCAGGTGGGACGGGACGAGATCGCGCGTGCGATAGAGGCTGGCTTCTCCTTCTTCAGGGTCCAGTTCACGGAGCCGGTTCTTGATTGTCACGTTGGGGCAGACGATCAACACGACATCGGAAAACCGCTTGTCGCTGCGATCATTCACCTTGTTGAGGATGCTCCAGGCGGCCAGCATGCCCATCACCGTCGTCTTGCCGGACCCGGTCGCCATCTTGCAGGCGTAACGGAGAAATCCCGCAAAGCCGTCTTTCCGCTTCTCTTCGCTGACGACTTCTTGCGGAATCTCGATGCCCTGCCGGAAGTCGGCTCGGGCTTCGGTCAGGAAGATGATCGTCTCTGCCGCATCAAGCTGCGCAAAGAAGAGTCGCTGCGCCCGTCCGTCACGCCGCCACCACTGCAACAACTCCAGCGTCGTTCGCGTCACGCCGGGATAGCCCTCGAGCCGCCACTTCTTCACCTGCGCGCGAATGCGGTTGACCAGCTTCAGTTCGATGGCCGTGCCGACGACGCGACCAGCTTCGGTTTCCGGTTTAGCCTTCGGGTCGCGATAGAAATACATGGCCGGACGGCGACCCGGGCGCCGTTCCGGCTGCTCGCCCTCCACGATGTGCCAATGTTCGGTGGGTTCGTCGAATGGGGAATTGAGGATCGGTTCGGGGACTTCGTAGCCGCTCATAGGAAACAGAGTTATCGCATAAGAAGAAGAGTGGACAGCGAAAGCGAGACGATGCGAGGATCATCCGACCCTGGCTCGTCCATCAATGTAACCAGAATTCCAAAGGGAGCATTGTAGTGCGCTTTTTCAATGAACGCCCGCAAGCCCTGAGTATCCCGGTAGTCAATCCTACGGCGGTACTTGACCTCGACAGGAATACGCTGTTCTCCGATAGTCAGCACAAAATCCACCTCCGGTTCTGCCCCTCGTTCGGGAAAGTGCGCCACATCAAGGTTGATTATTGATCGCAGGAAATAGCCTGTCACACTTTCAGCAATGTGGCCGGCCAGATCCGAGAGATGGGGAGACTGCTCCAGACCTTCGGGAGTCAGAGGAACGACCTCCTGAAGCCAGGCAGCCCGCAACGCATGATCGCAGAGACACAGCTTTGATGCCCCACGCCGACGTTTCAGCTTGAGCTCCAATGGTTCCACAAGCCGCAGCAAGAGGGTGCCATCCAAGAACTTCAAGTAGGCGAATACTCGTTGCCATCCGATGTTGGCATTCATCGCCCGACGAATTTCATCAAGGTAGAGTGCCTGTGAAGGAGATTGTCCGATGTAACGACACGCCAACCGGAATACCTCCTCCAAGAGATGCTCGTCTCTCTTCTGGCCTCGGGGTCCCATGCGAAGATCGTGTTGAATCGCCCTTCGAATCACGGTCTCACCTAAAAGGTCCGCGACCTTCTCCCATGGCTGATCCGGACGTGCCTGTGCGATCGGATAGGCGCCACGTTCGGAAAAAGCGGCGAAGGCCCTACTGCGAAGTTCGCGATGGGTTTCCCCAATCGTTCTCAAATCCAGCCAGAACTCTTTCCTTTTCAACGGCCCGAGCCCGTTAGGAGGGAGGTGAGCAGGGAGTCTCCCAAACCCTCGCAGTTCGGCAATTTCACGCAAATGCAAGGGTCCCATTTCAAGCGTACTGATGCGGCCTGCCAGGCTATCCCGGCCCGCCTCGATACGAAGGGCAGAACTTCCGGTCACCAACACCCGAACCGGATTCATATCGACAAGATGTTTGAGTTGGGGAGCCCAATCAGGAAGATTCTGAACCTCATCAAGAAAAATATAGGCCCTTTGCCCGGCCTTGGCAGCCTGATGGAACGATTTCCCAAGAACGTGCTCCGCATACCACCGGCTGAGTTCGAGAATCGGCTCGGAAAGCTTTTTTAACTGAGGCAATTCGTCGAATTGCACACGAAAAATCCGATCCGGCGCGACACCCTCATCCAACAGCGCATGGATGGTCTGGTTGACAAGAGTCGTCTTCCCGATCTGCCTGGGACCGCGCAGCACCGTCACCGGCGTGAGTCCGCTTTTGATCCCAGACATGGCCGGGTCAAAAGCCCACCGGCGCATGTCGGGAAGGTCCACAAGCCGTTCTCCGCGCCACCAAGGGTTATCATCCCGTAAGGTTGCCTCTAAGCCATCTGAGAGAAGCTCGAACAATTTGGCAGTCTTCAAGACTTGACCTCTCCCAGCTTC
>JBBIKN010000227.1:0-2578 GCA_037445435.1 Nitrospira sp. | reverse complement strand
CTGCCGCCTGCCGGCAATTGGACCGGCCTCTTTCGCCCAGGCGAACGGGTGCGATTGCGCTTCATCAACGCCGCCGCGATGACCTTCTATGACGTCCGTATCCCCGGATTGACCATGACGGTGGTCCAAGCCGATGGCCAAAATGTGCAGCCGGTTTCTGTAGAGGAGTTTCGCTTCGGTCCTGCAGAAACCTACGATGTCATTGTCCAGCCCACTGAAGATCAGGCGTTCACGATCTTTGCCGAAACCATGGATCGGAGTGGCTATGCTCGCGGAACCCTTGCCCCTCGGCCAGGGATGGAAGGAGAGATCCCTGCGTGCCGTGCTCGTCCGCTTCGAACCATGGAAGACATGGGAATGGCTGAACATGGCAACGGCCATATTGGCCATGCCATGAAAGAGGATGAGCCCGGCATGAAGCAGTCTCACGGCGGTTCACCGGGCCATGGCATGACGCACAGTGAAGGGATGGAGCATAGGCCGGCCATGGGAACCAACGCACGACATCGTTCTCCAATTCCAGGTGCAACCCCGGTTCCGCATGGCCCAGATCACCATGGCACCGGCAACCAAACGGTCGCGGAATATACGCAAAGTCGGATGCACGAACCAGGCAGAGGATTGGAGCAGAGCCCGAGGCGCGTGCTGGTCTACACCGACCTGAAAAGTCTCATTCCCTACGAAGACCAACGAGCACCGGAGAGGGAGATCGAGTTACACATCACCGGACATATGCAACGCTATATGTGGTCGTTCGACGGTAAGAAATACTCGGATGCACCGGAGCCGATTCATTTCCGTTATGGCGAACGGCTGCGGCTCACGTTCGTCAACGATACGATGATGGAGCATCCGCTCCATCTGCACGGGATGTGAATGCACCTCGAAAACGGCTCAGGGGCGTACCTTCCACGAAAACACACCGTGGTGGTCAAACCGGCTGAACGCCTATCTGTGGTGATCAACCCCGACGCGTATGGCCCGTGGGCCTTCCACTGCCACCTTCTCCTCCACATGGAAGCGGGGATGTTTCGCGTCGTTCAGGTCTCTGGATAACCGGAAGATTGAGTCGGTGGGTTTGGCTTTTCAGAACTGTGCGTCGCTGGTCGTGTGGGTACTGAGCGCAGGTCTCAGTGTGGCGACCGCCTCGGCGCAATCCGAGCATGGAAATGTGGTCGCGGATTCACACGGCCCTACGATAGTCGAGCCTCTACAAGAGCGAAGCCGGACCCAGACGAACTTGGCCCCACAACCGGACTGGCCCCATCCCGTAAACGACCGCGAACGCCGCTTGTTTACGTTGGTCGACGTTCTCGAATATCGGCCTCGCACCGGCGGAGACGGAAGCAATAGCGACTACCGCTGGGACATCGAAGGGTGGTACGGAGGAGATTACAATCGACTCTGGTTCAAGAGTGAAGGACAGCAGGATACCGCATTCAAAGCGGACTATGATGTGGACTTCCAACTGCTCTATGGCCGGTTCCTGTGGAAGTATTACGACATTCAAGTCGGGGGCCGAATGGAAACACAGTCCTTTCGTGGCGGCAATGTCACCCGTGGCTTGGGAGTGATCGGTCTTCAAGGCATCGTGCCGTACAACTACGAGTTGGAATCGGCATTATTCATCGATCAGAGCGGCGCCGTATCAGCGCGCTTGTCGTACTCGAAAGATTTTTTGTTGACACAACGGCTGATTCTCCAGGGCCGCTTCCAGACCAATCTGGCAATTCAACGAGTCGAAGAATTTACGACCGGTTCGGGGCTGAACAATCTGGAATTTGGCGTTCGTCTGCGCTACGAAATTCGTCGAGAGTTTGCTCCGTACATCGGTCTGTCATTCGACCGTAGCTTCGGTGAGACTGCGACACTGGTACGCCAGCAGGGCGGAGACCCGAGTCAGATACGATTTGTGGTTGGGCTGAGAATGTGGTTTTAGACCAGTCGGCCATCCGATGATGACCAACCTTCATAGGTCATCTCGTTCGTTGAGGGACAGCAGGAGGCGTGAGGGCATGAGGTGAGGAGTGAGCAACGCGACTCTTTCTTTGGCCCATGGGTTATTGCCTCTGGTCACTTGCCCCGTCATATTTTCTCGCAAGGTCACGCTGCCGAAGTTGCGGGCTGTCGAGGGTCATAAGAGAAACAGAGATAAGACGCCCGGTTTTCTTTTTCATAGAAGGGGATGTCCTGATGGCTTATAATGGCGTGGAGTCAACGTTGGGGAGACCATTATGGGCACCGACATAATCCAGCACATTGCCGTTTCTCCTGACATCGCCGGCGGGAAGCCATGCATCGCTGGCCACCGCATTACCGTGCAAAATGTCATCATCTGGCATGAGCGCATGGGCCTGAGCGCCGATGAGATCGCCTCCAACAATGGATTGTCCTTAGCCGACGTGTATGCCGCCCTGGCCTACTACTACGATCACCGCCAGGAAATAGACGACGCCATCCTGGCCGACGAATCCTACGTTGCCCAATTGCGGAACCGCCTCCCGTCTAAGCTGAGCAAACAAGTCAGTGGCTGATCGGATCAGGTTCTACATGGACGAGCACGTCCCCAAAGCCGTGA
>JBBIKN010000226.1:0-2664 GCA_037445435.1 Nitrospira sp. | reverse complement strand
GACAGATCAAAGCGCATGAAGGTTCAGAAACAGCGCGGGCGACCCTGCACCACGGTGGGAGGTCGCCCGCGATTTGGCGCTTAGGACGCCGTAACTGTTATGTCGAACTCTGTCGTCGCGGCCCTCAAGACCCACACGATACCGGCGGTACAAGGTATCCAGTCGGGGGAGACCTCGTCAATCCCAGGTGCCTGTGTCCCTCTTGCTACCGAGGATTTCTCCGCTTACGATTGGCTTTTGCGCCCTCTCTGTTTATGAGGGCTCTCCGTGCCCATCCGGCACAGCCGGCGAAGACCTGGTCAGCATGACCGACGAGAAACCCACCCGTGCATCGGTGGGCCTGATGGGCCAGGTGGCGTCGTGTCGTCCATATCCACCCCTCCTCTCGTGATGAGGTCATCGAGAGACCTGGATGGCAGCCGCGCGGGCTACCCGATCTCTCGCACTTCGATTGATAGACGGGCCGCATTTCTTCCCTACGCTCTTTGCAAGACCTTGTCAAGTGTCACGTAGCGTTCTTAGCACCAATGCGTAAAGCATAGGAGATGCCAACCAACACGAGATCTTCGACCGGGGAATACCACCGTAACGGTTGTGGGAAGAACACGCCGTAGCACCCACAGTTCGGAAGATCGATTCCACGGATCAGCGTGACGATAAGCCCCACAGCATAGAGGCCGTTCAGCGTCAACGCGAGGAGCGCACCGGTCGGTAGCCGCCAACCGGAAAGGATCCATGCTGCCAGTATCCACTCGATCCCGATAATCACGAACGCCGCCAGCCAGAGCGACCAACCGGGAAACAAACGATAGGTCACCAACACGTCGACAAATCCTTCGAGATCGAGCGCTTTCCCTAACGCGGAGGCCAGGAGCACTCCCCCGATCAGCAGGCGGCAGCCCCAGGTCACAACGGTCCAATTCATGGAACGCTCCGGTAGAAACGCGAAGGAGGAGGGCGGCTCCTATCCCACCCTCATCCTTCCTCGGTCCTCAGCCACCTGCTAGATGATTTTGAGTTTCGTAAAATCCACACCGTTCGGCGCCGGGGGCGTCTTGAGATTCATGTCCTCCAAGACATTCACGACGTGGTCCGCCACGACGAGATTGCGATACCACTTCCGATTCGCCGGTACGACATACCAGGGCGCTTCCTCCGTGGTAGTCGCCGAGATGACATCTTCGAAGGCCCTCTGATACTCCTCCCACAGCTTCCGTTCTTCCAGATAGCCGGAATTCCATTTCCAGCGTTTTTCCGGATCGGCGATACGGGCCTTCAGGCGCTCTTTCTCTTCGTCTTTTGAGATAGGGAGGAAGAACTTGAGCACGGCCGTCCCGCTTTCGGTCAGCAGTTCCTCAAATTCTTTGATTTGGTTGAAGCGACGTTTGGCGACCTTGTCGGATACCCACCCATGTACCCGCGTAATCAGCACATCCTCGTAGTGTGATCGGTTGAAGATCCCGATGTACCCTTTAGGAGGGACATCACGATGCACACGCCACAGAAAGTCATGGGCTAATTCGTCCTTGGACGGAGCTTTGAAGGCCGCTACCTTGCAGCCTTGCGGGTTCACGCCGGACATCACACTTTTGATGGTGCCGTCCTTCCCGCTTGTATCCATTCCCTGCAGCACAATCAACAGAGATCGTGTCGCGCCGGCATACAACCGCTCTTGGAGCCCATCGAGCCTGGGGATGAGCTTGGCTGTTTCGGCCTTGGCCTTCGCTTTCCCTTGCTCATTCTTCTTATACTCGCCGGTGTCGTCCGGATCGAATTCCTTGAGCGAAGGTCTACCCCCAGCTTCACTTGGTATTTTTTCACCGGCTCCTCCTTTGGTTCCGTGCCACCGATAGACGCGACCCGTCGATACTTGAATTGCCCTCTGGGCATGGATGGACATTGATGTCCGATGAGAGAGAAAGATGAAGTTACGGCTGCTTCGGAACGTCCTGGGCACAGCGGAAGCCGACATTGGGATCCTGCTCGGTCGGATCACCCTTTGTGCGAAAAGAAGACCGGAGCCGATAGGGAGTATTGATGTACGAACCACCCCGCTGAACTTTTGCCGTCCCTTCAGCGGGTCCACGTGGATTGATGGCGGGACTGTTGGTATAAAAATTATCGGCGTACCAGTCCATGACCCACTCATAGAGGTTCCCCGCCAAATCTTGCACCCCGTACGGACTTTGCCCCATGTGATGATTGCCGATGATCGATACCGTCTCCGGGCCGCCTTCTTTCAATCCATAGACCGCATGGACGGGAGTCGGTGGATCGTTTCCCCACGGATACGTCCGTTCGTCTGTCCCGCGCGCCGCCTTTTCCCATTCGGCCTCCGTCGGCAGCCGCTTTCCCAGCCAGAGACAATAGCCCATCGCATCCATCCAGTTCACCCAGCGGACTGGACGCTCGGCATGGATCACAGGCGTCTCCTTGTCCGTAAATCCCCATGGTGGTTCGCTCTGAATAGCTTCGACATACTTGGCGAATCGTCCGTTGGTCACCTCAAATTTATCGACATAGAAGGCATTAAGGTAGACGCGGTGCGCAGGAGCTTCATCTTCATCACCTTTATCGCTTCCCATCACAAATTCGCCGGCCGGAATCAGCACCATCGGCGCACCGTCTTTCCCGATGATTTCAGGAAGCACCCCGGTCGGCTGG
>JBBIKN010000225.1:0-2766 GCA_037445435.1 Nitrospira sp. | reverse complement strand
GGAGGGGTGACGGAGCGGCCGAACGTGCCGGTCTTGAAAACCGGAGATGGGGTAACCCATCCGCGAGTTCAAATCTCGCCCCCTCCGCCACATTTGAACAGGTTGTGATTGAGTATCTGCAATGCCTTCGCTCACTCAGACACGTAGAGAGCTTATTCAAAAATTCTAAAAAATGTTCTCCTGCCAAAGAGCGGGAATTAGAAATGAGCCAATCCGTGACCTACAAAGGCTACACGATTCAACCCGCGCCTCGGCATCTTGTGGATACCGGCCAGTGGGAATTGAACGTCTTCATTTCATGGGCCACTGAGGACGATGAAGACAGTCGCCATTTCGTGAAGACCGGTCGATATGCGACCGAGGACGAAGCCACGGCCCAATGCATTATCTATGGCCAACAGATCGTGGACGGCCAGGTTCCCGGCTTATCGGTTGGTTAATACCACCGACCATCCGACCAGTCAGTGCTCACGGAGGCGCGTCATGCGACTCGCTGTGATTCTCATCCTCACCCTTCTAGGCGGATGTGCCGGCCTAAGACCCGATCAGGCTTCGCATCGAACTGGCAGTCTATCAACCAAGGAACGAGCGGCACTGTATCAACAGGCCCGTGAGGCGGCGCAGCAATCTCGTGAACGGTACATCGCCACGGAACGTCCGGCCCTTCAGCGGAAGTTTCGCCAGGAATACCCCGCGATGACCGAGGCGGACATCGAGCTCCTGGTCAATGATGCGCTGGAGAAAGGGTTGCGCTCGGAAGCCGGGCGCCGACCGGATGGTCCGGTCAGGCAACCCTCTCTGGACTGCATGTCTTCCCCCTGGAGAAATTCCGCCTTCACGAATTGCTATTAGCGAGCGCCGGATCGACAGGGTGACGACCGATACGTATGGAGAAGAGATCTGGACATTCGTCTGCTCATGTAAGAAGTGGAGTCAGCGGCCCGCTGCGGGACTCAGTGAGGATAGCCCCTCATTGACTATTTCACGCGATGGAGGAATCCATGGACAGTGGGAAAGGTGGGATCGATCCGATTAAGATTCAGACCATACGGAACTGCCTAGAAAAGCAATTTGCAGACGTAAAGTTCAGTCAGACTATCAGGCCGACTTTTGTTTTTCACCACGGCGTCAAGAAGCAGTCTTGGCACATGGTCTTTAACGAGCAGTTTTTAGCCGGCCACATGTCCATCGAGGAATTGCAGCATTTTGTAGAGAACAAGGTGATCTCGATGGTCCTCAAGAATCCAGGGAAGCGAATTCAGATCTCGAAGTTGGGAGACATCACCGTCGAAGAGAAAAATCCATCGTAGGGTTACAGCGGCTTGACAGACGTACCCGTACGATCGACACATGGCCGCTGCGCGACCCGGAGTTCTGTCGCGACCTCGACAAACAGGAGCGGATCCATGAAGTAAGCATTTGTGACGTTGTACGACCTTCCTGACTGATTGGTCCCACGAATGATGCACAAGCTACCGAATGGCAGCTGTAGCCGACAGAACATCGACGGCCAAACTGACTGGGAAATGCGAATGTTGGCACCGCACCGTCAACCCACGAGGACATCATGGTCAACTACGCGCAACGGGTACCATTCCAACGGTTACTGGTTCGATTTGTCTCGACTTCCACGCCGATCGAACGACATCTCCTGGCCGGCAAGCAACTAACGGACACCGAACGTGATCTGATCTATAACACGATACTCATCCTTCAAGCGGCGCTAGAAGTGTGGCAGAGAAAGCACAACAGATCTGCGAGGAAAACACGTCGTTATGATCATTAGTAGTCATGACGCCAGCGGGAGCCAAAGGTTTTGGCATCGGGCGCTTCTATTCTCACTAAACATGATGAAGGCACTGACCTAAGAAGGGCGCCTGTATCCACGAATCTTGGGCCACTCGTCCTTTGGCATGCGGTACGGTACTGATAGAGGCTTCCGGACCACGAGACGCTTGATCTGTAGAAGCAGTGCGGTGATGGAAAAAGCTTGGAGAATTCTTATCATTATGGGCTTGACCTTATGTATAACGATACCGACTCCACGCCTGCATTGCAACGGTCTCGCCCCTCAGGGATCGGGATAAAGGCTCATAGATAAACTTACCGGCTCGCTGAGGAGGAACAGATGATCCAGCAGCTCACCGCAATCATGTGCAGGAGTCAGCCATGAAGGCATGGGTTGCAATGCTCATGAGCCTGTGTGCTTTTCTCATGGCAGGTTGCGCAGGAATGGAATCGCGACAGTCCCTTCAGACTGTCGCTTCGGTGGATCTCACCCGTTACGCCGGGACGTGGTACGAGATTGCGCGGTTACCCATGTGGTTTCAGCGTCACTGCATCGACTCAAAAGCAACCTATACGCTTCGTCCTGACGGCAAGATCGGCGTGCACAACGAATGCGTGACCGATCGCGGCAAGCTTGATCAGGCCGACGGTCTCGCGACGGTCGTGGATACGAACACGAATGCCAGACTGGCAGTTACATTCGACAATTTCTTCGCTCGCCTTGTCGGCCCATCCAAAGAAGGCAACTATTGGATCCTCGACCTCGATCAGGATTACCAGACGGCTCTTGTCGGCACACCGGACCGCCGCTATCTCTGGATTCTATCCCGCAGTCCACACCTGGACGACAGCACCTACCGACAGGTGGTCGCCAAAGCTCAGCAGCTCGGCTTTCCCGTCTCAGCGCTTATCCGAGCGAAACGGAGCTATTGTCAAATGTAGTGTCCGGGCCATTGCTTACGCGGCGACGGGTTCTTG
>JBBIKN010000224.1:0-2865 GCA_037445435.1 Nitrospira sp. | reverse complement strand
CTGTCGCGTGAAAACCAGACAGAAATCTGGCTTCGGTATGACTTTTCCGTGGTGCCGGTAATCTTGTAAAGCGTCATTCATGTCGCGACTCATTACACGCCTTCAGGCCTTGTTGACTCCCAAGGAGCGACGGCTCTCCTATGCGCTGCTCGGACTGCTGGTTCTTGCCGGCCTCGTCGATGCGTTGGGCGTATCATCCATCCTGCCCTTTATGGCCGTGGTGGGTAATCCGGATGTGATTCAGACGAATCCGAGGCTGCACCAGCTCTATACTACATTGCAGTTTGAATCCCCCAATACCTTTCTGGTCGGGCTGGGCGTTGCGGCACTTGTGATGATGGTCTTCAGCAACGCGCTGTCGCTCGCCAGCTCGTCCGCGATTTTATGGTTTACACACAACCTCCTGCATAGTCTTTCCATGCAGATCCTCTCGAACTATGTCCGGCAACCCTACGCATATTTTTTGGAACACAATAGCTCGAGGCTGGTGTTTAATTGTACGGATGATGTGACTCGTGTCATTCATGGCATTGCGATTCCTCTCCTGCAGGCGATGGCTAAGGTGGTCGTCGCACTGAGTATTCTCTTTCTTGTGATGTGGGTCGATCCGTGGTTGGCGGTCTTGTTTGGAATTGTGATCGGGACGGTCTACGGCGTCGTGTTTCTGACCATTCGACATAAGGTAAGTGACCTGGGACGAGCAGTAAAGAGGCGAACGTCGAGCGCTTTCGATTGGCCACGGAGATCTTGAATGGGATCAAGGAACTCAAGATTCTGGGACAAGAGCAAGCGTATCAGGAGCGGTTTGCCAAGTACTCGGTCCTGTATACGAAGAATCAATGGGTGAGCACCTCTCTGAGCATGGTGCCGCGATATGTCATTGAAAGCGTTGCGTTTGGGTCGGTTATTCTGTTGGTGATTTATCTGCTGGCGACCCACCAGGATTTTAAAGACGCGCTCCCGTTGATGGCGCTGTATGCGTTTACCGGCTATCGGCTCCTGCCGGCCTTCCAGCAGATCTTTGGGAGTGCTACTACGATACGATACAATCTGGGCTCGCTGGAGGCGGTTGAGGACAAGCTGAAGACGCTTGCCAGGGCACCAGCCGCGGCGGTCAAGCTACGGCCGCCCACGAAGGAGGAGATCGGGCCCTTACGGCGAGACATCCGATTAAAGAACCTGGTCTTCCAATACTCCACGGCCACCACTCCTATTCTCAACAACCTGAATCTTACCATCCCCCGGAATACCACAGTGGCCCTCGTCGGCAGCTCCGGGGGAGGGAAGACCACGATCGTGGATGTGATTTTGGGCTTGCTTGAACCGCAAGGCGGCTCCTTGTTCGTGGATGGGATGCCGATCACCCCACGCAACGTGACGTCCTGGCAGAAACAGCTGGGCTATGTGCCCCAGCACATCTATTTAGCCGATGACACGCTGGCGGCGAACATCGCCTTCGGGGTGGCTCACAGGGATCTGGATATTGATCGTGTGGAACGTGCCGCACAGATTGCCAATCTTCATGAGTTTGTCGTTGACGAACTCCCAAACGGGTATAAGACAATGGTTGGGGAGCGCGGTGTGCGGCTTAGCGGCGGCCAGCGGCAACGCGTGGGGATCGCGAGGGCCCTGTATAGTGACCCGGGAGTCCTAATCCTGGACGAAGCGACGAGTGCGTTGGATAGCCTCACCGAAGACGCCGTGACGGACGCGATCCGAAACATCTTCCATCAGAAAACGATCATCATGGTCGCCCATCGCCTGCGCACGGTTCAGCGGGCGGACATCATTTATCTGCTGGAGAACGGATCCATCGTCGATCAAGGGACCTATGCGGAACTGCTGGATAGGAGTGATATCTTTCGTCGCATGGCGAAAGAAGGAATCTCCAACTTGTCTCAGAATCGAATTGAGGAGTTCGAGCTCCGTCGCTAGCTGGACAGTAACCATGAGACAACAGCAGAATCATCGGGAATGATTGCGTCACGACTTTGGTCTTCAGTGGAACAAACCGTCGGTTCAGCTCAGGAGTCCATTCGTATTTCCGTCCTCCTCAGACACCGATCCCACGTTTCGAGTGACAGCCGGTAAAGGCTTCTGATCAAGCGGGACTTCTTCCTGGAAGGCGAGTAGCTTAAAGTCATCTCCATCCTTAGAAGAGGAACAGCCTTTCTGGTCGTATTGATTTGTTTCTGCGTGATAGCACAAATGCTGGGAACGCCTATCACGCTCTCCAGTGTTCTGACGACAGATAGATCACTGGAATCTGCATCTGATGACTTTTCGATTCCTCCGGAAATGTTGGAAATACGATTAACGAGTTGTCCACTTCTCTGCGAGAAGCCCGACTCTTCGCCATATCATCCGATCTTTGCGACCTCAAACTTTCACCCTCCTCAAGCATAGCTGGCGTTTTCATCGCGGCATACTCAATCGATATGCGGGACTTATAGGAAGCGTCTCGACGGTTGTTTAGCGACCGCTTTGCCGACCAAGACATCGCACATTCCGACCACGGCGCCGCATGCGCGGAGTGGTGGCCGGTCACAAAGGAAAGCAGCATCTCCCCAGATACCTGCGCGGTATCTGAGTTCATACAATCTCGGGCGTAGACTTTCCATGCAGATCCTCTCGAACTATGTCCGACAACCCTACGCGTATTTTTTTGGGGAACACAATAGCTCTAGGCTTCTTTAATTGTACGGATGATGTGACTCGTGTCATTCATGGCATTGCTGTTCCTCTCCTGCAGGCGATGGCCAAGGTGTTCATCGCACTGAGCATTCTCTTCCTGGTGATGTGGATCGAAGAAGTCCAGACCTCTCTCAATGGCTGAAGACGCTTGTCAGGACACAAACTGCGGTC
>JBBIKN010000223.1:0-2893 GCA_037445435.1 Nitrospira sp. | reverse complement strand
TCTCCTTGGCTATGATTCTGGCTTGCTCAGATCAATGTCGGACAGGCTCCTAGCAGGATGGCGGCGCCTATTGCTGCAGCATGGGCGCCAGTCGCGGTAACCATGGAAGTATCGCCACGCCCAGGCAAATGGACAGCGCCACAATCGAGGCGACCAGCTCCTCATCGAGGTGCGTTTCGGCGGCGAAGATCATGGCGCTGACCGCCGAGGGCATTGCCGCCACAAGGATTACGACCGCTCGTTCCACTCCCGTCAGACCCAACAGCCACACGGTTCCCAATCCAAGCAGCAATCCACCTCCCATTCGCAGCGCCACGCCCAGTGTTGCCAATCGGGCCGTCCGGTGAACTGCAGAGAAACTAATCGAGAGGCCGAGTACCAAACTGGCGAGTGGACTGGTGGTGAAGTGAAGCGGTCTGAGTATCTCAAGGAGCCAGGCAGGGAGATGATGTCCTGACAATTTGATGACGAGAATGCAAGCCAGGGCCCATAGAGGAGGCGATGACAAGAAGCGGATGGCAGCCGACCGGGGTGTAGCGGACTGTGCGCCGTGCCAGACGGCCAGACCGTAGAGAACGGTGAGAGTCAGTGTCGTTTGACCGAGGTCGAAGAGCACGGCTTGCGTCAATCCTTCGTCGCCGAACGTGGCAAGGATGACGGGAAAAGCAAAGTACACGGAATTGATTGAACTGACGGTCAATACGAACCCGCCTTGCGTCTCACGTGGAAGCTGCAGCAGACGGGCTACGCGCAAGGAGCCGACGACTATCGGAAGTGTGATGAAGCAAGCAGCCAGCGGGAGTTTCCAGGCCGTCGCCGTGAGGTCGACACGATCCAGCGACACGAGTATCGTCGCGGGCAAACTGATGGAGAATACGAACGTCGCAATCCGTCCGGCGTGAGCTTTCGTCAGTATGGCGCGGGATCGTAGAAAGACGCCGATGACGAAGATCGCGATGAAGACTTGAAGAGAAGCAGACATGGCGATTGAGAAACTGGAAGGGCATGATGCCTCTCTTCACGTAACAGATACAACCATCCCAACGAGTATGGCTATCCAGGTAACGTGCTTCTTCTTCGAAGAGAAAGGTTGAAGCACCAAAAAATAAGGACTTGGACGTGGGTCCTGCAAGCCAACATCGTTGTCTCTTCTTCGCTAAGCGGTTATAAACTCAATATGAGATAGTTGGCTTCATTCTTCTTCTGAATATGGCAAACAAACTGCGGCGTTCTTCAGATCTTCCCAAAGGCGCAGTTGAGGCGCTCTGGCAGGGCAATGTGATCGAGGCGATCAAGGTTGTTCGTCAAGAGCGGAATATCGGTCTGAAAGAGGCGAAAGATGCGGTGGATGCCTATATCGCGTCCGAGCCGGCTCTCAAGAAGAAGATCGATCAGGTGCTTGCCACGGCGCAGCAGAGATTTATCCGTTGGCTGATCGCATTTCTGGTGCTTGCGGTCGGAATTGCGTTTCTCGTGATGCGGGGTGTCGGCTCCTAGAAAAAGGCTACGACGAAAAAGCTTGAGATTGGCCGAAGTTGACGTAAGGGGTGCAACATGAAACGTGGTGGGAGGTTATCCTTGTTTCTTATGCTGAGTTTGACCTTATCCTGTGCACTCGCGCCTATTCTGGTGTCGGCTAAGGTGCAAGTGTTGTCGGAGACGATCTTGTTGGTGGAGGGGAAAAAAGTCACGGGAAAGAGCCACCTCCTTCGTCATCCATTGGTAAAGGAGTTGGTGGCAGCGTTCGAACGTGCGGAAGCGGCGCTGAAAAAAGAAGATCTCAACGCGCTCATGCAGTTTTACGCGCCGTCTTACGACTACCACGGGTTGAAAGAAGACGACGTGCGCCGGGTATGGGGCGAAGTGTTCGAGCATTATCGGGCGGTGGAATCCCTCCATTTGTTTTCCGATATCAAGATCACGCAGGTGAACGATGAACTTCGTGCGGAAGTGACCTGCACGGGGGGCTTGTACGGCACCGATGAACGCACAGGAAATCGGCTCACACTCGACAGTTGGTTTCGTGAAGTCCACTATCTGGTAAAAGACGGTGATGCTTGGCGGTTTCTTGGCAATGCCGGCGAGGTGCCGCCTGCGGCCCCCTTTGCATCGGCCCCGCACCACCCACTGTTCTGATCTTCCCGAAAGAGGCTAAGTCTGTCGAAGGCGAGTGACGATGGTCGGCATGATGGCAAAGAATAGGAGAGCCGCGTAGTAGGCAGCACCTGAGACTGGATCACGGTTGAGAAAGACTTCCATTACCGATAGTCCTCGGAGCCACATTCCCACAGCCAAGTCGGCCAGCAACACGAATCCCATGGCGATACAGCCCACAGAAAGTGCCGAAGACAGCCGACCATCATCAAGCCTGTGAAGGACCAACCATCTGGCTGCAGCGATGATGACACCCAGCATCAGCGGCATTTCCAGCAGTTCCGCAGTTCTCTCCCCCAGCAACGGAACGACGAGAAGGATCCGCAGGGTTCCCAGTACGAACCCTGCGCCAAACACCAATAGAAAATAGAGAACTGCTGCTTGCAGGATCTGCATGCGTCAGTCAGCACGCGTGCGACAGTGCTTCAGAGGAACTTTTGGATAAAGAGCCGATGACCATTTGCTTCATGCGAGGCCCTTGCCACCGCACCTTGTGCTCATGGTCATCAGCTCTTCGGTTCCTCACAACCGTACTGTGACGGCCTTCACTTCGGTGTAGAGTTCCAACACGTCGTGGCCCATTTCACGCCCTCAGCCTGATTGTTTGTAGCCCCCGAAGGGCAATGCGGCATCGAAGATGTTGTAGCAGTTGATCCAGACCGAGCCGGCCCGAAGCTCCGCTGCGATGCGGTGAGCTTTGCTGATATCGCGTGTCCACACCGCGGCTGCAAGGCCCTAG
>JBBIKN010000222.1:0-2900 GCA_037445435.1 Nitrospira sp. | reverse complement strand
CCTAGAACGCCGATATGGGCAGGTGTCCTTCGTATTTCCAGACTGTTAGAATGCACCATGGCTTCCGATGGGATCTCGATCCTTCCTGATCGAAAGGGAGCACTCTATGCAGACGTTATCGTCCCCCGCCACATTGCGAAGGCTTTCACCTATCTTGTCCCTTCTACCTTAATTCAGACCATAGCAATAGGGCACCGCGTCCTTGTCCCTTTTGGACGCACGGTTCTGGAAGGGATCGTCATCTCGCTCAGCAACCGCCTTGCGACTGAGATAAAGTCCGCGACACTCAGAGAAATCCTCTCTTTAGTTCACGACAAGCAAGCTTCTCCACTGCCTCCGGCGCTGTTCGAACTCTCTCGCAAGGTCGCAGAATATTATGTCGCACCCTGGGGCCAGTGTCTTCGGCTGATATTACCCTCGATGGCGACGCGGAAGCCCTCATCCGCGCGTTACGTAGCCACTCCGCAAGGTCGCACAGCCTTGGAAGCTGGCCTTTGTCCGGATGATCTGAAGCCAACTCTCGACAGAATTGCACGGCGAACTCCAGGAATTCTGTCGTCCTCACTTGGATCAACTCGGCGGGGAAACGCCGTGCGGGGGATCGACGTGCTGATCAAGAAGTCGTGGATAGCGCTCGTATCTTTGAAATCCCCCAACATCGAGTTCCAAAGGCCTCGGAGGAAGCGTTCCTTAGTTGAGCATGATCGCCGCACGTCAATGGCCGGTATTCTGCCCACTGAAACACTCCCGGCCGTCGACGCTTCATGGAAAACGCGCGTCGCACACTGCCTTCACAGCAACCACATGAGGAAGCTCGTACTCCATGCCCCGTGGGAACACCGGCTTAGTCGACTTGCCGACGCCATTCAGCAAGCGCACGCGATGAAGAGAGCCACTATAGTTCTCACCGGCGAAACGGCGAGCGCTTCGTGGCTGAAACAACGGCTCTCAAGACTTACGGATCTCCAGATTACCCTCGCACACTCATCTCTGGAATCGGATCTCCGGCAACAGAGTGGGAGACAGACTCCTTCGGTAGTCATAGGAACCCGTTCGGCCATATTTTCACCCCTTCAATCGATCGGGCTGATCTGGGTGGAAGGTGAAGAAGATCCTGCCCTGAAGGAACCTCAAGAGCCTCGCTATCATGCCAGAGAGGTGGCCAGTTTGAGAGCTGCGCGCGAACGGGCGCTTGTTGTACTAGCCTCCGCTCACCCATCACTTGAATCAAGGTTCGATACCGATGCTGAAATTCATTACGTGCCACAAGAAGTTGCCCTTCAACCTACGATTGAGGTCGTTGACCTCCGCAACGAGTCGGCAGGCACGCTCTTGAGCCACACACTCACCCGAGCGATGCACGACACCCTACAGAATCATGCCAAGATCCTACTCTTCCTCAATAGGAAAGGTTATGCCGGGACGTTGGTTTGCCGAGACTGTGGGTGGGTCCCTCGTTGCGATTCCTGCATCGTACCGCTCACCTATTATCGTGAGGTCGGCAGACTGACTTGCCGCTACTGTGGTAAAGGGGATCGGTTGCCGGACTTCTGTCCTTTGTGCCGGACTCCGCGTATGAATCCTGTTGGTGGAGGCACCGAGCGTGTTGAAGCCGAAGTTCGCCGCTTATTTCCACAGGCCAAAATCGCCCGACTCGATGGTGACACACTCCGACGTTCGGCGTCCGCTCATGCTCTGTGGGAAGGTGTCAGGTCGGGTACATGGGATGTTCTCATCGGTACCCAAGCCCTATTTCGCCGGGAGCCATTGCCCCGCTGCGGCTTGGTGGGAATTCTTCAAGCAGATTCCGGACTGCACGTCTCCGATTTCCGTGCCGCGGAGCGCACCTATCACCTGCTGGTTGATGCTACCACCCTAGCGTGTTCGGCGTCCGCCGGAGGCCGAGTCATCGTACAAACGCACCTCCCTACGCACCACGCTGTACAAGCCTTAGTTTCAGGAGATCCCGATCTATTTTACAACGAAGAATTTGCCGCGCGTCGGCTTCTTTATTATCCTCCAGTCTGCCACTTGGCTGATCTGTCAGTAACCGGGAAAGACCTTGGGATTGTCGAAGAGGCCGCCAAACGATGGAGTGTAGAGCTTGAACAGACCGCCCGCGACCAGCAGCCTCTCGTTGTTTTGGGACCGGTGCCGGCCATACATAGACATCCCAAAGGCCGTCAGCAGTATCGCATCTTGGTTAAGGGAACCACGCTTAGCGCCCTTAGCCGCCGGATCCAGGAGTCCGTCGAGAAAATGGAGCGGGAGTACCGCAAAGGTGGGATCAAATTCGTCGTCGACATCGACCCGGTCGAGAATGGATAAGGCTACATACCTTTATTCTTTTTACCCAACCTGGAAGTTGACACCGTCGCAGCCCGCTCCTGGCATTGAGCCGAATCCAGCGTACGTGCTCGTTTGAACAGCCCGTAGGAAAACGAAATCCAAAACACCGATGAGAAGAGACCCAGCACGACGGCTGAAAGAATCGTTCCCATCTCCGATTCGGGAAGTGATTCTTCCCCGCTCCTGAGCTGAATCATCAACACCAACGGCCAGGCAAAGCTTTCCAGGCCGAGCAGCAGCGTGGACCAGGCCCATAGTTCCGTGATCGACTCCGTGATGAACCACAAGAACAGCCCCACGATCAGGGCCCATCCGATCACGATAACAGGAGAGACGGTTCCCCCCCATATGAGCCAGAACCCGACTGCGGCAACTATGGTTCCCAGGGACAGATTGAGAAATATCATAATGGGCAGGATCCAGACATCGAATGCGAGTCTGACGGGACCGTCTCGTGATGTCAATGCGAAGAAGGTTGAGCGTACGCGGCGAGTATCTAGGCAGTCAGTTCGGCAGCAACCGTATCGAGCAGAACTTTCAGTTCGAATGGC
>JBBIKN010000221.1:0-2962 GCA_037445435.1 Nitrospira sp. | reverse complement strand
TTCTCGCGTGACCGCCTGTTTGAAGAGCGGCTCGTCGAGCAGCCCCTGGCCTTGACGCGTGCGGTTGACGTCTGCGTGGATGCCTGTCATGTCCTCACTCCTCCAACTTCGTCCTCGTCCCTGACGTCTACGCCAGCACAATTTCCTTGTGCTGATTCAGAGACTGCTCGGCCGCCTCAAGAATGCGCACGACTCGCAGTCCTGCGTGCCCATCGTTGATGGGTTTCGTCCCATTCATGACACAGTCCAAAAAATACCGGGTTTCTACCCTCAGCGCTTCAGCTTCCTCGATTTTCGGCGCATACATATCACCGGTTCGATAGCTGACCAAGGCCGCATGCATTCCCGATTCATTCTTCACGTCGGCGCCCTTGTCATAGACACGCAGTTTTTCCCCTAAATCGAGATCATTCCAGACCAGCATTCGCTTCTGGCCTCCGACCAACGTGGTGCGCATTTTGACGGGCGACAGCCAATTGACATTGATGTGCGCCAGGACATTATCGGGGAAGTACACAGTGAGGTAGGCGATGTTTTCGAGACTGTTCACATGGGCTCCGCCGGTCGCGACGACTAATTCGGGCTCAACGCCGATCAAGTAATCCATGATCGACAGGTCATGCGGTGCGAGATCCCACAGCACATTGACGTCATGCTGAAACAGTCCCAAGTTCACGCGTGTCGAATCATAATAGTAGAGACGTCCAAGCGTCCCTTCATCGATGAGTTGTTTGATTTTGCGAACGACCCCCGTAAAGAGGAACGTGTGATCGACCATGATCTGAAGACCGCCGCGATCGGCGAGCTCAATCAGTTTTTCGGCCTCGGCTGAGGTTGCGGTAAAGGGCTTCTCCACGAACACGTGTTTCCCGTTCTCAAGCGCCTTCTTGGCCAGCTCGTAGTGGTACGACACAGGCGTGATGATCGCCACCGCATCGATGTCTGTGGCCAACAGCACCGCATCCGGATCCGTCGTCACGCCGATGCCGGGATGCGCCGCCATCACACGGGTCAATGCCGCAGAAGACTTATCGCAGATCGTGACGACTTTGCAGTCGTGATGTGCAAGGAAATTCCGCACCACGTTGGGCCCCCAATACCCATAGCCGATTACACCGAGTCGTAACATAATGACACTCCTTGAGAGAGGTTAGAGAAACGAATGTTTGGAATCAGAAGACGGAATCGGATGGTCGGGTGCATCGGATGCTGGAAGTTCACCCGGATCGAGCACTCGTATCTGCAGGAACGCATAATCCGTCACTGCCGAGACTCTATGTAAACTGTCCAACAAACGGGTCTTCAGGCTGTCGCATCCGTCTCCGGCAGAATCCGACCGTAACGCTGTCAACAACACGCCCACGATCCGACTTTGCCGATACCATCCAATGTAATCAGTGTCACGAATACTCACGGACAGGATCGCCATCATCCTACCGGCAAGCTCCGAGCCCAATGGCATGACGATCCCTTGTGTGTTCGTCCAATAGATCAACAGGATCCGACAGCGATGCCCCGATCGCTCGGAACGCTTGAACTCGCGCTGGACCAGGTCGCGATAGACCGTTTCAGACAGGATGTACGCGGGAGAACACGACTGTCCGCCCTTCATTAGGCCCAGGAAGAGAAAGAGTTTATCCCACCACAGAGATACGGAGCGCATGAGCAGGTGTGAAGAGAAAGAGAAGGTTCCGGTGTACAGAAGAGCTCTTAACCCACTAACTTCTCAACGAAGCTTGAATGCCGGCGTACCTGGCAAGACATGAGCGGAAGCTTCGGCGTAGCCGTTGCATGGTCGGCCAAGTGTGATGCAGGACATTCAACGGAAGCGCTACGTGACGTTCCCGTCATTCTTCCGGTAGTTGGAAGAGCATGGACCGGAAGCCAACCGGGGTTTAACCTGTGCAGCAAACGCCGCGATCTCACGCGGAAGGGCATACCAACAGCTATCGCCGTAGCGAGTGGTGACGTATTTCAGAAACTGCTCATACAGCTCGGCCTGATATTCCCAGGCATTCGGCTTTCCTTCAAACAAAATGTAGTCAGGATGGACGATCGTCAGGGCCATGCCGCCGTGCAAAGCTACCCAATCCAGCTTCTTTCTCCACAAGTCGATCGTTCCTTCCTTGAAAAGCACGAATAATGTGGAGTCCTGCGGAAGCGTGTACGGCAGTTCCACATAGCCCTTCGATCCGTTCCGCTGAACCCAGAACGGGAAAATCGTGCCGACCCCATCCGGTTGCGGCTCAAACGGATCGATGTCGAACGTCGAGGCATCGTAGAGAACGTCGAGGTCATGAAGCCATTCCAGGTTATGAAACATGAAGCCAGCCCTGAAACCGGAGGCCTCCCACTTCTGGAGGTACTGATTGATGATGCGAGCCTGCGCTTGGAAGTGGTGTGCTGATCGATAGAGTGTTCCGTCATGATGCAAATCATGGACGGCGACTTCAAAACCTTCTTGTTCGAGGTCGGTTCGGAGAGCGTCCGGTAGACGATACTCTCCCTCCGGAACAAAGTGAAAAGATGAACGAATGCCGAACGCCTTGTCCAGTTCCGCCATCTTCCTGCACCGTGCCAGTCCGCTCGCGCCCTCCACATCGTGTGTCATGACAAAGGCAAATTGTTTTCCATTCGGCCACCCAGGCCAACCCTCCGGCCGTTGAGCTGCAGACGGCAAGATAGGCCAAGAGTCGCTGAACTTCTGCCGCAGACGGTTGGCAAAGAAACGGCGGACTCGTACGCGAATGGCCCACGGGATGGTCGGCTTCAACAGATAATAAAGGTTCTTTCCGTTGAACCAGTAGTGCAGGGACATTAAGATCGCCCTTCTGCTAGGACGCTGAACCATACCGTAGGGGATTTCGAGCTATCCACAGCTTGAATAGCGCTAGTCTCACATAGCACTTCCTAGGAGCCTGTCCGACATTGATCTGAGCAAGCCAGAATCATAGCCAAGGAG
>JBBIKN010000220.1:0-3019 GCA_037445435.1 Nitrospira sp. | reverse complement strand
AGGGCATCCTTGACCAACTTACACGAACAGCGTGACATCACCGCGCAATTCATCCCCTTGTACGCCATGCCAAGCAGGAGTATCCTTTATAACAGCGAGCGAGGTCAAAGATGAAGGCGATTGCAGTTTTGTCTGCAAGGAGTAGCTAGACCGGAGTGGTGATTTTTCTGTGTGTCTGTGTCCTCTCGCAGATGTTGGGAATGCCCGTTACTCTGGTAGGAATACTCGCCTCTTCGGATCTACTTGCGGAGACCGTCTCGGAAGATTTTTCTCTTACCCAAGTTGTGCCTGAATTGCTGAATTCGGAACCAAGTCGTCTTGATGTGATATTCCAAACATCGCCCCATCTTCCCGTCTTTGTAACAACCGTCTTCCATCCCCCACCCGCGTAGCATTGGCTGCGCGAACAGTTAACCAATTTACATAGTAATGGCTTTTCTGAAAGCACGGCTTTCAGAGGACCTCTTTGTCTCAAAGAGGACGCATCCTTTGGACGCGGTATCTGCAAACGTTGAAGTAATCGCACGACTGAAACCGCTTCACATACGGGCGATGAGATCAATTGCGCCGCAGATCGAAGGAGGACATACGAGATGAAGCCCCTGTACCTGCTCAAAATGAGCGGCTGTTGTTGAGCCAAACAGATCCAACAGGAACTCCTTCTCTCCTCCAGTGTCTGACAGAAAGGAGAGGAACCCATGAGAATCATCGGCCTATTTGCGATAGGCATCTTGTTTGCCGGGTGCACGGCCCTACCGATCGTTCCTCCCGAGATCATGAAGGACGTCGAAACCGATACCTTCGTTCTCAAGGCCTGGAAGGACCAGACGTATCACCCCACTACTGTTAACTTTGCATCTCACAAAGTGCAGCTTGGAGGACAGATCGCGCAAGTTATTCGGAACCCGGACGGTGTGGTTATTGTTGTCAAGGAGCAGCCCATAAATAAATACCTGGGGTACGGCCCTACGCCTGTCATCCGGAAAGGTTCCTTCGAGTTCGCGATCGTTCTGAATAGCGTTCCAGACGCCGACATGTTGCAGGCCGGCAATCAGCTTGCCGTCGTCGGAACGGCGGATGCGGCCAGACCAGTGGTGATCGGCGGGATGCCAAGAGTTCTGCCGCACCTTTTTGCGCGATGCCTTCCCATCTGGAAGACCGACGGATATGAAACCGATTTGGTCCACTATGAAGGCTCGATGGGACATTACCCTCTGGAGAAACAAACCTGGTGTCAGGAAGACAGTGAGGAGAGGTCATTAGCCAGCGACAGCGAAGATGCGGACGAGAACCCTGAAGAGTCGTGAAGGTCGGGTGAAGTGGTAGAGGGTCGAGGCGGCAATCCTCCGACGAAGCACGGAGTGTACGGTCAAAGAATTGACTCGCAGTTCGCAGGATGCCGACAAGTCCGACATGTGACGGTGGATACGCAAGAACGAGGATACCGGCATGTGGACTTATCGGAGGAGGCGCATATGAAGAGACTACGTCACGATATCGTAGAACGCGTATTGGCTGTTGGACTGTTACTCATGGGAACCGCATGTGTGGCGATTGAAGCGGGGCATGAAGGTGTACTGGTCGAGCAGCCATATATCTTCGGCCATGGCGGTGTCGATCCGGTCCCTACCACCACGGGGCGGATCTGGGTCGTGCCGACGACGAAGGTGATCGAGGTTGATGTGAGGCCGATCCAGTATGCCGAACATTTCGACATTATCTCAGCCGAGAACGCGCCGGTGTCCTTCGATGCCTTCCTCATTGCCAATGTTGTCGAAGGTCGATCTCCCGAACTTATCTCAAAGTATGGTCCCGACTGGTATCGAAACAATGTGAAAGAAGCCTTCCGAACTTTTGTGCGTGAAGAAGTACAGAAGTATCCGCTCTTCCAATTGACGACCGATCCGACCACTCGTACCAAATTGCAGGACGCCATCGCGCGTGAAGTGCAAACCAAGTTGATCGAGAAGCAGAACATCCCGATTCGGCTGAACCGCATCGTGGTCGGCAGCATTATGCCGCCGAAGGGCGTGGTGGAGCAGACGACTGAAACCATCGTGCAGGAGCAGCGTAAGATTACGATGGCTGAATTTCAGAAAGCCGAAGAAGCGCGTGAAAAAGCTGAACGGCAGCGCGGTATTGCAGACAGAGCCTATCGAGAGTCGCTCGGGTTAACGGCGACGGAGTTCGTCGATCTACGTCGCATCGAAGTGCAAAAGGAAATCGTTCAGCATGCTCCCTCCGCTCTGACGGTCATCATGGGCCTTGAACGTACCGCCATCAACATGCCCACACCGACAGCTCCGTAGACATTCACGTGCGGCGTGGCGAGCTGCCTCTCTCTTCGCTCGCTGCGGCCGTGCGTCGAAAGGCGTGTCTCGGGGCGCTGGGGTGGGTGCGCGAGATCGACGGCCTGTTTCCGATGACGACACCATGATCGAGCGAGGAACCGCAAGGCATCATGGATTCCCAGCATTCTTTTCCTCTAAGAGGCTGAGGGCGAATATTTGGACAGTGTGCAGGGGCCGGTTTCTCGATCAACACCAGCCGAGACGACATGCGGCCGTGAGAGTACATCAACACTCAAACTCAAGTCAGGTGATGGACGGTCTTGCTGAAGTGTTCGCGGCCGGAGGGCGCATACCCATTCTGAGGCGGCCGGACGAATACGGCATGGCTTATGAAAATGTGTTCTTCCCATCACCGGACGGCGTCGGGCTCGAAGGCCGGTTCATCCCCTCGTATTTCGACCGCCTTCTCATCTGTAGCCATTGCATGAGCGGCGACCGCTCTGGCTATCCGGGGTATCTCGAACCCGGGCCGAGTTTCGGCGGCGTCGAGGTCAACTTCCTTTCCATGTACAAAGCTCTCCATGACGCGGGCTATACAGTTTCTTGCTTCCAAGTGAAAACCGACGTTTCACGGATATTATGCGAACCACCAGGGTGAACCGAGCTCGCTTGTCCATCAGTCCAACGAGGAGTATAGTGCTTTCATGAGTCCGACCGCTTCAGGGGGT
>JBBIKN010000219.1:0-3116 GCA_037445435.1 Nitrospira sp. | reverse complement strand
GTCAGTGCCTGCACACAAGTGCGTTGGGCCTAATGTCGGACAGGCTCCTAGATCGCGTCAATTCATCCTAAGTTCAGGCACTCGGCGCTGGATACGACCGCCTTTTTAGTTCATCGGGGCTGTGTTACGATGCCCCTCCATTCGATGTCCCACATATGATTTGGAGTTCAAAATAATCATGCGGTGCTCCTGCTTCATCCTCTTTAAGGTTACCAAATGACTCCAGCATCCACCATTAAGGTTTCTTTAGCGGATAGGAGCTATGAGATTGTCATCCGACCTGGACTTTTGGAGAAGCTCGGAAGGGAATTAAAGAGATACGGAGTCAAAGGTAAAGTCGGAGTTGTGACAGATCGACATGTCGCTCGATACTATCTGAAGCACATTTCCGAGACGATTAAGAAATATCAGATCGAGCCAGTGCCGATCATTCTTACCCCAGGAGAACGGTCCAAAACGTTGAGGACCGTGGAGCGTATTCTGGACGTATTGGCGCGTCATCGATTTGAGCGGTCGTCTATGCTCTTGGCGCTCGGCGGTGGTGTCGTGGGTGACATGGCCGGCTTTGCGGCCTCGATCTACCAACGTGGTATTCCCTATATTCAGGTGCCGACGACTCTTATTGCACAGGTCGATTCCAGCGTCGGAGGAAAGACGGGAGTCGATCATCGGCTCGGAAAGAACCTGATCGGGTCGATTTATCAACCACGGGCTGTATGGATAGATCCATTGACTCTTCGTACCTTGCCTCATCGGGAAATGGTGGCCGGGCTTGCCGAGGTCATCAAGTACGGCATCATCGCCGATGAGTCGTTCTTTGCGTATCTGCAGCGGCACCTGTCTGATTTGCGGAGGCAAACTCCGCGTACGGTAGCAACAGTGGTGAAACGATCCTGTGAGATAAAGGCGGAGGTGGTGGCGGCGGATGAGCGAGAATCCGATCGCAGACGAATCCTCAACTATGGTCATACCATTGGCCATGCCCTGGAAGCGTTGGGGGGGTATAGGTCGTTTGTCCATGGAGAAGCGGTGGGGATTGGATTAGTGCAGGAGGCCGAGCTGGCCTGTTTTCAAGGGATTTGTTCCCGTGCAGTAGTCGAAGAGATTCGGCGCACCGTGAAAGCTGCGGGACTGAGTGACCGCATGCCACGGTGGACACCGCAAAGGATATGGAAGGCCATGCTGCATGATAAGAAGGTGTCAGGTGGGCAAATCATTGGAGTGTGGCCTGAACGCATTGGACAGGTGCGGATAGGGCCGATCGACAAACACGTGTTTGAACAGTGGTATTCAGTTTCACAAGCCTTCTCTTCTCATGGTCATGCTTAGTTGCATCTCTTGCTCAAAGGGCGGAATGGGTGTGAACCTATCTCCTGTGTAGAGTGGGCTTGGCCATCGGGGGGGAGACCGGGTTTCCGGAGCTCTATGCGGATATTGCGAATCGCGATGGCGCAGATGAACCCGACAGTCGGGGATCTGACCGGGAATGTCAATCGGATCCTCGGGTGGCTCCGCGAGGCCCAAAAGGCCAAGGCTGACTTGGTTGCGTTTCCTGAACTGGTCATCACGGGTTATCCTCCCGAAGACCTACTTCTCCAATCGCAATTTGTGACGGATAACTTACGAGCCCTTGATGAAATCACACAAGCCTGTCGCGGTATGGCCGCCGTGGTAGGGTACGTAGGGCAGGGAGACCAAAGCGACGCACATCGGTCGATCGTCTCAGCCGGTCAGCATGCGCTCTATAATGCGGCGGCATTGATTGCCAACTGCAGACTCGTTGGCAGCTATCAAAAATTTCATCTGCCTAACTATGGCGTTTTCGATGAAAGCCGGTATTTTCATCCGGGGCGGAGGCTTCCGTTGCTTATCGTCAACGGAACGACGGTCGGAGTGACCATCTGCGAAGATATTTGGCTTCCAGAAGGGCCCGCTCGTGTGCAAGCTGCAGCCGGTGCTGAGGTAATCGTCAACATCAACGCTTCGCCGTTTCATGTCGGCAAAGGTCGTTTCCGTGAGCAAATGCTGGCGGCGAGAGCCCGGGCAAACGGAGTCATTGTCACGTATACCAACATGGTTGGAGGCCAAGATGAGCTGGTTTTTGACGGGAACAGCTTGATTCTGGATCATTCCGGCAACGTGATCGCCCGTAGTCACGCGTTTCGTGAAGAGTTGCTTGTGGCCGATTTGGATGTGGAGGCTGTTTCACGCTCGCGTAGGATCCCTGGACGAAAAGCGGCATTGAGGGGAAGAGCGGTGTCGGTCGTTGAGCGCCTCGTCGTGAACGGGATCGGGAGAAAAAAGAAGAAGCGGACTCGAATCGCACCGAGATTGGCAGAGCCGTTGGATGAGATCGAAGAGGTCTACCGCGCCCTGGTACTGGCGGTGAAAGATTATGTTCAAAAGAATGGATTTACGCGAGCGGTGATCGGGCTGAGCGGCGGTATAGATTCGGCAGTGACTGCGGCAATCGCTGTGGATGCGCTGGGTGCCAAGCAAGTGTTCGGCGTCTTCATGCCGTCTCCATACACCTCGCATGAAAGCGAAGAGGATGTTGCGGAACTCGTACGGTGTCTCGGTATCGATGTGAATACCATCCCCATTACTCCGACATTTGAGGCCTATCGACAGTCGCTGGCACCCTCATTCGTCGGGTGCTCGGAAGACGCGACCGAGGAAAATCTCCAGGCTCGCATTCGCGGCAACATACTGATGGCACTGTCCAATAAGTTCGGGCATCTGGTGTTGACCACGGGGAACAAAAGCGAGCTGAGCGTGGGGTATTCGACGCTGTACGGCGATATGGCCGGCGGGTTGGCCGTCATTAAGGATGTGCCGAAGACGATGGTCTACGGCCTGGCGAGGTTCCGTAACGAACTCGGTCCGTCACCGGTGATTCCCAAACGTATCCTCGACCGACCTCCGACCGCCGAGTTGAGGCCGAATCAAAAGGATGAAGATTCCCTTCCGCCGTATGCAGTCCTCGATCCCATTCTTCGGGCGTATGTGGAAGAAGATCGCTCGCTCGATGAAATCGTCGCGGCAGGGTTCGATCGCGAGACGGTCGCGCGTGTGGTCAGGATGGTCGATCGCAGTGAGTTCAAGCGACGTCAGGC
>JBBIKN010000218.1:0-3235 GCA_037445435.1 Nitrospira sp. | reverse complement strand
TGTAGTTCCGGTCTGCATGCATCATCTGTTCGTCCTCGCCCACCAGGACCGCGCCTTTCGCAAAGGCTGTCCTGACCGTCTTGCTGTCGATATAGGTCACCGGCAATGGGTGATCATTGGGCATCGCCACCATGTCCATCGAGTCGAGCGATTTCGCTCCGGCGAGGGCCAATTCTTCGTCCTGCTGTGCGCTGGCGGCTCCGCTCACGCCGATGGCTCCCACCACCTTGCCTTCCCATTCGAGAGGAATCCCGCCCTGCAGCGGGGTGAAATTGGGAAGATCGCCACCCAACGTCACCATCGATGTGCGTCCATTCTTGATGGAGTCTTCAAAAACTTTGGTCGGCTTCTTGAAGAGCGCCGCCGTTCGCGCCTTGCCAATGGAAATATTCGCGCTGGCCGCGAACGACCCGTCCAGCCGCTCCATTGCCAGCAGATTGCCGCCCTCATCCACCACGGCAATGGAGCCACCAGGCGCATTGACGCGCTTCGCCTCCGCCACTGCAGCTGTTATGACCTTCTTCGCCCCTTCCAGTGTAAGGGCCTGCTTCTCGGACACTGAACCGGCATAACCGGCAGAAGCAAAGAGCAGCATTGCGCCGGCGGCTATCGGCAACATTGACGGTTTCATATCTGGTCTCCTTTTCTGAACCTCGACATTCGCATTCCGCGATCAGCGTTCCGCTCGGAAGCAATCGTTCGAAGCTAAAGGCTGATGACTGACGGCTATGGCTTGGTGAACGATGCCGCGACTGCCGCCCCGGCGATGGCAATGTCTTCGTCCTGCTGAGGAGTCTCCCCACTGACACCGATCGCCCCGACCACCTTTCCGTTCACGGTAATCGGTACGCCGCCTTGCAACGCAACCGCGCCGTGCAGCGCCAGGGCCGACACGCGCCCGTTCTTGACTTGATCTTCGAAGACTTTGCTGGGCCGACGATAGATGGCGGCGGTTCGAGCCTTATCGATCCCCACATTCACGCTGGCGACCTGCGTATCGTCCAGCCGTTCCAGCAACAACAGGCTGCCTCCGTCGTCGACGACGGCAATGACCACTCGCGCCCCATCAGTCCTCGCCTTGGCCTCAGCCGCCGCAGCAATTCGCTTTGCGCCCTCAAGCGTCAACGCGGTCTTCTCGACCAATTGAGCCTGGGCTGCTCCAACCGGAACCACCATCAGAGTTGCTAAGACAATCAGTCGAATCATGGCTCCTCCCTATCGCGCCTGGTGCAGGTAAGAGGCGAGAGAATTCGGGATTCGTCCCCATCCCCTTACCCCTCACCCCTTACCTTTCACCTGACGCTATCGGCTCATCGCCATGCCGTCGTGCTTCATGCCGCTGTCGGCCTTCATGCCATTGCTTCGAGCTTCGCCCGACGCCGTAACGATCGGCTTGGCGAACGATGCCTCACCGAGCAACACTTCCGCATAGGCGCACCAAATCTGGACCTTGGCCACATCGTTGATCTGCACCGGCAGGGTAATAGTCCGGTTCTGCTTGTCGCCCTTGATCACAAGGCGATTGAGGAGATACACGTTGCCCTTGGTGTCCACCACCTGCCAGTGGGGTGCGGGGGTATCGGGGATTTTAAAGTCCTCCGACCAGGTCAACGTATCGTTGTTGCCGGAGCGGCCATGAGTCGCGGTCCCGCTGTTGGCCTTCACACCTTCAAATTTGCTTGTCGTATGCACATCCGCCGCGAACCCATTGGATGCGAGAAACATTCCGGTCGCGGCCACCAGGGACAGCAGTCCCATCTTGACTACACGCTTGCTGCTCATCACGCCCTCCTTGTGGTGTTGGTGATTGAATTGAGAGATCCTCGGATCGTCTTCACTGCCGTCAGTCGAACGGCCTCGCGAGTTCTTACAGAAGCCGTACGACGCGCCGTTCATGCCATGTAGCGGCAGCGGAAGATGCAGCGAGCGTTGTTGTGATGGTGCAGCTTGGCGCACAGGACTCGCTGGATGCCGTTGGTGCGCACATACCATTCACCGGCTGACAACATCCCGATGAGTGGAGCGGTAAGATAGAGCCAATAGTCAGTCCAGAGTCTGGCAGGGACTGCCGAGGCGAACGTGCGCGCGGGATTCATGCTCATGCCGGAGAAAGGCGCCTCTACCGCAATGTAGGTTGCAACCAGCACTCCCGCGAACACTCCGGTCCATCGGTTCAGCGACGGACGGTTCGAGACAACCAGGACGACAAGCATAAGCCCAAACGAGATGATCGCCTCCGCGACAAACGCAATCGCCGTTCCCTCCGGTCCTGGCACCGTCACGACATAGTTGACGGCAGGATGTTCTATCGCCAGACCGAGGAACTGGGCCGAGAACCACAGCCCCACGGTCCCGCCAATGAACTGTGCCACGACATATCCAGACGCATCAGCACCCGTGATTTTCCCAAGACGGAAGAATGTCACCGTGACCGCCGGATTCAAATGGGCTCCAGAACGCTTCCCCCAGGGCGAATAAATCAATCCGATCGCCGTCAATCCCATGGCCAACCCGATCACAATTCGCCTGAGCACCGGATCGGTGAAGAAGTCGTGAAGCGGTGAATGTGGATATTCAAGAGCGGCAGTCACGACTGCGGCCGAGACCATGAAGAGACCGAGACCGGCACCTTCCATCACATATTCAGGCCAATGTCCACGCACGACTACACTGATGCTGTCACCGCTCCGTTCCTGCGCCGCCCGCACAGCATCATGACCTCCCTTATTTCAGCGATATCGGTATGGAAACCGGTTGAGACTGTGGCGCCAGTACATCAAAGCCAAGACGCCATTCCAGAAACTCGACTTGTTGACTCAACCACCAGCAATTACAATTGAACCGTATCTCGTGCACCATCCGGCTGGCATGTTGAACGGACCGGTAGATCCTTGTGTTCATCCGCCACTTCACCTTACTACAGGTGGGTCGCACAACGACGCACCTTCTTACCACGATTGAATGAACTGGGCAGAGACAAGGAATGAGGGGCGAAATGTGCCTGTTCGGTCCATCCGGCTGATATTTTGATAGAGAACAAAGTCTTATCGAGATAGGAAGTTGTACGATGCAGAGACTGGGCTCCCCCAAATCTATGCGGCACACGCAGCTTAGCAATCTGGGATGAACGTCCGCTCCCGGCGCACCATGGGTTTAGAGATGATGTTATTTGGGTTTGCCTTCAGGAATTCGGAACCGCTGTTTAATGGCAGTCACGACTTGCGTGGCTTCTGCT
>JBBIKN010000217.1:0-3336 GCA_037445435.1 Nitrospira sp. | reverse complement strand
TCAGTGCCTGCACACAAGTGCGTTGGGCCTAATGTCGGACAGGCTCCTAGCGAGGTCGATCACTTGGCACCGTCTCGCTGAAACCCAATCCGCCGCACGGGAGTTTTTGTAGGCGCCATGAGCTCCCGGATGGCATCGAAGACCACTTTGAATTGACGATCATACTTCTTTTCCAGCTCGACCAGACGGCGTGCGAGCTCTTTATTTGAGGCGATCATGCCCCGTAAGCGAACAAAGGTTCGCATGATGGCAATGTTCACGTGGACGGCCCGCGTGCTATTCAGGACGCTGGAAAGCATCGCGACACCTTGCTCAGTGAAGGCATATGGACGAGCTCGCCGTAACCCACCCCAACTTGAAGTCACAATTTGTGATTTCAAGTTTTCAAATTCTTCCTCAGTCAGTTGAAACATGAAATCTTTGGGAAACCGTTCTCGGTTGCGCTTGACCGCCTGGACCAGCGCTCTGGGTTCGACGCCGTACATCTCGGCAAGGTCTATGCTCAACATGACCTTATGGCCGCGTAGCAGCAGAATCTGTTTCTCGATTCGTTCAGTTGGTACAAGACTGCTCACCGGATGACCTCCTCTTAAGGTCGCCTTTTGTGACCGTAGACCGCCTTGGTATCACACGATCCCGGATTGTGACTTCAAATTTGAAGTTCCAATTTGGCATTTCAAAATCATGACATGCCGTGACACATGCGGCGGCATCCTAACCAAATCGGCATATCGCCGCAATGCAATGATTACCGATGGACCCGCTGGATCGACACCTTATCCATCCATCGAAGGATGCGTTCGTGACGGCGTGTCAGGAAAGTCGTTTTTCTGAGGGGGTCGTATCGTTGGGGGCTGGGTAAGATGGCTGCCAGCCAGGCGGCTTCGTCGGCGGTCAAGTCGGAGGCGGATTTTCCGAAGTGATGGCGAGCCGCGGCTTCGGCCCCGTACACCCCGCGTCCCCATTCCGCGATATTGAGGTACAGCTCGAGGATCCGTGTTTTGGTCAGCCGGTGTTCGAGCGAGCGGGTGATCAAGGCTTCGCGGGCCTTGCGGAACAGCGAGCGCTCGGACGACAGATACAGATTTTTCGCCAGCTGCTGCGTAATAGTGCTCCCGCCTCGTTTGAGTTCTCCCGCTTCGAGATTATACAGCGCGGCGTCGCGAATGCCTTCCCAGTCGAAACCTTCATGGACGAAGAATGAGGCGTCCTCAGCCGCGATCACGGCGCGTTGCAACTCCGGCGCGATCCGACTCAGGGGTGTCCAGATCCATTGTCGCTTGCCGGTGCGTCCCTGTTCGGCTGCTTTCGCCAGCCGATGGTTCATGAGCGCCGTCGAAGTCGGGTTGGTCCTGGCAAGCAACTCTGTGTCGGGAAGAGTGCTGAGCCAGCTTAGCGCGAGGATGCCCGCAGGAAGTCCGATGAGCACGGTGCTCCAGACAAGAAAACAAGCCACCGTGCGCCGGCCGGTTGACTTGGACAAAGGGGGATCGTATGTGTAGTGACGCAGGAAGGTGGGACTGTGGTTCGTTTTCCGTCTCGAATCCATCGATCAGCCTGACGGCATGAAAATCTTTGCAGCCGAGTTTATCAAAAGTTGTGTCACTCCAGAACAATTTCCGTCCGGCCGTCTTCACGAAATTGCTTTCGTGGGGCGCTCCAATGTGGGCAAATCGTCGTTGATCAATTCATTGCTCAATCGCCGCGAACTGGCCAAGGTCAGCAGAACGCCCGGAAAGACGAGGGCCGTGAACGTGTTTCTCGTCTCGACGTCCGATCCCGACCTTTCACAATTTCATCTCGTGGACCTGCCCGGCTATGGATTCGCCAAAGTGTCGAAATCCGACCGTACCCAGTGGGGACCGTTGATGGAAGACTATCTCGTTGGTCGGGCCTCGCTGCTGGTGGTCGTGATGTTGGTGGACAGCCGGGTCGTGACCGACCAGGATCGTCAGGCCATCGAGTGGCTCCGTTCGATCCGCCGGAATCTCCTCGTCGTTGCCACCAAGGTTGACAAGTTGAAGCCCAGTGAACGGGTCCGTACCCTGAGGCAGACGCATCAGGCCTTAGGACTAGCTGAAGGAGAGATGTTGATTCCTTATTCGTCGGTGACCGGGGATGGTCGGGATCGGGTGTGGAGAGCCTTACGTGACGTGGCCGGAGGCCTTCGTAGGGACCTCCTTTGATCTCAGTTCGGGTACACAGGGGACACGGTTAGCGGTGAACGGTGTCCGTATCCGGCTGGAACTTGATTTCGATGTAGGCTTTGTTCTTAAGCTCGACGAGCCAGGATTGATACATGTCTTCGCTCTTCTGTTGATAGACCTGTTCCTGCACTTCGCGCCGAACGTCCTCGTAGCGACGAAACTGCTTCGGTCTCTTGTCGTCCAAGCGGATGATTTGGATTCCCTCCGGACTCTCGATGATGTCGGAGATGCCACCGGCCACCAAGCGGGCGATCGCCTGCTCGATCACGGGCAAAAGTTCCCCTTGGCGGACCCATCCGAGTCGTCCACCTTGCAAGGCATTGGCACCGTCGGAGTACTGCATGGCGACGTCTTCAAATTTCTCTCCCCGCTTCAAGTCGTCCATGGCTCGGCGGGCTTTGGTTAGGGCTTCGGCCAATCCATCCGGGGAGTGGGGGTGAATGATGATCTGGCTCAGTTGGTACTCTTCGGGAAGGGCGAACCGGTCACGATGCTCATCGTAAAACCGCTTCAGCTCGGAGTCTCCGACGGTAATGTTGCCGCGAATATGTTGGTCCACGACTCTCATGAGGAGGAGCTGATCGCGAACAGTCTGCACATGACTCGGATTGGTGATGTCGAGGGGACTGCCTTGCCGCTTCATCTGTTCCAGGGCTTGCTTCACTTCCAGGTCTGAGACCTCGACCTTTTTAGCCTTGGCTTCCTGCAGTTGCAATCGTCGCTCGATGAGCTTCGTCAAGGCCATGTTTTCCGCGGTTTTCAAGTGCTGGGCGAGATCGCCTCCACGGTGCTCACGGGAAAGCCGCTCTTGCTCCGTTTCAAACTCGCGCTTTACATCAGACAACATGATCAATTCGGAATTGACGATGGCGACGATGCGATCTTGCAGATAAGCCTCGGACAAGGCCGGGGGCCATATCGCGATGATCAATACGATCAGAGGCAGCGCGAGTGGACTCAACCAAGCTGATGCGACCGATCGGTGTCTCATGATGCGTTCATCTTGCTTGCAACACGGAGCTCTGAAGTATGATTTTACACGAAGCGGCGGGCTCGTGAATATCCTGTAGAAATTAGTGTTTCCCGGTGTCCTCGGTGATATGGCGGGAAGCTTCGGCCAAGCGAACCG
>JBBIKN010000216.1:0-3365 GCA_037445435.1 Nitrospira sp. | reverse complement strand
CGAGTCAGTGCCTGCACACAAGTGCGTTGGGCCTAATGTCGGACAGGCTCCTAGTCTACCTTATTCTTACCTCCGCGGACCCGATAAGGGCGTCCGGCCGCATCTAGCAGACGATTGCGTGGAGAGTTGCACTTACCGACCGTCCGGTGTAGCGTAGGCTACAGCATGTCGATCTCGATTCCTTCCGTCATCCGCCAATCCTCCATGCTCATCACTGGGGCTCTGCTTGTCGCACTGGTAGCCGGCTTGTCCGGCTGTGGTGGTCCCTGGCGAGACACTTATCTCAAGAACGGAGTCGGTCGGCTGACACAGGATGAGGTTCGGGAACGATTGGGTCCCCCGCACACGGCCAAGACCCCGGCTCTTGGGGGGGACAGTCTCTGGACCTATCGGTTCGCGCTGAGCGAGCAGGAACTCACCCGGTGGAATTCCTCGTTCGTCGCCGATGCTTCCCACTCGGTCACCAGCATGATGGGCAAGGGAACAGAAACCGCCAAACCCACGTTGTATTGCTATCGGTACACATTGACCTTCTCGGAAGACAAGACCCTGAAGAGCTGGAAACGCGAGGAATGTGTTCCGGGCACCCGCGAAACACTGACCGCCAAGTAGAGGACGATCGTGCCCCAAAGCGAGTGGTTTGGAATCGACAGCTCGGTTGCGTTTGACGGACTGAAGTCGCTGATCCTGCTGCTGACCTTGGTCATCGCCAGATCACTGATCGTACGATGGATCGCGGGCAATCCGACGCTCTCGATGGAATCGAAACGCCGATGGGTGGTCACGACAAGGAACTCCGTCGTCTTTGCGTTTCTCATCGGCCTTGTGATGATCTGGGCACACGAACTGCAGGCCTTCGCAGTCTCGATCGTCGCGTTGGCGGCAGCCATGGTCCTGGCGACAAAAGAACTGATCCTCTGTTGGAGCGGCGCGGCACTTCGAGTCGGCGGCAAAGCCTATGGCGTCGGTGATCGAATTCAAATCGCCGGCCACCGCGGAGTCGTCCTGGATCACGATATGTTCGCGACGAAGTTATTAGAGATCGGCCCCGGCCAATCCGCTCATCTCTATACCGGTCGCGTGACCGTGTTCCCCAACAGCCTGCTGTTCACCAATCCGCTGGTCAAAGAAAATCCCCAGCAGGAGTACGGCCTCTATACGGTGGTCGTGCCGATCAAGAACGACGAGGATTGGCAGCGAGCCGAGCGCGTCCTCCTGGATGCGGCAAAAACCGAATGCGCGCCGTTCATGGAAGAAGCGGCGCGGCAGATGAAGCTGTTGGAACAGGCCAATCTTCTCGAGGCGCCTTCGCCGGAACCGCGTATCACGATTCAACTGCCGGAATCCGGCAAGATCCATCTGGTACTCCGATTCCCAGCCCCGGATCGGGGACGCTCCCGCATCGAGCAGGCCATCCTACGCCGGTATCTCCTCCAACTGAACGGTCAGGAATCATTATCCCGCACCTAAAAAAAGAGGGCCACCTCGCGATGGCCCTCCGATGACCCTCATCGGTGAACGGTTCGAACTACTTCGGAAACGACTTCGGCGCGGAGACGTGCTGCCATCCTTCCCCATTGAGCGACTTGAGCATCGCCACCAAATCTTGTTGCTCTTCATCCGTCAGTTCCAATGGGATGATCGTATTATCCTGGTGTGGATTCTTGACCCCACCCTGGTTGTAGAACTTCACCACCTCTTCCAAGGTCTTGAATCGTCCGTCATGCATATAGGGCGCAGTGCGAGCGATTTCCCGCAACGTCGGAGTCTTGAACGCTCCGATATCCTCTGCGCTATTCGTGACCATATACCGACCGAGATCGACTGTATTCGTGTCCCATCCGATGCCGAGATTGTGGAACTTTTCATCCGTGAAGTTGAAGCCCGAATGGCATCGCGTACAACGGGCTTTCCCTCGAAATAGCTCCAAACCGCGCTTCGCGGAGTCGCTCAAAGCCTTTTCATCGCCTCCGATATCGAACTTATCCACCGCGCTGTTACCAGACAGCACGGTCCTCTGAAAGCTGGCGATGGCCATGCCCACTCTTTCTGTCGTGATATTCTCGTCGCCGAAGACTTGCTTGAAGAGCTTCCGGTAGCCTGGGATTTTCATCATCTTCGCGTTCATCTCATCGTAGTTGGAAAAGCCGTGCTCGATCGGATTCGTAAATGGACCCACCGATTGAGCTTCCAAGGTCGCCGCCCGGCCATCCCAAAAATTCAATGTGCTATAGACTCGATTGAACGAGACAGGCGCGCTGCGACCACCTTTAAGGCCATGGATACCGGTCGACACCGGCTTACCGTCCGTAAACCCCTTCTCCTTCAGATGGCAACTCGCGCAGGCGATGGTGTTGTTCTTTGACAACCGCTTATCGAAGAACAGGATGCGCCCCAGCTCAATCTTCTCCTTGGTGAGGGGATTGTCAGTCGGCACGAACTTATTAGGATCTTCCAATCCCAGAAGGGTCGGCAAGGTATAGGACCCACCCGCAGATTCTTCTGCATGTGCATGTGGGCTGTAAATCGGCACAACAGGCATGGCAAGAGCCATCCCCAATACGAACACACCCGTCAACACCACTCTCTCAGATATCTTCTTTCGCGTCATCACACCCTCCCTTCTGCAAGCTATCTATGTGATTGGTGACACCGTTCTTGTGTCCTTCCCGTCTGTGATCACCACGGTCTTCTCTCCTCCTTGCAACTCTGTACCAGGGAGCTGCCATCGCTTACATTACTCCAGTAGACTTCGGAGCATCCATGCCGTCTTCTCGTGCACCTGCATACGCTGAGTCAGCAGATCGATCGTCACCTGATCGGAAGCTTTCTCAGCCGTGGGAAAGACATTCCGCAATGTTCGCACCACTGCTTCCTGCCCTTCGACCAACTGGCGGATCATGTCTTCCGCCTTCGGTACACCCGTGGCTTCGGAGATGGACGAAAGCTTGGAAAATTGCGCATAACTTCCCGGAGCGGGATGCCCTAAAGCCCTGATCCGCTCCGCAACCAGATCGACAGCCAGGGCGAGTTCGTTGTATTGCTGCTCGAACATAAGGTGAAGCGTCTGAAACATCGGCCCTGTCACATTCCAATGGAAGTTGTGCGTTTTAAGGTAAAGCGTATAGGTATCCGCCAGGACCTTCCCCAATCCTTCTGCGATCGCCTTTCGCTGTGCCGGCTCGATTCCGAGATCGATGTGCGGACCATTATGGCCTTCGACCAATCTTTGATGTTGAGTTTTCGCCATAGCTCCTCCCTCATAGGTATTCGGCCCGGCGTTCGGGCCTGTCATATCACGACTTATACTCTCGACTCAATTGTCGAAACAGTCACCGCCTGATCCACAAGACTCGGCCTCAGCT
>JBBIKN010000215.1:0-3439 GCA_037445435.1 Nitrospira sp. | reverse complement strand
AATCCATAATTTCCGTGGCATTCTGGACGCTGCGCTCAACTTGTTCGACTACAGCCTTCTTGTCGGTCCGAACAACGCCGGTAAGAGCACGGTTATCGACGCGCTTCGCGCGTTTTACGAGAAGGATGGATTCAAGTTCAAGCACGATCGCGATTTCCCCTTTATTGCGACCGTCGATCAAGAATCTTGGGTTGAACTCACCTTCAAGCTGACCGACGCGGAATACACATCTCTCGCCGACGACTATAAGCACACCGCCAACACGCTCAGGGTACGAAAGTATTGGAAAGCTAGCGACAAGAATAAAGACGGCTACATTTTCGGCTACACAAAGGACGGTAAGCTGTTAGGCGATCCGTTTTACGGAGCGAAGAACGTCCAGAGCGGAAAATTCGGCGACATCGTCTTTATTCCCGCCGTAAGCAAAGTGGATGAGCACACGAAACTCACCGGGCCATCCGCGTTACGGGACTTGTTGACGAACGTGCTGGAGGCCGTCGTCGAATCAAGCCGGTCGTATGAAAAGTTCTCGAAAGACTTCGACGACTTCGCTAAAGGGATTAAGACTGAGAAAACAACCGATGGTCGCTCGCTTGAAGGGTTTGAATCCGATCTGAGCGCCCTGCTCGAATCCTGGGGGACGGGATTCCACCTCGACATGAAGTCGCCATCTACCGCCGAGATAATCAAATCGCTTTTGTCCTACCAATGCGTGGACAAGGCCCATGGCAAGTCGCTGGCGGCAGATCAGTTTGGCTCCGGATTCCAGCGCCATTTCATCTATTCGCTGATCCAACTCGGCGCGAAGTATATGGGCAAGAAGCCTTCAAAGAAGGCGAAGGACTTTACGCCATCCATGCTCCTCATTCTTTTCGAGGAGCCTGAGGCCTTTCTCCACCCGCCACAGCAGGAAATTCTCGCGCAAAGCCTTATGACGCTTGCCGGCAACTCCGACCAGCAGGTGATTTGCTCAACGCATTCCTCTCACTTCGTCAGCCGGAATACGGCGCACATTCCTGCCATAGGGCGCCTCAAGCGAGAGAAAGGCTGTGTCTCGGTATGCCAAGTCGGCGATACGACATGGAATGAAATCGTGGATGCCAACCAGGCCATGAACAAGATCGCTGCGAAATGGCCTAATTTGAAGAAGAAGCTCGAAGGGGACGACGAGAAGCCTGAGATGGAGGCCGTGAAGTACTTTCTTTGGCTGAACCCTGACCGCTGCGGCTTGTTCTTTGCCAATCATGTCCTCCTAGTGGAAGGACAGGCCGAACAGGCTTTGATCAGGAAATTGGTCAGCGATGGAAAACTCAACGGCGCTGAGTGTGGGCTATACGTGCTCGACTGCCTAGGAAAGTACAACATCCATCGTTTCATGAACCTTCTTGTGGCGTTGGGGATACCTCACTCAGTGCTGTACGACGATGACCTGGATAAAGAAGAGCACAAGGAACTGAATGAGCTCATACTTGCGTCGCGGCATAGCAGCTTGACGTTAAATGTCCAGACAATTTCTGGCAACATCGAGAAACTCCTAGGAATTCCACCGGCGAGTTCTCCACATCGAAAACCTCAACACATTCTCTTCCTTTTTGAGACAGGGAAGATCGACGCAAGCAACCTCCGGCAATTTTGTCAGTTGGTTGAAGCCTGCCTCCCTAAGATTCCGACAAGTGGAGGTGTCTGTGCCGCGGGCAGCCCCAGCCAGGTTCCCACATGAGAAAAAGTATTCCCCAGATCGACCACATGCTGGCGAAGCACTACGGTTTCGCGGAAGAGGAACTCGACTTCATCATCAACTACGACATTAAGTACCGGATGGGCCAGGATACCGAGGTCGACAATGGAGAGTGACTCACCGAACAGCGAGAGGTCAAAACACCGGTTCTCTGCTGATCGGCCAATAGGTTCCCGCGAGGAGGACCTCCTTGGGCGAGCTTCCTTTGCTGACTCCCTGGCCTCCGCCATCAAAGGCTGGCGGGGCAATGAGAGCCTGGTCGTTGCCCTGTATGGACCTTGGGGCTCGGGCAAATCCTCTGTGAAGAACATGGTCCTCCAAACACTCCGCTCGGCTGAGACGAACTGTCCCCTGATAATTGAGTTCAATCCATGGCAATGGTCAGGACAAAATCAACTGGCAGAGGCGTTCTTTCGAGAGATCGGTCTGGTATTGGGCCGTTCGGATCGAAGCGAAGACGGGAAACGACGTGCGGCCAAGTGGCGGACCTATGGAACCTACCTCACACTCGGCGCGTCTCTCGCTAAATCGCTTAAGACGATCTTACCAATACTTGGACTGCCCGACTCGGGAATCGCAGACATGCTTGCCAAGGGAATGGAGCAATCTGCGGCCGTGGCGCAAGAAGGATCGAAAGCGGTCAAGGACCAAGGGATAGCGCAAGAGCAGACTTTGGCCGAGATAAAGAAGGAACTTGCTGACTCCCTGAAAGAGCTAGAAAGGCCCATTCTGGTGGTGTTGGATGATATCGATCGCCTCACATCTGAAGAAATACGGCTCCTCTTCCAACTTGTTAAAGCTAATGCTGACTTTCCGAACGTAGTCTACCTCCTTCTGTTCCAACGGGACATCGTGGAGCGTAGTTTGGACTCACCGCCAGCCATCAGCGGACATGAATTCCTTGAGAAGATTGTCCAGGTGGGCTTCGACATTCCGCGCATCGAGCGAACACGCCTAGAGAAGGTTCTATTCGCTGGCCTTGACGAACTACTAACCGAGCCAGATGTGGAAAAGCGTTTCGATCAAAATCGCTGGGAGAACCTATTCTTTGGAGGCCTTCGCCCCTACTTCCAAACGTTACGGGATGTGTACCGATATCTAGCCTGCCTCTCTTTTCACGTTTCACTGTTTCGGAACACGGGCAGCTTTGAAGTGAACCCAGTGGACCTTATCGCGCTGGAAGTGCTCCGTGTCTTTGAGCCAGTCGTCTACCAGAGACTTCCCGAAGCGAAGCTAGAACTCACGAGCCGGCGCGACCGTGCTCTTGATTCACACGATCAGAACGAGCGAACACGGAAACTCATTGAGTCGATAGTCGAAGCGGCATCACAACGTGGTCAGGTCCGCGAGATAGTCAAACAACTCTTCCCGCCGGTTGAATGGGTATTCAACGGACCCATGCATGGCCAGGGTTTTGAGGAGAAGTGGTTTAGGGAATTGCGCCTCTGCCACCCCGATGTGTTCGACCGGTATTTCCATCTCGCGATTCCTGAAGGAGACATTTCGCAAGTGGAGCTCGATCGGGTACTGTCGCTCGTTGGTGATCGTGAAGGCCTCGTGGCGGAATTCCGTGCGCTCAACAAGCGTGGTTTGCTAGCCGTCGCACTGGACCGCCTTGAAGCCTACAAGCAGAAAATCGACCTTCAACATGCCGTCCCGTTTATCACGGCACTGTTCGATATCGGTGACGAGTTGCCCGAG
>JBBIKN010000214.1:0-3444 GCA_037445435.1 Nitrospira sp. | reverse complement strand
CAACCGGATGCACAACCTATGCTCATAACTTCAGACTCATTATGCTAGCATCGGCGCTGACACTACGAGACCCTGGCCGCGCAGCAGGCGCTCAATGCCCTCTATGCGGATCGGCGGTTGTTTCAGAATCTCTTTCAGCCCTCGATGAGGCTGCTGCGCAAGGAGCACCGCGGCTCCCGCCTCCTCCGCCGATACGATGAGCCGCGGACACCCTGTGAGCGAGTCCGGGCCTGCGGCGAGGCTGATGTGACGAAGGTAGCACCCTCGAGCACCTCTTCCGGCACACCGATCCCTTTGTCCTCGCGCAGCGCATTGGGCAGCACCTGGATCGCTTGGTGACCCTGCGGAGTCGGGTACCGCAGCCTGCCCCGCGCTGGGGTGCCGGTGGCACGGTTGGACCTTCAGTCCACGAGCTCCGCAATCGCGGGTCGCCTCGGCCGAAAATTTGACACCCCCAACTGGTGCAGGAGTCACGATCGGCTCGGCAGGCAAGGCACCGGTAGGGGGGAATTCAGGCCCGACACCAAGTTCCCGTCCCGGTAAAAATTTCCAATGACGCAACGAGGATGCCTTGGGTAAAAATTTCAGATGACTTGATAGGGGGCCTCGGTAGACTTTAGAAGTAGTATATGGGTTTTCTTAGGTAGATGGAGAAGGAAACGAAAACTCGGTCAACTCCGTTTTCTCAAGCCCTCGTTTGACGAGGCCGGAGATATCCAACATGCGTTCAATTTTTCGCACATCCTCAATACGAGTTTTGGTGCTCGGGCGAGGAGGGACGAATAGTTTGCAGCAATCCTCGTCCTGTTCAATCGAGGTCTCGTAGGTATCGATGCGCCTGGCTTCATCAATGATTTCCCGTTTATCCATTCCGATAAGCGGCCGAAGGATCGGGAATTCCGCGGCATCTTCAATCGCACATAAATTCTGTGGTGTTTGAGAGGCCACTTGCCCTAGGCTATCCCCGGTCACCAGCGCCCAACATTGTTCCTTTCTCGCCAATTCCTCGGCGATTCGGATCATCATCCGTCGGTACAGCACGACCCGGAAGGGAGCGGGCGTCCTCAGGACGATTTCGCGCTGGATCTCTCCAAAGGGAACGATATAGAGGTGTGAATAATACTGATATGTGGTGAGGTTCCGTACCAGATCCTGAACCTTTTCCTCAGAGGCTCGGCTGACTAAGGGGCGGCCGGAAAAGTGCACGAAACTAGATACGCAGCCTCGCTTGATCATGCGATAGGCGGCCACCGGTGAGTCGATACCACCCGAAACAAGACAAGTCACTTTACCGCTGACACCGACCGGCATGCCGCCAGGTCCCTCGATTTTTTCGGTCGAACAGAAGGCTTCTTTGGAAAGGAGCTCGATATAGATGGTCAGATCAGGATTCTTGAGACTGACTTTTTTACCTGCTCTATTGCAGACCGCCGCACCGAGCGCCTTTTCAATATCCATCGAAGTCAAGACCAGGCGCTTGTCGGCCCGCCTGGCTGTGACCCGGAACGTGGAAAAAGACTTCGATTCAGTTTCTTCGAGGACGGCTGTTGTGAGCGCATCCAGGTTGGGGTTGGACAATCGAAGCGGAGTCACACGGCCCAGTGAAAAGTTGGCGATGCCGCAGACACGCTTGAGCCGGTCTTGAACCACTGCGGGGGAGGCTTCGGCCGGTAGCCAGATGCGGATTCGACTGTGGAGGTTTTCGACCTGCCGAACATCTATGTCCTTGAGTGCGGTACGAATGTTCTTAATAAGAGATTGCTCGAAGTAGTCGCGATTGTGGCCCTTCAAAGCCAGTTCATGATAGTGGAGGATGATGCAGCGCATGCTGGATAAGTCGAGATTAAGGTGTAAGGTTCTCTTTTCGTGAATCTGAGCTCAACCTTGGCCTGAAGCTTCTAAGAATCGTTCGGCGTCAATAGCAGCCATGCATCCGGTGCCAGCCGCGGTAACAGCCTGGCGATAATGGGCATCCTGCACATCTCCAGCTGCGAACACACCAGGAACACTCGTCGCCGTGCCATGGTTCGTGATGACATAACCACTACTATCAGTTTTGAGTTGGGTGCTAAAGAGGACGGTATTCGGCCGATGGCCGATCGCCAGAAAGAAACCCGCGCATGGCAGATCCCACACTTTTCCAGTGATGACGTTTCTAATTCGGACACCGGTTACGACATCCTGCCCGAGCACGTCTTCGACGACGCTGTTCCAGACGAACGTGATCTTCTCATTCTTCATGGCTCGGTCTTGCATGATCTTAGATGCCCGAAGTTTGTCGCGACGATGGACGACCGAAACTTTGGTAGCGAACTTGGTAAGAAAGATCGCTTCTTCCATCGCACTGTCTCCGCCCCCGACGACAACGAGTTCTTTGCCTTTGAAAAAAAACCCGTCGCAGGTTGCACAGCTCGACACGCCATGGCCCCAGAGACGTTTCTCGTTGGGGAGACCCAGCGTGATCGGCGAAGCGCCGGTCGCGATGATCAGGGTCTGCGCCTCCAAGGTTTCTTCACTGTCCACCACGATCTTAAACGGGCGAGTCTTGAGGTCTACGGCCGTCACATCGCCGGTCTTAAAAACCGTACCGAAGCGTTCTGCCTGAGCCCGCATCTCCTTCATCAATTCCGGCCCCATGATTCCCTTTGCAAACCCGGGATAGTTTTCAACTTCCGTCGTGGTTGTAAGCTGGCCGCCGGCTTGCCATCCTTCGATGAGTAGGGGAGTGAGATTTGCCCGAGCGGTATAAATTGCCGCGGTGAGCCCGGCCGGGCCGGAGCCTATAATGACGACCTTATGCATACCGACTGACTTTATCACAGCATGACGGCTGAAGGTAGAAGGTCGTTTACGGCTTGGCGGAAATCAGCAAATAGTCCAGTTCGCTTTGCAGCCACCAGCCGTGCGCGCTGTGGCTCATCCGCCACCATGAGAAGATCGATGTCTTTGGTGGAACGAATTCGCCCCACGCACCGAGCGCTAACGCACCCACCAGACAATAAAGCGGGGGAGGCGTAGGCAAGGAATCTATAATGGAATCTATATATAAAATGGTGAGGAGAAAATACTCCAGCGATTCCCTGTCAGGTTGGTCTACCATTGCGATTGGGCATGACTGGTGTCTCAAAAGGAGAAGGCAAAGTCATAGGATCATGGCCCAATGCCTGTTTCATGGCGCGTTCAAGTGCATGATGGGCATCCGAGAGTCGACACACTTGGAGTATGCCTTCATCGGGGGTCGCAGGATAATCAGCTGGACTGATCTGCGCAGCACTCACGTGCAGCTTATGCAGCCAGATCGGCGGATCATCAGGATCAATCGGCATGGCACCATGATAGCGCAGATCAAGAGAAAAACCTATCGCGTCCGACAGACCCTTGAACCTTAGCCTGTCAAAGACCTCCAGAGATAATCTTCTCACCTTCGTCGGTGAGTCGTTGGGT
>JBBIKN010000213.1:0-3484 GCA_037445435.1 Nitrospira sp. | reverse complement strand
ACCAGATTGGCGAGCGACGCGCAGCCCAGCTTGGCCGAAGGGAGACCGACGCCGTTTGGAAGCAATCGATCCAACTCGCCGATCCAGTTCTGTATTTGCTCATCGTACCGTATCGCTTCGTCGGTATAGTACAGACGGAGATACCGGTACGCATGGGCCTGCATAGTCCGAAACAGACGTTTGCAATTGTCGAGCGTCGGGGTTGGAACGATCTCCCGTATCCCCCGACGATACCAGTCTTCCCTGGGATCGAAGATGCCCAACCGGAACGTCACGGTCGACTTGCTGATCAAATGACAGAGGCCTTGGCAGGTCAAACTGTAAACCGCTTCAAAATCGCCGCCGGGCACCAGTTGACCTAACGTTGCCAACCGATTGCTCGCATGCGTACCGACCATATGCGGCCAAAGAAGGCGGTAAAGCGGATGAGATTCGGTCAGCTGTGTACGCGTCGCAAAGGAACAGAGCTCACCGCCGACCAAATGGGTCCAGGTCCAGTGTCTGACAAGAGCGGTATGGGTCGTGGCGGCACAGACAGCAATACGCGATGCAAGGGCCCAGTGGGGATCGCCCGGGACAATCGTTCCCAGCTGGCATTCGATCCGACGGGGTTTGAGCGAGGCGTCTCCCTCATGGAGCTCGAACAGGACATGAACCCAAGGCTCATAGACGTCCCGATGCGACTCGTAGGAAGAGAGTTCTCGCAAGTCCCACTCGTACTGCGCACGGGAACCTTTCACCTTCTTAAGGTAACCCGCGTAGGGACCCCGCAGAGCTAAGGTACCGAGATCCGGGAAGCTTTCCAGCTCGATCGGCAAGGTAGGAGGCTTCAGCGTTCTCTTGGGATCAAGGTTCAATGTTGCCGACTTCTTCATCACCGTCCGACGGTGTCCTTTGGTATAGGCCTGGTCTAGGGCGGCATAGGGATGAGCCGGAATCTCGGGGCGGCCGGGCTGCATCGGACCACATTTGGTGGTGCAGAGCCATGCGACAACACGCATGAACAGTTCTTCGGGAAAGAATCTTGGATAGAGCCGCGTCAACAATCGTCGTAATAATCGCCTCTTGGGCCTGCCCTCATCTTGTAGCGGATGATCGGCGATCCGGATGTCGCTGATCGGGATGCTCGGATATACCTGTGCCAGAGGGATCAATTGAAGACGAACGGGTGTTCGATAGGGATGATCGACTACCATTGGTCTATTGCGTTTATATTTCCTTTTCGCCACGAAGTTCCAAAAGCCCTTCCGAATAGTCCATTCCAGTGTATTGATCAACGACATAAGCCAGCCTCCTTCACAAGAAGGAACCAATGATTGTGCAGCACCGGCGGCGGTCGATGCTCTTCATTCAGGTCGGTCAGTGTCCCGCCGGTTCGTGGACGTTGTGCCAAGGGAGAAACGCGTTGCCCAATCCACGAACGGCCGGGGCGAGCGTCGGATAGTGACGAAGCAGGACGCTCGTCAAGTCATTCGTCTGCACCCAGTCTATTCCCATGGGGGTATACACCTCAGGGCGGAAGTCAGCCGTGAAAAATCGATCACTCTTCAGTCTCCGTGGCGCCATGAGCGTAAAGATACGGAACGCCGTGTCGCTGATCGCGAACCCTTCCGGAGGTTCTTCGGCCAACAATCCAACCAAGGTGTCGATCCGTTCAACATCGTTCTCGTACAAGTCTCGCAGTGGTTTTGCCCATTCACGGTTGAGCTCTTCGAATCTCTGGACGGGACGCATGCGTAGCATGCGTCTGAAGCTGTTGTAGCGTGGTACACCCCGTTCACGATCCCGGAAGACGTCGATCGCGGCCACATCGAGGACCTCTTCCCTGCCGTCCGGGAGCGGTTTGATTCGCTTGAACTCTTGGAGGAAGCGCGGAAAGTTACCCAGGGTGAGTTTCCCGGGATGGGCCAAGCCGAACGAGAACCACATGTTGTCAATACCCAGCTTGTCCATCAGGAGACGCGTGTTGTTGCCTTCAATTTCTCTAAACGTCTTGTAGCAACTGGCTGTGGGGTCTGTGAGGGAGTTGAACCGATAGTCGTCGGGAATCAATGGATGCAACCGGTAGACCGCGACGAACTCCTCAGTAAGGGAATAGGGGGCGGTATGGTGGTCCGTTGGAGATCCGGGAATTCCTCCCAACACTTCGCCGTCGCTGAATCGTCCAAATCGCTTACGGATCTGTTCTCCGAATGCACCCCACCAATTGATCCGCATCGCGCGATCGGCTGTCGGGTGTTGCAGCAGCGCGGGCGTCCATTCCACTGTATGAATCTTGGCCATGAGCGCGCTGTTGATCAGGCGGGCTTGCTGGAAGAGTTGCTCACCCGTCCATAACGGATAGTGGGCATGTAAGGCATCGCAAATCGCGTTGTGCTCCAGCGCAAACAGCGTGTGAAACAGGCTGAGGCCGATCCAGTAATTACCGTTGAAACCTGTGAGGTCGATGCCCGCCATGTCCGCATCGATCGCTGCCATCGATGGAAGGCGGCCGTCGACGAGCATGAGCTTGCCATGTTCCGCCTCACCGCGAACCAGCTGCTGCCGGGTCGCGTCGCTTCCGTACAGTTGTGAGCCGTCTCACCAGTGGGTCTCCGTGTTCAGAAACACCGGCATGGATGCGGGACACCCTCGAGCGCGTGGCGCTTCCTTGGTGCTGCGAACCATCATCCGATCTTCATACCATTCGTCGCCGGGTCCAAGCTCAATCTCCCTGTCCAGGTCATCGCTTCGTTCATGACCGAACCAGTCGTGCAATTGAAACTGAATCCACGCTGCCAACAGGAGGTTCACTGAGGTTGCCGGAATGAACTGAGTCCGTGGCAGGAGCACACGACTCACGGTCTTGGGGCTTGGCTTTTCGGATCCGGGATTGTCGGCAACTGAGACGAGGCTTAGCGGACAATTGCGGCTGAACGGCGTACCGGCCTGCCCCATGGAAGGATGTTGCAGATCGTTATGCGATCCGTCGGCCCGCCGCCCCGAAAGATCGGTAGCATGAAATGGACATCGCTTGCCGGTCTCTTCGACAAAGGGCGTCGTATCGTGTAAGTTCCACCGCCGAAGGTCATGCCGTAATGCGATCAAATTGAAAAGACCCAGGATTTTCGGCAGCCGATGCCAAGGGACAATACGATTCAATGCCCTATAGCACCACGCCATCACGCGCAATGCCCTTTCCGAGCGTTTCATGGTGTCCTCCAGTCGGAAGTCAGTGTGTCTCTTACTCTTTGGATCCAGCCTCTCATGCAAAATAGAGACGAATGAAAAGGAACGGATGGATTATGGAGAGTGGTGCCTCGAAGATCAGACAAATCTAAGGAATGACTTGTGTTTGGCTCGTAGGGGGCTGCAAAGCAGAGGGCCGGAGGTAATCAGTCTTCTTCGGACTGGGATCTTATCAGTATCTGTTCCGATACAGCAGTAATACAAAAGGATACAGGTGAGAAGAACCTCCATAACGCCGAGCGCGGTTGGTTGAAAA
>JBBIKN010000212.1:0-3503 GCA_037445435.1 Nitrospira sp. | reverse complement strand
CCTAGAACGTATCTCAAAATTGGAAAGCGAGACGCAATCGGTTGCCTTTGAGCGTCACGGCATCGACGAACGGCGTTATTTCCAAGGAGTCTGCATGCGGCTCGCAGTTGATGCCCGTGGTCAACGTGGCTTCCTCATCGAACATCGATTTTGAGATAGGTTCTACCCAAACAACTGGCTCTGGTTTTCTCGAAGGATGGAGGTCACCGTGGAACACATGAACGTATCAGTCTGGACTTCGGCGATTGTGCTCGGACTCTCTCTGATTGCGAGAGAAGCTCCCGCACAATCATCGGTTCCCGACTATGGTAAGGCCGAATACGAGTCGAACTGCGCCAGTTGCCATGGTCTTAGCGGGAAAGGTGACGGTCCGCTCTCGGAGGCCTTTCGACCGAACGCGGCGGACTTGACCACTCTCGCCAAGAGAAATGAGGGCGTCTTTCCGGCGCAACGCGTGTATGAAATCATCGACGGGCGTCAGGAGGTAACAGCCCATGGCCCGCGTGCGATGCCGGTGTGGGGCCGAGACTACCGGAGCCACGTGCCGGACGTGGCTCTCGGCGACATTCAGATCTACGGACTGAAAGACGCGGTCGCGCATAACAAGCTGGTCGCGCTTGTCGATTACTTACACCGGCTACAAGTGAAGTAATCCTGAAAAGAGTTGGAACTGCGCCGGTCGGGCGAAGACCGCCCAAAAAATTCGACCACACAAGGTGTGGAACCGGGTCTGGGCATTGACCCTGGATGCCGTGCTTCAGCGCTCAGTGATGTGTGAGCTGATCACGCTTACAACTTTCTTCCGCCAACATTCGCTGACCTGCCGTCGCGTCGGCGGGAATGCGCGACATGCAGGCGTTCAGTGAATCTCCCTGCGTCCCGGCGGAGGCACGATTGCCGCTCTTGGCGATGGCCGTCCCGACAACGCCTTGATGAAGCTTTTCATTGTCTTGACAACTTTGTTCGGCGACCATCCTTACCCCATTGCTGGACTCATTCGAGATCCTTGACAAGCATGCCTGCAGGGAATCCGATAGTCCCGCGGACACTACCTCGGCCGCGGTCGTGGACACCGATGGACCTCCCGGTGTCGGCTGCATCATGGCTTGTTCCGAGGCGCAACCAGCGGCTCCCAAGAGGCAAGCCAAGCCAAAGAGCCCGATGACTACCGGCATCTTGTTCATAGTTAGTATTCCTCCTTGGTGGGTGGGGCACTATAGCGGAGTTCCCCTGAGTGCGCAAGCACGACCCGGAGGCGAGGCAACGCCTCGTCACTGCTGCATGGTTGGATGATCGAGGATGTCCCGTCCTTAAAGTCAGACCAGGAAGAATTCTTCGATGCGTGCCTTGATTTGATCCCGCACCGTCCGAAAGGCCTTGCGCCGTTCTTCAGCTGATGCCGGCACAGCGGCAGGATTTTCGGACGCTCCGTGTGGGGCCAGCGGGGACAAGACTCCTTGGCCCGATCGCACACGGTAATCACATAGTCGAACGCCTGATCGACAAATTCGTCCATGCGCTTCGACCGTTGTGCGGAAATATCGATACCCAACTCCTGCATGGCCGTCACCGCGCCGGGGTTGAGACCGACGGGATGCGTTCCGGCACTCGAGACATCATACCGATCTCCGGCCAGATGGCGCAGCAGCCCTTCCGCCATCTGACTACGAGCCGAATTACCCGTACAGAGAAATAGTACTCGCTGTTTCATGGACAACAGGTGGCCGAACAACAGGCCGCCGGTTTCGTCGCCCGTACGAACCCGCTGATGAACTTGCCATCGACAACCGGCGTGATGGCGTTGAGGTCGAGATCGATTCCCTCAAACAGATCCCGCGCATCCGCGGCCGTATATACTCTGGTCGGCTCGATTGAGACTCGTTCGAATCCGGCTTGCTCCAGCTTTGCGATGTACTCCTGTTGCTCCAACGCGCCGGCGACGCACCCGGCCCACAGTTCGATACTGCGCCGGATTTCACGAGGGATTTCGCCTCGAACAACGATATCCGAGACAGCCAGACGCCCACCCGGCTTCAATACACGGAACGCTTCCGACAAGACACGATCCTTGTCGGGTGACAAATTGATCACGCAGTTCGAAATGATGAGATCGACGGAATTGTCGGGCAAGGGAATGTGTTCGATGTCACCCTTCAAGAATTCCACATTCGTCACCCCGGCCTTGGCCTGATTGGCCCGCGCGAGCACCAACATCTCATCGGTCATGTCCAGGCCGTACACCTTACCGGTCGGCCCGACCCGCCGCGCGGACAACAACACATCGATCCCCCCACCAGACCCTAAATCCAAGACGGTTTCCCCAGGCCCAATCTGCGCCAACGACGTCGGATTGCCGCAGCCGAGCGATGCACGCACCGCCTCGTCGGGAAGTGCGGCGGTCTCCTGATCCGCATAGAGATGAGAGGTGATCGGGTGGAGGTTGCCTGCCACCAAAACGGTCCCGGTCCCGCAACACGATCGCCGCTCTCGCCGTTGCGCCTGTAGCGCGGCTTGCCCGTACCGGGTTTTGATTTCCTCTTTAAGCGTCTGTGCGTCATTCATGATCCACCCCCAATCAAGAACCGTTGATCTGTTAGGACTAAAAAATCAGCAGCACCGCCGTGCAGAACCACCTGACTTGGCTACCTTCTTGAGCGAATCCACTAAGTCCTCCAGCTCGTCTAGGGCCTGGGCACTGAGCGAGTAATACATCCATCGCCCCTCACGGCGATCCTCCACCAGTCCCGCGTCCTTCAGTACTTTAAGGTGAAAGGACAGCCGCGACTGCGCGGCCTTCATCGCATCCGTCAGCTCACAAACACACTGTTCTCCGTGTTTCAACCGGTCGAGCAGCGCCAACCGCGTCTCATCCGACAGGGCATGAAACAGCGCCACCGCTTTCTTGGTTGAGAGAGCACTGGCCACCATGACCAAACTGTATAACAACAAATTTTGATGAGTCAAGAGCCGTCAGCCCACCTTATCGTGCCGGTTTCTCATTGCACCAAGTATGTACGTTGAATTGATGGAATGAAGACGTTTTCGTGCTGATGGCACGAATCACTTCATAGGTGATTGCTGGCGTTGTTACTGCGACGGGTTGGTCTCCCTCGACCTCCCTCATAGATTGAACATGAAGGATCACGGCTGTAATCGAGGCCACAACAGAATTGAAGAGGAGTAAACCCAAGAAACAACACATGCTCCTTCCGAACACCCGTCTTCCAGTAATCGCATAGCGGTGAAGAAAGCAGCCTAGAACGTATCTCAAAATTGGAAAGCGAGACGCAATCGGTTGCCTTTGAGCGTCACGGCATCGACGAACGGCGTTATTTCCAAGGAGTCTGCATGCGGCTCGCAGTTGATGCCCGTGGTCAACGTGGCTTCCTCATCGAACATCGATTTTGAGATAGGTTCTACCCAAACAACTGGCTCTGGTTTTCTCGAAGGATGGAGGTCACCGTGGAACACATGAACGTATCAGTCTGGACTTCGGCGATTGT
>JBBIKN010000211.1:0-3522 GCA_037445435.1 Nitrospira sp. | reverse complement strand
GTCTCCTTGGCTATGATTCTGGCTTGCTCAGATCAATGTCGGACAGGCTCCTAGTAATCTCTTCGCTTAGTATTGAATATTCAAACTTCGTTTTTATCGATTATGGATCTGGAAAAGGGAAGGCCCTTTTCTTGGCTGCTCATTTTCCATTCAAACAGATAATTGGAGTCGAGCTATCTCCTGCGCTACATTTGGCAGCAGTGGAGAATATAAGGACCATTCGCATGGAAGGTCTTCGATGCAGAGCCATATCATCAATTTGCGAGGATGCAGAACAGTTTCAACTTCCGAGTGACCCTCTCGTCATATATCTATATCATCCATTCAACAAGGCAGTGATGAATAGGGTTTTGGATAGAATAGAGAACAGTCTAAAAAGCGCAAAGAGAACGATCAAAATCGTTTATCAACATCCTATAAAATCTGATCTTTACACAGAGGATTTAAGTGAGGTGATGCAGAATTCCTCACATCTGCGGAAAGTGACGCTTCTAGTTGAGACTCCCGCCTGGGATGTCTATGAAAGCATCTAACGCTGTATTAGAACCTATCTCAAAAGCGATGTTCGATGAGGAAGCCACGTTGACCACAGACATCAACTGCGAGCAGCATGCAGTATCCTTGGAAATAACGCCGTTCGTTGAGGCCGTGACGCTCAAAGGAAACCGATAGCGTCTTATACTGCTCCCCTCTAAGACGAGGGCCACCTGAACTCAGTCGACAGTGGCTGATCCACCAAGGAGGGGGCAGCCATGAAACGGCGAAGGTGGGATGCGAAAACTAAAGCCACCATTGTCCTGGAGGGCCTCAAGGGCAAGTCGGTGGGAGCGATTTGTCAGGACTATCAGATCAGCCAAGCCCAGTAGTATTGTAAGCTCCCCGTACATTGAGACAGTCCAAAAGGAGACCATTCTGGGGAGTGACGTTGGCCCCATTCCGGGACGACTCTTAACGAGAGCAAACGGCTTCTTCGGTGTCCTGTTCCTCCTGACGTTGTCTGACGAACTCACTTGGCGTCAGGTGCCCAAGTGAGCTGTGAGGACGGCGAGTGTTGTAGCCCACGCGCCAGGCTTCGATCATCACCTGTGCCTCAGCCAGCGAAGCGAACTGGTGCACGTTCAAACATTCATCGCGCAACCGCCCGTTAAACGACTCAATGAAGGCATTTTCGACGGGTTTGCCCGGTCGGATGAAATCGAGTTGCACGCCGCGGCGGTAGGCCCAATCTTCCAGGGCCCGGGATTGGAATTCCGTCCCATGATCGACCGTAATCGAATGGGGTCCCGGTGTGTCTCCGAGCACGCGATCCAGAATCTGACTCACGATCTCACCTGACATCCGAAATCCCGCCTCGAGGACCGGACTGGAGCGACTTCAGTGATCGACCACGGTGAGAATCCGATACGGGTGACTGTCGGCGAGGGTATCGTGGACAAAATCCATACTTCACCGTTCCCGTGGACCGACCGGCACGGGAGCGGGTCCCCGATGCAACGCCCGGTGTTTTCGCCTCCGTACCTGCATCCGCAACTGGAGCCCATCCAGGCGATACCAGCGCCGGACCCGTTTGCGATTGACCGTCCCACCTTCCCGCCGCAGCAAGACCCAGATGCGCAAATAGCCGAATCGGGGGCGGGCCTGCGCGAGATCGGGAATGCGCAGCCGCAGGGCCGTTTGATCTTTCGCCTGACTCTTCCGATACCACGACGCGCGACCAAGACGAGGCCAAGCGACAGGCCCGCGCACCACTCATCTGAAATGTCCCATGAAATTACTGGGTCAGTTCCCGGCGGCGGGCGGGCCTCAGACTTTTTTTCGAAGGGCCTCCGACAACATATGTTTGTCGAGCGAGAGGTTGGCCACCAGCCGTTTGAGTCGGGCGTTCTCCTCTTCCACCTGCCGCAATCGGCGGAGTTCGCTCACGCCCAAATGCCCATACTTCTTCTTCCAGGTATAGAAGGTGGCCTCGCTGACACCCAGCTGCTGGCAGAGATCACCAATCGGGGCGCCACTCTCAGCCTGTCGGATGGCATACACGATCTGCTCTTCGGAGAATCGTGACCGCTTCATCGATCTACTCCTTTCGTCGAGGACCGCCGAAGCCGTCATCTTACTCTAGAACCTATCTCAAAATTGGAAGGCGAGACTTTATCGGTTTCCTTTGAGCGTCACGGCGTCAACGAACGGCGTTATTTCCAAGGATACTGCATGCTGCTCGCAGTTGATGTCTGTGGTCAACGTGGGTTTCTCATCGAACATTGATTTTGAGATAGGTTCTAGTTCTAAAGTGCCGTCGTTTTCGGGGAAGACGTCACGTGCCAGGCTCGATCACGGTAGATTGAACCAAGGATAAGGCAAAAATCGTGAAATATTTTGATGCGGCGGGAAGAGAATTTTACTGCTATGGAAGCATCATAAAAGTTTGCGGGCTAGTTAATGCTTGGTACGAACCGCTAGATGACCCAGAGCCCATAATCGCTTCACTAGGTGGACAGAGCGTTGATATTTTTACATTCTTTCAACGTGTTCCCCACACAGAACCTAAGTTCACCTATCATATGGAGGAATACGAAGTCGCAGTAATCAAACTGAGAAGTTACGAGTATTGGTGGCGGGAATGTATAAGAAAAACAACTAGGCAAAGCGTTAAAAGGGCTGCCACGCGTGGGATAACAGTGAGGGTTGTCGATTTCGATGATCAGTACATTCAGGGGATCCACCAAATTTACAATGAGACTCCTATCAGACAGGGGAAGAAGTTTCCTCACTACGGAGATAGCATTGAAAAAGTTCGCAGGGAAAACGCTACCTTTCGCGAGAGGAGTTTGTATCTTGGGGCATATTATGAACAGGAGCTGGTCGGGTTCATGAAAGTAGTCTTCGAGGATGAATTTGCAGATGTGCTGCAACTATTATCAAAGATGGCACATCGCGATAAATTTGCGAATAATGCTCTGCTCGCTAAAGCAATAGAGGTGTGTTCTGCGCGAGGCATACCGTATTTGGTTTATGGAGATCTGAGAGATGGAGGGCTTGACAACTTTAAACGTCACAATGGTTTTTCAAAAATGGTGCTGCCCCGGTACTACGTTCCCCTAACCTCGTTGGGAAAGGTGGCACTTAAAATGGGGTTGCACAAGGGATTGGCACATAGGTTGCCTCTCCCAGTTGCTTTGGTTCTGAAGAATTTGAGAAGGCGATGGTATTCGATGTTTGAAGAGCGCCGGGTAACAGTTTAGGGAAGGTCTCCTCCGCCCCACGATTTCCTTCGACACGCCATTGGGGCATACTGCTCTCTACTGAATGGAGGTCTGTATGGCGAAATCCAAGACGGAGCGAGGCCGGTTCTCCTCGCGGAAGAAGATGGCGGTCGTGCTCCACGTGTTACGCGGCGACGATCTGGATCTGGTTTCCCGTGAAGGGGGGGATCAGAGGGGGCTCCGGTTCTTTGGACAGAATCTTTCATGTCATAAGTGGTGTCTGGCGGTGTGCGCCTACGCAGCCGTGGGCCGTGCAGGCCGG
>JBBIKN010000210.1:0-3620 GCA_037445435.1 Nitrospira sp. | reverse complement strand
CTTGACAGTATCTTGCGCGGTCAGTACACTTCGCACTTCAAAACCTCGCGAGCGGGAATAGCTCAGTGGTAGAGCATCGCCTTGCCAAGGCGAGGGTCGAGGGTTCAAATCCCTTTTCCCGCTCCATCAGGTTTATCTTTCCTCAGTCCAAACAGATTTTAGTGGATCGGCGTTTACTAAACGCACACATCATGATGAAGAGGCACAAAGGATGGCTCCGACCAATCACGATGGTTTGTCGAGTGCCATCAGGTGGCGAAGACGGTCTTCGGCGAGAGACAGGTCCTCTCTGGTGAGAGGGATATGGCCGAATCGTGTTCGGCAATAGAGTTCTGTAATGGATGCGACCGAGGAACTAGCATCGCTCCATCGCTCCTGAGTGAGACGGACAAATTCCAGGGGCGGCATCACAGTAAGTTTAGGGACACCCTTGCGAGCTAAATACCTGATCATGCGTCCGTAGAGTTCCGCGATGTGCTGCTCCTCGCGAGTCGTTTTCCTACAAGCCATTCCCTGGGCCCATGGCCGCTTGGTCCCTAGCCACAGGAAAAGGGCAAGGCCAATCATCACGGGGCCAAACACCCCAGCAAAAATCTGTATCCCTCCCTTAGAAGTGTAGTCCGCAATCCCACCAAACATTGCCATGAGCGGATCGAGGAGTGCGCTCATGGAATCGTGTGCCTTATTTCGGGCCCATGTACTTCCCGCCTTCACTTCCCGCACTGCGGCAAGCTGGTCCGCGGCACTGTACTGTACAAAAAATCGGTTCCACTGAAGCCTGATGGTGTCTATCATTCTGCCCAACGCGTGCCATGCGGAAGACCCGCTGCCGACACTTTCGATCGAAGGAGGTGTGGGATCCATCGTGATCCACCCGGAATGCGGCAGGTGCACCTCCACCCACGCATGGGCGTCTTGCTGTCTCACCACATAATAGCGGCCGTATTCATTCCACTCGGTGGCCAGAAACCCCGTGACAAGGCGCGCCGGAATTCCGATCGTCCGAAGCATAACGACCATGGCGGTGGCGTAGTGTTCGCAATATCCGGTCTTGCGGGTAAAGAGAAACTCCTCAAGCGGATGGTCCTGCTCTGTCAGAGGTGCATCAAGGCTATAACGAAAGTTGTGCGTCAGGAAGGATTGGATGGCATTGGCTTTGTCAAAAGTCGTGCGGTGTGTGTGAGTGATTTCCTTAGCCAGGAGGGTGATCCGTTCGGATTGAGCAGGGATCTGCAAGAAATATCGGGTAAATGATTCAGGGTAGAGGCTGGATTCCGAACCGAGATCTGCTGGTAGCACCGGGTTGGATCGTGAAACGACGGCATACTCAATCCGTGACGAACTAGGGAACGGCAGATAGACAGAACCGGTTAAATCAAACTGAACGCTCGGGAACTTTCCGCTGATTCTCTCTACAAAAGGAGCGGCGAAGAGAACCGGGGCGTCGAGCGGCTCCAAATGGATGTTCTGTCGGATGGTTTCTCCGAGGAGAGGTGGCGCAGAAGATCGATTACTACGAAGAACAAAGGTCCTGCTCGCGTCTTCATATACACTCCGCCGGTTGTTCAGCCGATTCGTCCAAGCCTTGCCGTCGTATTGATCAAAAGCAACGCCTCGTACGTAGAACCGGCCCGTGTCATGCGGGATGTCATCTAACAACTCAATCCGCATCACGACGCTTGGATCTCGCTTAATGGGCCCAATCTCTCCTAAGTTCACCGTTTCGGAGAATCCTGATGTGCGAATGTGCTCTCCGAAGCTCTTTTGGTAGAACCCTGCGCTGACTCGGGGAATCGTGAAGAAGATCACCAGTGTCAGCCCAAAGGTTGCGAAGGCAAGGCCGTTTGCCACCCAAAAGAGCTGCGATGTCACCTGACTGCCTGATTCAGGGTGCTGTGGTTGCATGGGGACCGACATCGTGAGAGTCCTGGTTTCTTCAGAATGTTTGGTCAGCTGAAACAACAGCAGCGTCCACACGCCGGCTAATAAATACAGCATGAAAATCGGGAGGTACCATAAATCCGTCGTGAGCGACCCAGACGCCAGGATCGCGACCAGGCTGATGGCGTAGAGATGCAGATAGTCACGACGAAGCTTAAGGTTGAACAATTTGATGATCATGAGAATCATAAGGAAGTGCACTCCGGCCGGAAGAAGTTCACCGGAGACCCATAACATATCCACCCAGAAACCTAGAAAACCGACCATCACAAGAACATTCCATCCAGTGGCTGAAATGAGCGTATACGCGGCGAGCCGCTCAAGGGGCTTGCCACGAACGTTTCGTAAGAGGGCAACGATCAGCGCGACTCCGGTCAGCGCAGCGAGCCATTCCGGCAGACCCGCTCCAAGCGTCAACCCGATAAAGGCCGTGGACGCCAGCCAAATCGATGCGAGTCGAAGGGCCTGATCAAACGGCATACGTCGCTCCAGCGATGACGTTTCCATTAATTATGATGGTAGGACGGTCGAGCTCGATCTCACCCGATCCCCGCCACGACTGCACAACAATCATCGACCCTCCATCGATCTCTACAGAGTCGCCGAATAGTTCCTCCGGCACGACAAAGTCTGCCGGTGGTGAGCGTCGTTCACAAAGGGCGAGCATTCGAAGAAGTTCCCATAAGTGCAGCTCTCCTTGGCCAAACGACGACCGAGCTGACCCTACGAGCAACTGGAGAATATAACCGCGATGGGTCAGGTGCTGAATGATGGAGGCCGTCAATGAGACCGACTGTTCAAACAATGCATCGTGGCTCTCCGGAGCGACCGTCGGTAAATGAATGACGGCTCGGCGTTGGTCTTCGGCCTCGGTTTCTCGGACTGTCAGTTGAGATGTCCGTGCCGTTGTCGGCCAGTGAATCTTTCTCGAGTCGTCCCCCGCTTGATACAGGCGCAGATTGTACAAATCATTGCCATATCCCCGTCGGTGAACGTTCTGTTCTGACCCAGTGGTGAGAAGCCCCTGGAACAGCCTCTCGTCGATCGGCTTGATCTCCGGGCAGACAATGACCGTTTCTTCGATTGGGTAAAACGTTTGTTTTCTAAAGAGCCCGAACGGAAACTCCGTCTCGACGCAGACACCGTCCAGTCGCAGCCGACCACGCCGCGTGGCCACCAGAGGATACGACACCAGTTGGCTCGTTCCTGAAAGCAGTTGGCGAATCTCGAGACCGTGATCCAGTTTCCGGCCATCGCCGACATCAAACATCTTCAATGAAAAGCTGGGGAGAAATGACTTCCGGTTCTTTACGACCAGCGTGGCGGAGGCCGATTGATTCACGATGAGATGATCCGGAAGATGACGATGGAACTCCAACCATCGCAAGCAGTGTTCCGCCATAATTCCAGAGATCAACACGAGACTCAGCATCATCGCGAGCAAAAGATAGAATAGATTGTTGCCGGTATTGATGGCCGCGATGCCGATCGCTAGGGTAAAGAGTAAGAATTGAACACCCTCTGAGGTCATGCGTGTCGACTTGTGGCGAAATATTCGACGAAGGAGGGAAAGAGATAGACGCTGCATGTACTATCAGTTCCGCGTCGGAATACAGACTTTTGGGAAGCTAGGAGCCTGTCCGACATTGATCTGAGCAAGCCAGAATCATAGCCAAGGA
>JBBIKN010000209.1:0-3662 GCA_037445435.1 Nitrospira sp. | reverse complement strand
GCGACAAATTGCTTGGCCCCACGCATACGGTTTTTGACGTTCTCTTCCGTGACGCCGGCCTGTCGCAGTTGTTGTTCAAACCGAGTCAAGGCATCTTTCAATTCTCTTCTCAATTCTCGCTCGATCACGCGGTCCAGCACGCTTGGCATAATCTTCCTCCCCACATTGATAAACTCATTCCGGTGAGCCGCCGGGGAATTCTATAGGAATTTCAAGAGACAAGCCAGTTCCCTGGGCGGGAGATCCCCGAACCCCAATCAGCTCCTGCACACAGACTTACAACCGCTCGACATGAAACAGCGTAAGACCTGATTTGATTCTGGCCTTCGGCAAGATCGTCTTATGCATGAGAAATGTCGGGAGCGATGCAACCGATTGCTCCCAACGCGCCGACAACTTCGACGGTTCCCGCCTCAGCAGTTCTCCCAGTTGAACCGGGCCAACGACAAAGGCATGACCACCTCCTCGTAATATGTGACTCAATCTCGTGACGACCGTTCTCATGGTCGTCGAAGAATCAAACGAATCATACGGCAGCCAGTGATAAATCAGGTCAAAGGGTCCTCGGCTTGCCACATAGTCTTCACACATATCAGCGGTTACCATTCGGATTCGTTTCAGCCAATCCCATCGTTGCACCTCGGCACACTGAGCCCAGAGCTGCTGAGCCTGACGCTGTGCATAGGCAACATGGCGGACGCGAACGGTGTAGTCACGCGGCCGATCGAACAAAATGCACGTGGAAACAGCGGCGTCTCCATTCTCGATGAGCACACGTTCTGCCTGCGATCGCAACGCGCCAACCTCGCGATCCTGTTCTCCGAGATCGTCGAGATAGTCGGCCACGAAGGACTGGGCAGCAAGTTCGCCGATCTCCGTGTCGTCGTCAGGAAACAAGGGCGCTGCCTCGAAAGCTTCATGAGGAGGAATGCACGGCACTCCCTGCTCAAATACCGTGCGCCAATCGACCGGACTGACCGAACCTTCTTCGGGCGGCGACGATCGCAACGGGAGATTGAGATTCAACGGCAAGGTTAGTTCCGTTTCACGATCTTTCAAAACCAACAGACCCCCTTCGACACGGAGGCTGCGATCTAGCGGGAGCACACGACACCCGACCGAACTGACGTATGGAAGCCCCGTCGGATCTTCGGCAAGGGTGGCCTTTTGCACAAACCCGTTTTTCACCGTCACACACAACCCTTGGTTGCCGTCAAAATACCGAACAGGAGAAGATTCGGCCGGCAGCCAGACAACAAGATGCGATTTTGAAGGATTCATGAAAGCCGCTGACGGATCCTCGGCATCTAGCGGCTGAGGCGTGAAGAAGGCGCTGAACAAGCGAAAGGCCGCCACGGATGGATAGGTAGGAATCCCGCGATACCGTAACGGCCTCGGCGTAGAGTATCCCTTGTTCTGATCGTCATACAGTCCGCGAATCAGCTCGAATACGGCAGAGCCTGTCCCGGGTAACAATGATTTGAACAGTTCGACCACCGGCAGAAAGTCAATGTGGTCCCAATGCATGGCTCCCATGCAGGCCATGAAACGCGCCGCTTCAAATCCCCCGCTCTCCAACACATACAAGGCATCTTTTCGCTGCCGAATGGTAGCCGTTCCTTTTGAATCGATGGCAAAATCCTCATCTCGATAAAACCACCGCATCTCCTCGATGGGTACCCGTAACGCCCCGGAAGCCAGGGCACGAAGATCGTCCGGAGTGATCCGTTGCCAATTGGGCCTCGAAGCGAGATTCAGCTTGGTTTCATTCACCAGCCCACCGGGCTTAATGCCTATCCATCGTCCCCAATCAAGTCGGACGCGCGCTCGCGTCAAAGAGACGGTCCCGTCGCAAGTCGACTTCCATTCACACTCATGCAAGGGATGACCTTCAGGATCGGCCGCAAGAAAGCGTCGTCCATCAGACCGATAAAAGACGAGATGCCCGCTTGGAAGCGTTTCAACGCGCCAGCCGACTTTGTCGAAGGATTCAGCGAGTATACGTGTGGAAGGAAACTGGAGATGGCCGGGGGTGTTCAGGGCAAATGCAATGGCGTCCGAGGGCATTCACTCGCGGAGCTGGCCGCTCCCCAAGACAATGAATTTCGAGCAGGTTAACTCTTCCAACCCCATGGGGCCCCGTGCATGAATACGCGAGGTGCTGATACCGATCTCCGCTCCCAGACCGAACTGATACCCATCGTTCAGCCTGGTAGAGGCATTCACCAGAACAGCACCGGCATCGACTTCCTTCAGAAACCGCATCGCACGTCCGTAATCCGACGTCACGATCGCTTCCGTGTGTCGCGATCCATACTGCACGATGTGCTCCATCGCTTCATCCATATTCTTCACAACTTTCACGGCAAGAATCAGGTCAAGAAACTCTTTGCCGTAATCCTGCTCGCTTGCCGGCTTGGCTTCGGGAATCAACTGGCATGTCTTTGGACAGCCACGAATCTCGACGTTGGCCGCCCCGAGACTTTTGGCCAGCTTGGGCAACAGAGTCCGAGCGACCGACTGGTGGACCAGCAGGGTTTCCACAGCATTGCACGTGGACGGCCGCTGCGCCTTGGCGTTGACACAAATGGCCTCTGCCATCGCCGAATCCGCATCCGCATCGACATAGATGTGGCACACGCCTGCATCATGCTTCACAACCGGAATCGTGGAATGTTCCGCGATAAGTTTCATCAACGATTCGCCGCCACGAGGAATGATCAAATCGATGAACCGATCCTGCTTCAGCAACACCGGCACCACCTCACGGTCTGCGCGATCGACGAACGTGATCGCCCCGAGTGGAACACCGGCCTTTTCCGATGCCTCAGATAGGATAGCGGCAATCGCCGTATTGGAGTGAATCGCCTCGCTGCCGCCTCGCAACACGCAGACGTTGCCTGATTTGAGAGAGAGCGCGGCCGAATCCGCCGTCACATTGGGGCGCGACTCATAAATGATTCCAATCACTCCAATGGGGACACGCACCCGCCCAACCTGCATCCCGTTTGGTCTCGTCCACATCGCGGACATCGTTCCTACAGGATCGGGCAACTTCGCCACCTCGCGAATGCCGGCGGCCATTTCCCCGATCCGCTTGTCGGTCAGTCGCAAGCGATCTGCCATCGCCTTCTTGGCAGGCGCAATGCCAAAGGCCTTGAGATCTTGTTCATTGGCCGCCAAGAGTTCATCCGCCTTAGCCTCAAGCGCTTCCGCCATGGCAAGGAGCGCTTGATCCTTCGTCACGCTCGGCAGGGCCGCCAACCGCCTCGATGCCTGTTTGGCCTTGGAGACCAGCTCTACAACATACTCTAAAACTGGCGTCGGCTTGGACTCGCCGATTTTCTGCTCCGAGGCGGTTTTGTTTGGAGCTTGCACGCTTCCCACCAATGTGATTCAGCCATTCGGGATTGAGGTTGACAATACCGTGTGGGCGAGAGATGGGTCAAGAGTCTCTGCATTACATGATGTATGGAACGGTATTAATGGGCGGGCACCGCTTGGCATAACACTCCTTGAAAGTATTGAATGGTCTTCGCCAAGGCCTCTTCGAGTTCGACCTTCGGTTCCCACTGGAGCAGCATTTTGGCGAGCGCAATATCAGGTCTTCTCACTTTCGGATCATCGGCGGGTAATGGATGAAGGGCAATCTCGCTTGGTGA
>JBBIKN010000208.1:0-3746 GCA_037445435.1 Nitrospira sp. | reverse complement strand
CCATGGATAAAAATCACGACATCCGTATTCTTGCGCATGATCGTTTGCAGGTCTGCAAATGCCGCTTGAGAGCCCAGTTTGATGTTCTCCTGTTGGTCCTCGGCGACCGCCCGGTTGATTTTTTCCCGATAGGCGACGATGTCGGCGGAGTCCGCACATTTCGCCAGATACTTGATCATGGTCTCGCCGTCGCCTTGGCCCATCGATCCCCGGTCCTCTTCGAGATACTTGGCGATCTTGGCTTCATCCACGTCGACGGTCAGCCGGCCAAAGCGGAGATTTTCAACTCCATCATCGCTGAATTTCTTCCCATAGCCGTCCGGTCGCCAGCGATCCTTGCCGAGGTGATTACGGTTGGTTGCGTAAAAGAGTCGTCGCTCAGCCATTCTCTTGACTCCTTGTCTGATACGTGAGATGCAATCACCGCCGTCAGGCGGCACCGGGCGTCTTGTGCTTAGCCCCTTCGACCAGGAAAGTCAAGAATGGACCGTAAGCCGTGATCAGTGGGCAGGGATATTGGCTGATGGGCTTGCATAAAAGCGTGCCTTCTCAGAAACTGAGGGTGAAGATATTGTGTTTCTATCCTGCGGCGTGAATGTTGCCGAGTTCCTTGCGAAGAAAATCCCGAACCTTTTCCCGCGCGTCTCGCGATGGCTGTCCCGCCTCACCCGTCGCCCTCCACGAACCGATCAATGTACTGTGAGCCTTGACCGGCTTGCCGTTTATTCGGTATTCGATTGCGCCATCGAATCGGAAGCGGTCGGGGAAACGTTCCTGCAACGTGTTGATTTTATCGGGATGAGCAATGCAGTCGGTTTGAAACCTCAATCCGAAAATCTTGGCCGTACTACGTACGGCGTGTGCAACATCGTCCGGAGCGATTCCAAGAGACTTGTGGTCGGCATCCGTGTACAACCAAAAACGGAGAGGCAGGGCAGGCTGGGCCACCACCGCGGCATGGACCCGTGGATGATCAAGCAGCGCGATCGGGAGCGGACCGGTCATGCAGTTCCCGATGATGCCGATGTATTGTTGAGCATGCCGTTCTCCAACCTTCTGCACCACGCCTCGCAACCAGTTCACGACGGGAGCGCTTCCCTGAGAGGGAACGCCCCATTCCCCGCCGGGGAAAAACTCCATCGATCCTTGGAACCAGTAGGCCCACAATCCTTTCGTGAGGGAAAACTTGCCTTTCTCGCCGAACAGCAGCGGTACATAAACCGTGAAGTCCTTGGAAAGTTCCTCGGCGTAGGCCAGCGTCCCTGGAGAGAGACCGGTCAATTCATGGAGCAGAAGCACAGGTGGTTTGTCGGTACCGTCGTTCAGACAGAACACGGAATGCGTAATGCCCCTGTGCGAAAAGGGATGATCGAAACACTCGATCCAATTCCGCGTAGGTGTGCTTTCTTCTTTTGTATGCGGTGCGCACATTCCCAGTTGCGTGGCTCCACAACCTGTCTGAAATAAGAGCAGTGCGATGATGGTAGATTGCGGGAGAGCGAGGCACGGTTTGTCCCTATCGTGTTTCCGAGGCGATGTGTTGCGGATCTTGTTGTGCATGCTGTGACGCGAATGAGCGAAGATTGCCAGTGTCCGAAGGCCGGTGCAAGGCCTTTGTAAGTTTAGATGTATAGGTCGTGATGTGTTCATTTGAGATGAGGTGAGTTACCTTTCGCTCACAATGGCAGAATACCGTATCTCAATTCAGGCGACACCTGATGCCATCAGCCCAGACTGGCTGACGCGAGCGTTACGCCATGCCGGAGTGCTCGACCGTGCCGTGGTGGTCGCCGTCGATGTGGATCCGATTGCTGCCGGTAGTGGATTTGTCGGACAAGCGGCACGTCTGAAGATTTCCTACAGTGATCGGGAATCACATGCTCCCGCCACCGTCTTTGCCAAGTTGTCATCGGTTGATCCTGCCGTCCGGCAACAGCTCCAGAGAATAGGAGTCTATGAAACCGAGGCTGGGTTTTACCGGGACATAGCTTCCTTGCCTGGTTTCCCTATGCGGACGCCCCGGTCGTATCTCAATCTCTATGAGGAGAACGTGGACGGGAGTCTTTTGTTGCTTGAAGATCTCGGCCACGCGGAATTTGGGAACAATATCGCAGGTTGCTCGGCAACCGATGTCGAGACCGCCGTTCAGCAGCTTGCTCTCTTGCACGCGTACTTTTGGGAATCTCCCTCCCTCAAGAGGCTGTCATGGTTGCGTGCTCTCTCCGATGACGTCGGGATGAGAGTAAGCCTGTACCGGGCGATGTTGCCCCGCTTCGAACAACGGTGTGCCGAGTTTCTGACGCCCAGTTTGCGTGAGGCTGCACGACGATTTGCCTCTGTCCTCCCGGAATATTTTCAACGATGTTCAAATGGACCTCAGACGTTCACACATGGCGACTACCGAACCGACAATTTGGGCATTTTCCCAAACAAGCGAGGGCCGAAGTGTGACGGTAGTTGATTGGCAGGTCGCCAGGCGCTCACGTGGTCCACGCGACTTGGCCTATTTCCTGTCAGGCTCGGTCTCGGTCGAGCAGCGCCGGACGACGGAGGAGTCGCTCCTGGGTTTGTACTATGAGACGTTGAAGGCCAACGGTGTGGAAGTATATTCGACGCGAGACTTCCATCGCGACGTTCAAGCTGGGCTCGGTGCGCCGCTGACTACGCGGGTTATCGCCGGAGGCATGCTCGACTTCTCGAGCGAGCGCGGAACCGACTTGTTCAAGCGAGTGTGCGAGCGGCTTGATACGGCACTGGACGACCATCAGTTTATGGTCTATCTCGATGAGCTGGCTCCACGGCGCACCGGTTCAGTGGGGACCATTTCTCTTGAGAAGCACGAAGTCTATTCCGCGGGCTATGATCCACTGGTGTTGCAGGGGTTGGCCAAACGGGAAGCCACTCGCGATGCGGCGTTTGTTGTGCCTCATTTCACACCAACCATGCACGTGTTGGATTGTGGATGCGGACCAGGGGGGATCAGCGTAACGCTGGCCGCATTGGTCCCGCAGGGGCGGGTGGTGGGGATTGATATCGAGGATGGCCAACTCGACATGGGCTGTCGAGAGGCCCGGCAGCGTGGAATCGGCAACGTGGAGTTTCACCATGCCAGCCTGTACGCCCTGCCGTTCGAGGACGGAATCTTCGACGCGGTCTTGGCCCATGCCGTGCTGTATCATCTCGCTGAGCCGATGAAGGCTTTGCGAGAACTGTGGCGGGTGCTCAAGCCTGGTGGGGTGATCGGCTTGCGCGATGCTGACTTCAATGGGGATGTGTACTACCCCGCACACGAGGACGTCGATCGGTTTTGGAAACTGACGGAGCAGGTGATTGAACATCACGGAGGCGATGCGCGGTTTGGACGCAAACAACGCTGCCTGTTGCGGGAAGCCGGATTTCGGAACATTGTGGCCTCAGCGTCGTCCGATGCCTTTGGCACGCCGGAACTCACCGGAGGATTCAGTCGCTACTTCGGGGGCGTCTTTTTGAATCAGCACCGCGATTTGATTCTGAAAGAACAATGGGCGACCGGCTCAGAGCTTACCACCATGCAAAACGCATTGATTGCTTGGGGCACTCACCCCGATGCCTTCTACGCTCGTTGTCGCTGTGAAGCCGTTGGCTGGAAGTGAGACGGCAAGACTACCGATTCACATAGCAAGGCCAACATGTACTGGAACGTCACTTGATGTTTTCAACCAACCGCGCTCGGCGTTATGGAGGTTCTTCTCACCTGTATCCTTTTG
>JBBIKN010000207.1:0-3770 GCA_037445435.1 Nitrospira sp. | reverse complement strand
GAGGACCACTTAGTCCTCAAGGCGATCACGCCGGAGAGCGTGACGATTCAGGATACGGGAGCGCAAATCGACCACACTCTGTCCCTGTTGGAGGAACCGGCGCAACAGTAGCGCATCAGATCGGCCTCTGGGTGGTTGAGCACACGTACGAATCGATCTAAATACGTACATTGCACGAACGATAAGAAATACATGAGCATCCTTGTGACTGGTGGCGCCGGCTTCATTGGCGCGAATTTTGTCTTGGATTGGCTGCGCGACCACGACGAGGTCGTAGTCAACATCGACAAGCTGACCTATGCCGGCAACCTGGAAAACCTGGCTACGGTCCAGGGCGACCGGCGGCATGTCTTCGTGCGCGGCGATATCGGCGATGCCGCTTTGCTCCATAAGCTTCTGGCCGAGCATGCGCCACGTGCGGTGATCAATTTCGCGGCGGAGAGCCACGTCGATCGGTCCATTCACGGGCCCGAAGACTTTATTCAAACCAATATTGTCGGCACCTTCCGCCTGCTGGAAACCGTACGCGGCTATTGGATCGCCCTTTCCAATCCAGCCAAGGCGGCGTTCCGGTTTCTGCACGTCTCGACCGATGAGGTTTACGGATCGCTGGAAGAAGACGCCCCGGCCTTTACCGAGCAGCATCGGTACGAACCGAACAGTCCCTACTCCGCGAGTAAGGCGGCATCGGACCACCTCGTGCGGGCGTACCATCACACCTATGGGTTGCCTGTGCTGACGACCCATTGTTCCAATAACTACGGTCCCTTCCAGTTTCCAGAAAAACTCATTCCGTTGGTGATCCACAACGCCCTGGCAGGGAAGCCTTTGCCGGTCTACGGAAACGGCCGGCAGGTGCGGGATTGGATCTACGTGGGGGACCATTGCGCGGCGATTCGCCGGGTGCTCGATGCCGGACAGGTTGGCGAGACTTACAACATCGGAGGCGGCAGCGAGCGGGTGAATCTCGACGTCGTCCGCACCGTATGCGGTATCTTGGACGAGTTGGAGCCAAGACACGATGGGCAACGGTACGAAACGCTGATCTGTTTTGTGAAGGACCGCCCAGGCCATGATCGCCGCTACGGCATGAATTCGGACAAAATTCACCGACATCTGGGCTGGAAGCCGGCGGAGACGTTCGAGACCGGCCTTCGCAAGACAGTCCGATGGTATCTCGACCATCAGGAATGGGTACGTCGCGTCACGAGCGGAGCCTACCGTCACTGGGTCGAAAAGCAGTACGGTTCATGAAGATAGTTCTGTTGGGAAAAGAAGGTCAGGTGGGCTGGGAGCTGCAGCGCTCGCTAGCCATGCTAGGAGACCTAGTCTCGACCGAACACAATCAAGTGGATTTCGAGCGCCTTGACCTCTTACGGGATTGTATTCATCGTCATCGTCCTGACGTTATCGTCAATGCGGCTGCCTATACGGCGGTAGACCGGGCCGAATCAGAGCCCGACAAAGCCCAGCGCGTCAATGCCGAAGCCGTTGGGGTATTGGCGGAGGAAGCTCGGCAACTCGGAGCCTGGGTGATCCATTACTCGACTGATTACATCTTCGATGGGACTAAGCCCTCGCCCTATGTGGAAGATGATGCGGCGCACCCGCTCTCGGTCTATGGCCGCACCAAATGGAAAGGGGAGGAGGCGTTACGGGCCCTTCATCGCAAACATCTTATCTTCAGGACCAGTTGGGTCTTTGCGTCCAGGGGAAAAAACTTCGTGAGAACCATTTTGCGGCTTGCCAAGGAGAACGACACCTTGAACGTCGTTGCTGATCAATGGGGTTCGCCGACCAGTGCGGAATTATTGGCGGACTGTACGGCATTGGCACTTCACCACGTGACGCGACGCACAGACGGCGAGCGCTTCAGCGGAACCTATCATCTTGCCGCAGCAGGCGATACCAATTGGCACGAGTACGCGCGCTACGTGCTAGTCCTGGCAAAGGAACGAGGAATTATGCTACGGGCCACCGACGAAGGTGTTGCACCGATTCCCACGGAGGCGTATCCGTTGCCTGCGACGCGGCCCAAGAATTCCCGACTGGACGTATCGAAAGTGATTAAGACCTTCGGCCTGCATTTGCCAGACTGGCGCTATCATGTCCGCCGCTGTCTGGATGAACTCGCCGCACAGGGGAATCTATGATGCGGAAGGGCATCATTCTAGCTGGTGGGACCGGATCGCGGCTCCATCCCGCTACGTTGGCGGTGTCGAAACAGTTGCTCCCCGTGTTCGATAAGCCAATGATCTATTACCCGCTCAGTACTCTGATGCTGGCCGGGATACGCAATATCCTGATCATCTCCACGCCTCAAGATACTCCGAGGTTCCAGCAATTGCTGGGCACGGGGGAGCAGTGGGGAATTCGATTATCCTACGCCGTGCAGCCTTCGCCGGATGGGCTCGCGCAAGCCTTCATCATAGGGGAATCGTTCATTGGCACGGATCCCTCGGTGCTTATCTTAGGCGACAATATTTTCTACGGTCACGATTTTTCTCAACTCCTGAATCGTGCGATGACGCGCCGGGACGGGGCCACGGTCTTCGCGTACCATGTGCAAGATCCGGAGCGCTACGGCGTCGTCGAGTTTGCCCCGGGCGGCCAGGTCCTCAGTCTTGAGGAAAAACCCGCTGTGCCGAAGTCCAACTATGCCGTTACCGGACTCTATTTTTACGATGTACAGGTTGTGTCGCTCGCAAAGCAACTGAAGCCGTCGGCGCGTGGAGAACTGGAGATCACGGACCTCAATCGCCTCTATCTCGATCAGAGCCGACTGCACGTTGAAATCATGGGACGCGGGTATGCATGGCTGGATACCGGGACGCATGAATCGGTGTTGGACGCCAGCCAGTTCATCGCGACGATTGAACACCGGCAAGGGCTGAAGGTGGCCTGCGTCGAAGAAATCGCCTATCGGAACAGATGGATTGATGCGGGCCAACTGGAGAGGCTCGCCCAGCCGCTTCTGAAAAATGGGTACGGACGGTACCTGCTGAGAATCTTGAAGGAGCCGGTGGGATGAGCCAAGACAGAGCCGAGATGTCGCCGCATCCAGGTCGGTCCGGTAAAAGACATGGCTTATGATGAATGTGCGCCGGACTGCCAGTGCGGATATTCTTATCTTCTTCCCGAAGGTCTTTTGCGAGGGCGCTTTTCGAGAGCGTTACCGGCAGGCGTATAGCGAGGAGGTCGGAAGACCGGTGGCTCTTGTGCAGGATACCTGCTGCGATGTCATTGCGGCAGGTCTTGCACGGCCTGCATGATCGGATCAGCCGACCGCAGGGGAGGTTGATCCGAATCCTTGCCGGTGCTGTTTTCAATCTGGGCGTGGAGCGGCGCCGGGTGCCGCCTGCTCTTGGTCAATGGGGAAACGCTCAGTACGGGAAACAACAAACAGCTCTGGATTCCAAAATATTGTGCCCATGGATTCCTGGTATTGCCCGACCGGGCCGAGGTGCTCTACAAGATCACGGACTACTGGTCGCGCGAACATGAGCGCTGCGTTGTTTGAAATGACCAGCCCGGCGTCATCACATGGCCGATCAGCGCTCTGCCGATCCTGTCCACAAAAGGTGCAGAAGGTGTGCCATTCAGAACGGCGGAAGTCCGCGAGTCCTAACCGCGCGAGCCGGTGTACAAGGTGCCGGAGGTGGATCGAATGAGCCCTGCACGGTTCCGACGGTTCACGAACGAATGCGGCTTCACCTACGTCATGCTGATGTTCGCCGTCGTGTTGATCGGCTTGACCACCTCGATCGCGG
>JBBIKN010000206.1:0-3772 GCA_037445435.1 Nitrospira sp. | reverse complement strand
ACCGTATTGATCAGCGTTTGCGCCTTCGACTTCAGTATGTCTCCGACTAGGATTCGCATGGCGACCACGTCATCAAGATCTATAGGGCTACCCCGGTTGCTTTGGCGGCAAAACGAACGAAAGAGGCACAGCGCTTGATTCTGTTCAAGTCTGGCATCGCTTCCACAATCTGCTTGGCATGGATTCTGTCGGTGTATGGACGACCAGTGTATTGCTGAAAGGTTTTGATGATCCGTTTCTTCGGGTTGTGAACCTTCTCGGAGTTCTTCACATCCCCAACTTGGACTGGATGGGCCGGCCTAGACAAGATTTGTGAGACTGCCCTTCCATCTGTAATCAACCAGGCTTCCAACTCCTGTTCAATACAGACGAGATACACGTGTTTATATGACACCTTCGCCTTCTTCAGTGACCGCGCAATAGCCTGCCGGTCTTCTCTTCGGCATGGTTTGACTCCACTCTCGCGCCAAGGCGGATAGAGGTCCCACACGATGACCACGCGCTCACATCCATCCTTGAACAACTGTGCTGCCGCCTCCCCGCACTCCGCAAGAAGCTTGCGCTTATTGTCGAGCGTAACGCTGCTGACAATAATTGATGGCTTTAGGCGTTTCGCCAGCAGCTCGCAGACGGCTTTGTCGGCGCCAGCTGGGCTACACTCGAAGATCATTCCCACTTTCATTGAGGTCGCTTCTTGTTGAAGAGCCCCATTGTGTAAAGCCGTCCGGGGCTGAACTCTTTGGCCCATTTTGCAAGCGCCGTCTGGCTCGCTGGGCGAGTGAAGGTAGGCTGGTCATCGATGCGCTCAACCATGACAATGTGGGAAAGATCCAACAGGTCGAGGAGATAGGGTGAATGGGTCGTGACGATGACTTGCGAACGGCCTGATTCAACAAGCGTGCGGATTTCATCTACGAGCAAATGAAGGGTTCGCGGATCGAGCCCGTTTTCGATTTCTTCGATCACAATCAGCGGCGGGGGACTTGGATGGCGAAACAGCGCGAGGAACGCGAGAATCCGAAGGGTGCCGGTGGATAACAGCCAACCAGGGACTTTGAAGTCCGCCTCTGTCAACTGAAGATAGACTGTCCGTTCCAATTCCGAAGTCAAAGCCGGTTGGAGGTCTTTGGCGTATGGCAAGACATGCTGGAGAGTCTCTACGATGCCGTCGAACGCCGCTTGATCGAGCTTGCGAATGCTTAAAAGATAATCAGCGAGATTCGATCCTTCTTTGTTCAACCGGACCTGTCCACCGGTGCGGTGCTGGGGAACCGGCACTCCCATGGTCTGGGGAATGAGCGAGACAAATTGCCATGCGAGGGGATATCGGTCCAGCGCTTTCCCCAATTCGGGTTCGCCATCGAGGTCTTTATATTGCTGTGGGCGGCCATTCTTATGCCGTAGAGTGACATCCCCCCGTGCATCGCGTTGCATGTCGAGGCGGTTTTTTATGACAACCCGTTCCTGTTCGATGAACAGTTCATTGGAGCCCGGCCCAGCATTGACGCGGAGTGCGGCAGAGAACGAGCCCGTTCTGATCCGCCCCGTGAGGTCAAAACTCATAGGGTTGGTGTGAGTAGAACGTCCGCGTGCAGGTTGGCTCAATCGGTGCGAGACCCCTTGGTGCCACACATGTTCGAATCCACGCCAGGGCTGCATCGCCACATCCAACCCATGCTCTACAATAGCTTGGAGGGTTTCTAGCCCCTCTGTGATGCTGCTCTTGCCGGACCCGTTGTTGCCGATGAAGACGGTCAAGGGTGAAAAGCGGATGGAGCCGCTATCGCGGACGGCTTTGAAATTCTTGAGGCGGAAGGACCGGAGATAGGGTGTGCTCATCGGATCAGCCCTCGCTCGACATCGCGGTACGCATTGCGTGCTGCCTCCTTCACGGGATCAGGCACCAGCGGAAAGGTGGTGAGGATATAGGCAAACTCTTCTTCCGTGAGCCCGTAGAGGTGGGCGATAAGGCCATCGAGTTCAGCTCGCAGCTTCGCTCGCTCGGTGGAATCTATCGCCCCCTCCTTGTGATTCTTGAGGCCAACCTCTTTGGCGAGGTCGTCATACTCCTGTGTCGTACATGTGAGCCGTGCAGCTCGCTCGACAATCGGGCTAAATGCTTTATCATGTTCGGTAAGACGGGGAATTCTGGTTGCATACATAAAATGCATGTCGAGATGCGCTGTCACCCTGCGACGCAGGTCGGCATCGATCACAAACGAGTTAAAGAGTGCGACGACGAAAAGATGGATTGCACCGGGCAAAAGGTCTTTAACTGTTTGAGCAGTGTCGGCGCAAAAGCGATTGCGAGGGAGGACGCACGAAATCAGTGTCCTCTGGTCTGTATTCCGACCGATTCTTCGGTGAACCACTCTGTAAGTCTGGTAGGCAAGAAGTTGACCTTCGTCGGTATCACGCCCAAGTAATTCGGCCCGACCATCCGCCTGTTCAATCCAGTATTTGGGGGTGGCAAATTCGAGTTCAAATTGGTGAAACATATTTCCTTGTACAAGGGGCAATCGTGTCGGCCCGGGAGAGTTCTTGAAGAGATGACTGTCGTTAGTCATATCGAACTCTCGCGCTAGATGGAGGTTCCAAGTGTCTTCGAGTTGTTGGCCGAGGAGTGGAAACCGCAACATCTTTTCGGCGATGTGGATATCTTGGTCGTTCTTGAACTCCATCAGGGACAGCGAATCCGGCGAGAGGCGGCGGATGAGATCCACGGACATCTCGATGGCGCCCTCTTGAGGAAACCGGTCCAGTTCTTCAACGTTGAGTCGCATGAAGGCGGCAGGGAACTGCTTGGTGACGCCCCCCTTCTCGAAGGTTAAAACAATAAACTTGTAGCTTCGATGCACGCCGTCGAAGATTTCCTTGCGGTTCTCAAAGCCAAATAGACCGGTGATTGCCGTCTCATCAAAAAGCATATGCCGGAGCTGCTTAGCTCCCAGGTCCGTATAAATGCCGCTTGGAATTACAATGCCGCAATGGCCTCCCTGTCGGAGAAGATTGAAGCATTGCTCGGTGAACAGTTTGTAGAGGTTGATGTCCGTGCCGGCCTTCTTGCCGTTAATCACGCTGATTTGGTTTTTGCACTGTGGGGCGGATCGGAAGAAGGCGCTCTGATGCGGATACTCGCTCAGATATTGTAGCCAAGCTGTTCGGACGTCTGGGTCTTTGAGGAGCTTGGTCTGATGCGATTCAAATTCATGAATGGTCATCTTCTTCTTGGTAATGAGGTCGGAGTATTCCTGAAAAAACTCTTTGCTGTTCGGCTTGAATATTTCCCAAGGTGGGTTTGTCAAAATGGCGTCGAAGCCGCCCTTCTTGTTCAAGATCTCGTCAAACTCATAGCCCCAGTGAAAAGGCTTCAGCCCTTGAATATCAGTTTCCGAGAGGGGACGTTTGCGGGGTTTGCCCTCTTTGTTCTTCTTCTCGTCCCAGGTGGCCTCTTCGTATTTGATGCCCAAGGATTGAAACTGATCCAGTAGTAGGCGATCCAAGAGCGCCTTCGCCGTTCGCTTCTTTTCTTCTATTTCGTGGCGAAGGTGGCGTAAATCGTCGGCGTACACTGACGCATGCCGATAGGTCTCGATTAAACGATTCTTCTCGGCGAGCGCCTGCCGATAATCTTTGAAGTAGCTCGCGGTCGCAAGATCGTCGGCGTATTTGGCAAAGTCTTGGTCGTCCACGCGTAGCAGTCCGATGAGGGAGTTCCCCGCCAGGATATTGAAATCGATGTTGGGCAACGGCTCCAGTTGATCGACAGTTT
>JBBIKN010000205.1:0-3785 GCA_037445435.1 Nitrospira sp. | reverse complement strand
GGGATTATGTCGCAGGATCACATCGAAGATGGGGTAGCCGCTCACTCCCTGGCGTCATCGCCCGTGACCACCGAGATCTGCGCTCCAGGCAAACGTGACGGCTGCGGATGTCTTTTCATCCGGCAAGGTGGTGAATTCGCCCTTAACTGCAGGACTGCCTGGAAGCTGCCTTGCAGTCTGGTCGGCCGAACCGACCAGAACATGATACCGATAGCGCGTCGCGGGGCTGAGGCCTTCTAGCGGGATGATCAGGGTATAATCCGTCTCCGCGGTTGTCGTGATGGATGCGGTTCTCGACACCGGAGCCAACACCGCCGCAAGCTTCGGGGCCAGCTCCCATCGTGAGATCGTCGCCCACTCGATCTGCACTGAAGCCGGTCCGTCAGTACGCAGCCAGAGCAAGGCGCTTTGCGAGCTGACATCACCGACCGCCACGCCTTGAGGCAAAACATCTGAACCCACCAAGGGATTTCCCTCCGACGAACTGCCGGATCGTACAATCTCATTTGAAAAGACGGCACAGCTGGCGAAAAAAGAGAGCAAGACTAAAATACCGGCCGGCCGGATGATCACGTGCATCAGGCACTCCTATTCAGTGCAGCCGTTGAGGAGGCAGCTATCGAAGTCAAGCAGCAAAGCGAGGCCGTGGCCTTGAAAATCGGCACAGCCAACCGGCATACTACATCGGTTTCCAGGAGGCCGAGATGTTGGATACAAGCTGCTGCGTCCCTAATTGCCTGGATAAACCCTATGCTCCGGCCGGCACGCGTTCTCTCTGCAAAGACCATTTCCTCACCTTTCTCACGTGGCGCCGCCGACGCGGTCCTCAAATGTTCCACACCTACGCCGGCATGTCGATGGAGGAGCGCGATACCATCGCCGCCGAATGGATGAAAACGCTCCGTACCGACGACGTGCCCGCTGCCGCACCCAAGCTGTAATTACCCTTATTCTGTTAGCGACAAGCCATACTGATAAAACTCGTCCCGCCGCCACCCTAAGGCTTCATAGAGTCGTTGGGCCGGACGATTCGTCATCGCAGTCGCCAATTCCAAACGAACCGCTCCAGCGGCGCGAGCCGTTTCGATGGTTGACTTAAGCAACAAAGTCCCAACACCTCTCCGTCTGATCTCAGGTCTGACAAACAAATCGCTAAGCAAATACATCGGTGCGGCGAGAATGGATGAAAAGCTCGGATACAGCTGCACAAAGCCGACCACCCTCCTACCGTCCTCTTCAGCTATGAGCACCACCGATTCATTCCGAACAAGACGATCACTCAAGAATCGCCTGGCAACAATTAGATCTGAAGGCTGTCCATAGAACTGACGGTAGGCATCGAAGAGCGGAATGAGTCGCTCAAGATCATTCAATGTTGCTCGACGGACGGCGCTGATCATGGATTAGCGTTTGAGATTCACACTCACCTAAGATGATTCGGTCTTCATTGCGCCACCGTCTTTGCTTTTCCTTCCTTTCTCCCGCGGGCGGCCTGGTGGTTTCCTTACTGCGCACATGCAGCGAAGTCCTCTGAGATCACGGGTTACGATCCTGTCCTATGTATCTCCTCCATAGGCGGGCGGTGGGGGGTTTTCTCCTGCGCACGTTCACCGAGCATCGCCCTGTTTTCTATTCCCTTTCCCCTTTAAGCAGGTCGCCTGGTTGTCTCCTGATTGCGCGCATGCACCGAGGGCCTTCTGAGGCCGCGCGGTGCGCGAGCAGAGAAGATAATCAGGCGGCCTGCCCTCCCCTCACCCCATCACCGGCGAGCCGTGATGATGAATCATCAGCCATTCATCGCCGATGAGTTCAAAAAGGTTCGTCGCAAGGACTCTGGCCTGTTGCGGTTCATCGGACTGCTGGGTGGTGAGGTTCTCGACGCAAATGACCCACGCCATATCGCCTGCCACCTGGACCATCACATCGGTGAGTTCGAACGTCATCGAAAAGGTGTTGTTGAAGATCAGCACCCAGGAATCGCGGACGGCGGGCCAGCCAGAACGAATCGTCCAGCCCGGGTGAATACAGGTGACGTATTCTTGATGGGCCCAGATCTCGTCCATTTGGGCGATGTCGAGACTCTCAAATGCATCGTAAAACTGCTGGTTGGCTTTCGTGACGGCTTGGATACGCTGCTTCAACACGTCATGCCCCTCAATCAACGAGGCCGTATCATACTGCAACCAAGTGGAACACCGCGAGGACATTTCACAAGAATGATAGCCTGACACAAATGAACGATGCATGGGCCGGGGAACAGGAAAAAGACAAAACTCGCCCGTTGGCATCCAGCACAGTCCTCATTCCATTCCTCGATTTCGCCTCGACCAGGTCATCCAGCTTCAGGTGCAGTTGATCCGTAGCACAATTCCGACCTATTCCGGAGGTCGATGCACAGTCATGCAAATCGCCAAGAGATGCTGTTCAGGTATGTCTTCTCCGCCTTCCGCAGGCCGATAGGCGATCTGCTGGGACGTATCAACGGGACATTGAAGGCGGATTAAAGGTGCAAGATGCTGGGAGAAAAGCTGGCAAAAGAGAGGCTTTCGCCTATCGCTCAATCAGAGGGCACGTGAGAGATAGATGGGAAACAGTTTGGTATGTCGAGGAAGTACGCCTAACATGCCCCCACTAATATTTAAGAAATGTGTCAGCTACTCGTCAATGTCCCCGAAACGCTCGGAACTCAATCACCACAATAATGGCAGATTCGACTTGAGCCATGACAAGAGGTCCTGTCCATATTACAGCCGCACGTGCGCCAAGTTTATCAGCCGTTCCTATCCCTGTTTACGAGGACTGCAACAGAGTATTACAGCCGCTCGTTCCTCGCCATCTCCACTTCTCGCCTGATGACTTTCCTCAACGCTGGTGACTTCCTCTTTAGCAGTATCCCACAGCTGGGACTGTCCGAAGAAATGCGATGGATATGCTCATGCAGTTTCGGGAGACTCCTAAACAAGTCATCAAGGGCACACAGCACCCCACCGATGATTTTTCGAAGCTCCCGCTCCGGATATTGCAGCGGAACCAGTCGCCGCCGTTGCCATCCTCGGAGCGCGAAAGTCTGTCCCAACCGCATGTGGGACCGCTCGCACACCATCACAAATTCCCTTCCTCGGCCATCTTCCAGTATGAAGCCCTTCAGATTCATATCGCTTCACCTCCCCTCTCCTTTCTCAGAGGTACCCTTCCGACACATCGTGCTCACTAACACCGCCGTCCTCTTCCCATTACTTTCCATTTATCACGACAGCGCGACTGTTGGGGCAATGCAGAAATAACCCTCGTAGTGCATTATTTCTCAACGCTACTGCACACACCGTTCCGTCATCGTCAATCCATCACATCTTCACAGCCATGGGCACTTTCTCTATAACCTGCAGCATATTTGAAGGAATGGCACGGGCCCATCAGGAATATCCTGAAAACAAGGGCAGACATCACTGATGTAATTCCAGGAATTTACCGAAAAGTTGAGAAAAGATGCCACGATCCTGAGGCGGAACCCTGCCTGCTTTTTTAGGACAAAAGGGGGCAGCGTGGTCCCCACGTCCTCCTGGGGACCACGCTGCAAAGTGGGAGTGGAGTCAAGCTTCCTCTTCCTGCTTGCGTGTTATCGTTTGTTGTGAAGCTCCATTCATCCCTGTCCTGAGGCCCGTCAGAGGTAGACTCTTCTTACTGAGAATCCACCATTCTGATGAGGCTGATTCCCGAGTTAGTACTGCAGCTGCAAGGCCACGTGGAAGGAATCCACCTTCCGCACCGCTTGTTCCGGCGCGATG
>JBBIKN010000204.1:0-3842 GCA_037445435.1 Nitrospira sp. | reverse complement strand
CTCGACAGGCCTACCTCGCAGCGCCGAATCTTTTGTTGCGAAGGGAGCTCAAGCAAGCGAGGCTAGGAAGGAAAGAAACGAGACCTATCGGTCACGAAGGAACTGGTTCAATAGCGGAACGCCGAATCCGGCAGTACTGGGAAATGCACGGATGCCGGACAGGGGGAATATTCCGCGCTGCCCGGCACCGGTCCATTCTATATCTTGCTATGTCTTGCTATAGAAATGACCTGATCTACGCAATCGGTCTCGTCTCCTCTCACAGGGAACGAATCTGCGCTCCTGCCCTGGCAAGCACCTCTTTTTGCAAGGCCTCGATATCGGCCTTTGCACCCAACGCAAGCTCCTCAACCTTGCGTTCACTTTCCGGCCCAGGGACATGGGAAAACTCATGGGAGTCTTCATAGGCCCGTTCGGTGGTGCCGGTCGCCTTGATCACGGCACCGGCGATCACCCCACCAATCACCGCAATGATCAGGGTAAGGGCAATCCCGGTAAGTTGTGCCCCGACCACACCGGGAACCACTACAATAGCAGTGAGTCCGCCTAGTAAGCCGGGCATCCCGTGCAGATTGTGGACGCCGCAGGTATCGACCAGCTTAATCTTGGATTCCAGCATCGGCAGAATAAACACGAACCCGACGACGGACAAGGCACCGGCGAGCAACCCAATGAAGAAGGCGCCGGTGGGACTCACAAGGTTACAGGTCGAACCGATCGACACCCCACCCGCCAACGCCGCATTGGCCATATCGACCATCGAAGTCTTTCCATGGTGGAAATAGGTACTCAAGAAATAGGTCGCGAGCGTGGCTCCACTCAGGGCCAGAATTGTGTTCACGATGGTTTGAGGCATCTGCTCGAACGGCACAATGGCGGTCGCAAAGCTGGGCCAGAACAGCCACAAAACCATTGACCCGAGCATCGCAAACCGATCGGACGTCGGATCCGATTCGATCGGCTGGGCACGCTGCTGTTCGGTCGTAAGCACCAGTGACGCGGCCAACCCGAAATAGGCGCCGAACGCGTGGATGACGATGGATCCCGCAGAATCCTGAAACCCTTTCGTCAGTCCCGATCCATTGTCCAATACCAAATATTCATTGAGTGCATAGAGCGGCACCAGCAGCAGCGTAAGCAATACATACTGGAACACCCGCAGTCGCCCAAGCACCGCCCCCATCGCGATCAATGCCGTCGCGACAGAAAATTCAGCAAGCATCAACGTTTCAACCGAATGGGCCTGTATCGCATGCCCCACCACTCCGTTCGCACGTAGCAGCATGTACAAGGGCAAGCCGGTGGCGACCACGAGATAGGTACCGGTCGTGGCACCGAAGCCGTACCTTCGGACGAACACCATGAGAAATCCGAAGCCGACCACCAACATGGCCAGGATGTGAATCGAATAGTTATATTGGGCGACCAAGCGCGCCTCGTTGACGGCACCCGCCGGCTCCTCGGCACCGACCCAACTCGAAACACACAAGAGAAACAGACCTGCTGCGCTGAGCATCTTCACCCAGAATCGGTTCTGCATGGAGGCCTCCTTGGACAGTAGGAGTGAATGGGGGCTATAGGGGTGGCAGTGTACTCCACCGCCAAGCGCTTTTGTCAAACCCCGCCTAACGCTAGCTCACTGAGTCCGTAACCCTCAGCAGCCTAAATATGCCGGCCGGGAACTAGGGAACAACGGCGAAGTAGTCGATAAACCGAACGAAGTGCGGGTTCTGAGCTGAGAATCTGTGGCATGCAAGCAAGGTGTCCGTGGCAAGTGTGTAACTTTCGTTGGCAGGGTGAGCAAGGCGTTGACCTATCGGAGAGCTATTGCTTGGAGTCACACGGCTCTTCAGTCGAATCGTGGAGGCTTCAATTCCATGGAATGGAAGCCCCCACGATCGAAATCAAAATTAGGCAGGGACCGCATGAGAGGAAGACTGTAAAATAATCTCGTCGATTTCCAGCGCATCCAGCACCTCTTTCTCCAAGAGTGCTTCCGCTAGAGCCTTTAAGGCCACCATCTGTTCGGCCAGAATTCGTTTGGTCCTCTCGTAGTTTTCTGCGACGAGGCGTTTGATTTCCCGATCGATTTCCAGCGCCATGTCATCACTGATATCCCGCTTGGCCCCAAAGGAGCGTCTGAGAAACATCGATTCCTCTTTCTGCCCGAACACGAGCGGCCCCAGCTTTTCACTCATGCCCCATTCGCAGACCATTTTGCGCGCGAGATCGGTTGCACGCTCCAAATCGTTGCCCGCGCCGGTCGTGACCTGTTTGAACACCAGTTCTTCTGCGACTCTGCCGCCCATGAGAATCGCCAACGTGTTGTACAAAAACTCTTGGGAATAATTATGGCGGTCCTCGGTCGGCAACTGCATGGTCACACCCAGCGCACGGCCTCTCGGAATAATCGACACTTTGTGGACCGGATCGGTGCCCGGCAGAAGTTTAGCCATCAAGGCGTGGCCCGCCTCGTGATAGGCGGTGACCCGCTTTTCCTCGTCGGTGAGCATCATGCTCTTTCGCTCGGCGCCCATCAAAATCTTGTCCTTTGCCATGTCAAAGTCTACGGCTCCGACTTCGTTTTTGTTCTGACGGGCAGCCCAAAGCGCCGCCTCATTGACCAAGTTCTCCAAGTCGGCGCCAGAAAAACCGGGAGTTCCACGAGCGATCTTCTCCAGATCGACATTGGCCGCAACCGGCACGTTCTTCGTGTGCACCTTCAGGATTTCCGAACGGCCTCGGAGGTCCGGCTGATTCACCACCACTTGCCTGTCGAATCGGCCCGGCCTCAGCAGGGCCGGATCCAGCACATCTGGCCGATTGGTGGCTGCGACGAGAATGACTCCCTCCGTCGTATCGAATCCGTCCATTTCGACCAGCAACTGGTTGAGCGTTTGCTCTCGTTCATCGTGTCCGCCGCCAAGCCCCCCTCCTCTCGCCCGTCCGACGGCGTCGATCTCATCGATGAAAATGATACAGGGAGCATGTTTTTTCGCTTGTTCGAACAGATCCCGAACACGGGAGGCTCCGACGCCCACGAACATTTCCACAAAATCCGACCCGCTGATACTGAAGAAAGGCACTCCCGCCTCACCCGCAATCGCCTTGGCCAATAATGTCTTGCCGGTCCCCGGCGGCCCCACGAGCAAGACCCCCTTGGGAATGCGTCCGCCCAGTTTCTGGAACTTGCGTGGGTCCTTCAGAAACTCAACCGTCTCCTGTACGTCTGCTTTCGCTTCATCGACTCCCGCCACATCGGAAAACGTCACCTTTTTACGGTCATCCGTCAGCATGCGGGCCTTGCTCTTCACGAGCGACAGGGCTTGATTCCCGACCTGCATCCGGCGCATGAAAAAGACCAGCAAACCGAGAAAGAGAATGAACGGCGCCCACATCACGAGAAATTGGATATACCAGGGGCTTTCGTCGGATGGTTTGACCTCGATCTGTACATCTTTCTCCCGCAGCACCGTGACGAGATCAGGATAGTCAGCTGAGTAGGTACGAAGCCGGAAGTTATCCTTCAACACGCCGCTGATACGATGTCCTTGAATGATGACCTTTTCGATATCCCCCTTGTCGAGCTTCGCCATGAAATCGCTGAAAATAATCTCGTCCTCTAATACTGCACGCGTCGGCATATTCCATAGGTTGACGAGAAATACCACGGACAAGCCCAACACCATCCAAAACAGTATGTTTTGTGCCTTCGTTTTCAAGAGCAACCCCCCCTCTCGATGAGCCCCTAGCGTCAGATCGCCTATCTCCACGAAGCTCTCTTACGGAGTTTAAAGGCGTGTGTGGCGTTCATGCTTTCCCCCCGATTTTGGCCTTGTCGG
>JBBIKN010000203.1:0-3879 GCA_037445435.1 Nitrospira sp. | reverse complement strand
CTAGCAGTGAGTCCATGCCTGCGTTAGAATCGGCATCGTGAAACATTCGATTAAAACCGCTGAAGATCTTCGGTGGCTGATCGGACATACGGGCGGTTTCCGCTCAGGGTATGTGACCGATGTCCAGATGTCCAAACGCCACCTCTTCGACGAAGGTTCCGGACGGGAGGTACCGGCCGGCACCACCGTCTCGGTCACCATCCGGTATGAAATGCGCGGGATGGCGCGCGTGGCCAAACTCACCATGACCGGCGTGACGGATTTTTCCATCTTCGAACAGGATGGCCCCGATTGTTCCGCCCTCGGCGTCATTCAAGCTGAGTTCAGCGCAGGAAAAATTCGTTTCTGGTTTGATCCCCAGGGAGAACTCTACGTCGTGTGCGATGAGGCCCATTTGGATGAGATCACCGTGCCGTTCATGACAGCCGACCAGTCGACCGAATTCGCTCGCTGGACGTTCCAAGGCCGAACGGCCAAAGGTCCCACGGTACAGTGGCTGTTACACGAACTGGATCGAGCCGGTCTGCCCTGTGTTTGGCATGAAGCGAAACAGGTCGTCGCGATTCATCCGGCGGTGCAGTGGGAAGGCGATCTGATTCCAGCAGGCGACTCTATGGCTGACGAAAATAACCTGGTCCATGTCATCGCCTATGGCCCACTGGATAGGCAGGGTTTCGGTCTGATGTTGCGGGTCTTTGGGATTCAGAATCGGCGGATGAGCCGAGTCCTCGAAGTTCTGGCCGATCAAATCACTCAACATTTTGCGGGTGACTGCCTCGTCGGCACGACGATCATCCCTGGCCACGAATGGAAAAGCTGGCTGACTCGGAAACACCACGCACGTCGCTCTGATGGAGAGACGCGGTTGGGAAGTTGATCAGTGCGCGTGTTCTGCGGAATAGTGTCCGTTGCCGTTCTTATTTGCAAAACCCGCCGCGCCGTTGCCGTTTACATACCCGGCAACAGTGTGACCCGCGGCGTTTCCGTTGGTCGGTTTCCCCTTGCCGTTGACACATTCCACCAAGGCCCACAACCGCAATGGATTGACTCGTTGTTTTCTGGCAATCTGCAGAGACGTTCCCTCCAACACGGTATTCAGCGATAAATCCGTTCGCCAACCGAGGTGTTTGGTCAACGGAGAAATCACCTTCTCCACTGCCGCAATGACCTTGTTCCCGTTGCTGAAGTGGTTCAGCATGATGATACGGCCGCCTGGACGGCAGACCCGAATCATCTCATTGACGACTTTTCGATAGTCTGGAACCGCCGTCACCACATAGGCGGCTACCACCGTATCGAAGCTGTCGTCGTCAAACTCCATGGCTCCTGCGTCCATGCGATGAAGTTGGACGTGATCGAGGCGGTGGGCGAGGGCCTTTTCCTTGGCTTTTTTCAGCATGCCTTCGGACAGATCGATCCCGACAATTCGGCAATGCCGCGGATACATCGGAAGCGCGAGGCCGGTCCCGACTCCCACCTCAAGAATCCGTTCGTCAGGCTGCACATTCAGATTCCTGATAGCCGATTCACGCCCTTCATGGAACACTTTGCCAAACACCTTGTCGTAAAACCCCGCGTAGGATGTGTACACACGCTCAATCTTGATGGGATCCATGCTCTCCTCCAAACCTCACAACACGACACGAATTCTGCGCACCTCACCCTCTTAGAGGCCGCAAACCGCCGGGGCGACGCGGGGGGGAAAATTGAGGCGGGAAATTCACGTGATACAAGGCCCGCCCGGAACATAGTCCGGCGTACTCTAGCCAAACTCATCTTCATGAGTCAACAGATTCTTGGAGGGCCGAGATGAAAATACCTGCCTGGAGCCAGGGTCACAGCGCGTAATTTCCTCTCCCGCCTTGATTCAGGGTTCGTTCCTATGTGATAGCTACCTCCATGCTGGCCGGCCTTTTCGCTGGAATCTTGTTTATCGGACTGATTGTCGGTGACTGGCTGTATTTTATTCGGTTGACCCCGGACGCCGTTCGGTATGGTTGTTGTGTCGCAAAAAACCCGGACCACTGGCCGGGAACCACGCTCACAACCCTACATGATCGGTTCGCTCCTCAGGGCGTGGTGATGCTTCCGCACGGAGTAGCCTGGTTTTATCCACAGCTGTCTCAGATTGCGATCCGTCCCCAGTATCGATTGTTCTCCATGCGATTCCGGACCGCCTGGCCGGTGAAGGGACTGATCCATCTTTCGCCGCACGATCAATCGCTTCACGCGCTGTGTGTGAAGCGTATGCCGTGGTCGTCGGTCCTTATCACGCTCCTGTGGTTTGTGCTTGTATTGATCGGATCTCTGACCTTTGTGGTGCAGTATGCCATGGATGGGGGATTTTCTACGCTGGGAGGAACCCTTACTGGTGCGGCAATCATCGCCCTTGCCGCTCTCGTGCTGGCCTTCGGACTCGTCACGGTGGCACTCGCGTATCGGCTCGAAGATAGCCGACTCATGAAAGTTTACAATGAGTTGCGAGATGCCATTGCGCCTTCCATCTCTTCCTAGCCGACCCCTGATTTCTTGTTAAGGAAGAAACAAGTTCAAGAAGTGATCGTATTCGGGCGGCAAGTTTAAAGCGGATCGGTTACGAGCGAGACCGGCGATGATCCTACGATGTTTTTTCGCGAGGCCTGATGCGTCAAAGGCCAGTCGGAACTGCCGCCATCTCAAACCGGGATCCGCCAGGATGCGAGTTTGTTCTTCGATTGGGAGTCCATGTATCATGGTCGTCAATGTGCGGATGGCCTTCTCCACACTTTCATACGGGGGAGCGAGTTGAAGCCCGGCATAGAACCTTTCGAGGTGATGACGGAATTCAGCTTTCAGGGCCGAAAGTCGATCAGGTGTCGTGGGGGAAGCTTCGGACATGGTACTCCTCGACGATGATACGGCATGAAGAAACCACGTGACAACTTTTCCATGGAGGAATGTATGAATCGGCTGTTCACTGGACTGTGTGCGTTAATGGGACTGGTCGTCCTGGCAGGATGCTCCTCATATCGTCACCATCACGGCATGATGGTCGGTGGCAAGAGTGACGCCTACTGGCAGAAAGGCCAACAAGATATGGAAGGACTGATCAATCGGACCGTGCAGGATCCCGGGAAGGCGAAGCAAGTGAATGCGCTCGTCGGTGAGATCGTCAAGGAACTCAAAGCGAGCCGCGAGCAGGAGCGGGACTATCACCGGCAGCTCTATACCTTGAACGCCAGCTATACGGCGACGCCCGACGAATTTTCCAAAATCGTGAACGAGGCGAACATTCAACGGGCGCAGAGTTCGGCCAAGGTCCTAAGCCTCCGGTTCAAGATGAAGGATTTGATGACCGCCGATGAGTGGAAGGCGCTCACTGATAAGATGATGTCTTACAGCAGTCGGTATCAGCACGGGAGCGGCGCGGCGAAGACAGGATATTAAGAAGGTCAAGTCGGGGTGTACATTGTGGCCGACATCACTGAACTCAAGTTGAGGTTATGGTTGAGACCGGAGGGCAGAAATCATCGCTCAGCCTTAGCCTCGACCTGAACCTGCTCCCGTCGCCGCTGCTTTGAGCGGCACGGCGGTCCAGGTCGCCCCGGCATCGCTGGAACGATAGAGCCCGCTGCCGTTGGTTCCGGCATAGAGGAGTTGCGGGTTCTTCGGGTCCATGGCGAGGGCCCGAATGTTTCGTGTGGCGAAACCCTGGTTTCTTTCCTGCCATGTCCTTCCGCCGTCCGAGCTTTTCCAGATTCCGGCGGGGCCACCGATATAGAGATGCAACGGCTCCGTCGGATGGATCACGATGCTGCTAACGAAGGGGTCGGGCAACGATTGGCCGATCCGCTCCCACTGCTCTCCCTTGTTCATGGTGCGAAAGAGGCCCTTCGTCGT
>JBBIKN010000202.1:0-3884 GCA_037445435.1 Nitrospira sp. | reverse complement strand
AGTCGGGGAGTAAAGTTGTAATCCCGTGTGCTCTGTGCTAGGTTATCAAAGGCTCATGTCGCCCTGGGTCTCGACGACATTGAGTGTCTATTTCAGAGGAGACCCGCAATGCCGATGTTGCCTTGTCCGGGAATCTTGTCGGAAGTCAGACCTAAGTCGCTGCATCGATCGCGTCTTCGGCCCGCTCCTTCCCCGTTCCTCGTGCTCAAGACAATGTCATTATTTTAAAGGAGGAACCCCGATGGGTTCGAAGATCTATGTCGGTGGGTTGCCCTATTCGGCGACCGAGCAGCAATTGAGTGACTTATTCGCGGCCCATGGCGCAGTGGCCTCGGCGCGGATCATTACGGATAAGTTCACCGGCCAATCCCGTGGATTCGGCTTTGTGGAGATGTCCTCGGATGCCGAAGCTCAAGCTGCGATTACGGCCCTCAACGGATCAGAGATGGGTGGCCGGACTTTGACAGTCAATGAAGCACGCCCCCAGGAACCGCGCACCGGCGGTGGTGGGCGTGGTGGCTTCGGTGGAGGCGGCGGTCGGAGTGGAGGCGGTGGAAAGCGTGATCGCTGGTAAGTAACCTGATCAGTGCATAAGGACGAAGGGGTTGCCATAGAAAGTGGCAACCCCTTCTTTTTTTGACGACCGAACCGGAGGATAATAGGCAGAAACCGATGAGAAATTATGGTCCGTCATCAGCATCGTGAAAAAACATGACTGTTGAGCGATCGATAAGAAGGCCGACTGAATTACTCACGCTCTCACTCCACAAAAATCCCGTGTTGGTGGTGGAGAATTTTTGGTCGCCGGAGGAGCGGCAGTTCTTTCGGGAAAAGATGAACCAGGCGTCCTGGAAAAGTCTTTCCGATCTGCCGAATGTTCGGGACGACTTTCCGAATTCCGGCAATTGGGCCAAAGCCGAGATCGGCCCAGAGGAGGGTCAGCGATTTCTGTCGCGGTTACAGCTTCCCTGCATTCGGGACTATATCGAGTCTTTTCCGAATATCATCGGGCGGCATGTGGGGTTCAGTTACTACTCGTATTCGGCCGGCGACTGCCTCTTGACTCATGACGACACGGATCAGGGTCGCCTTGTAGGGGGCCGTCGGGCGCCGCAGCGTCGGATCGCCGTCGTCACCTACTTTCATGAGGAATGGCAGCCTGATTGGGGTGGCGAATTGATCATTTATGAGCGACGAACAGATCGTAGCGGGGGTCATATCAATAATCTTATCCCGACCTACTGTATCGAACCCCATCCTGGATCGCTCGTGATGTTTACCGTCCCTCGGTTTCATCGGGTTTGCCGTGTGGATCCTACTGCCGGTCAACATCGTCGGTTATCGATCGCCGGATGGTTTATGACGGAGCATGTTGAGGATGCAAAGGAGGCTAAGGGTGTTCATCTCTAGACGGATGCCGACTCCAATGGCCTTCGTTGAACTGTAGCCGTTCAACCGAACCACTCGGTATCGTTGGCTGCGCGTGCCCGCTTTTCTACTGCAAGAGTCGGTGCCGGCTGGGCGAGTACGTTTCGCACGAGGGCGATGAGGCGGTCACGCTCGAACGGCTTGGCCAAAAACGGGAGTGTTCCCCGCTTGATCCCATGGCCGGCAAGGTCCTTATCAGGATTCCCTGACATCAGAATAATGCGGAGACCGTTTCGGATCATGGTGGCGCGAACTGCTAGTTCATGACCATTGACGTGCGGGAATTGGTTGGCGGTTGAGGCCAGCTGAAAACCCGGTGGAGGTAAGACAAGGTCTGTAAGCAGCAAATCAATCTGAGCTTCGTGGTGTGTACAGATCTTCAGGGCTTCTGAACTTCCCTCGGCTCCGAGCACCGTAAACCCTGCCCCCTCAAGGAAGGTTTGGCATAGTCTGACGATCGACGGTTCGTCGTCGACGACCAAGATTGTGGCCGAACCATCTGATGGTGGGGTACCTCGGTGACCTTCCATAGGTTCTCTGCCCCATCATAGTGCTGAATACTGTAGAGGGCGAGAAAAACTTCCTTTTCTTCACGTAATCGAACTTAAGGTCATGATCAGGTCTTGCAGAAGCTGGTTGCCAACGAAGCTGAGTCAACTTGGGCGATGAGGGAGTCGGGAGCAGTCGGATCGGTCAGCCATTCAGAGACCGGAGAAAAGCTCTTTGCCGCTTAGCCGGCTCGGCTCTTAAGCCGCTCAAGCCGGTTCTTGTCAAGACTAATGTGCAGCGATTTCTCTTGAGTGACGATCACAGTACCGGGTGCCTGGTCTTTCGCTTTCTTGACCCACTTGCGACGTGTGTAGATCACCTCACCCTTTCCACTTTTTTTCAGATCACTATAGAGCAGGGCCAGCGTCGCGGCGTCGAGAAGAGTCTCAGAGGGGGGGTCGGTTCCTTTATCCACTCTCACGATAACGTGCGAACCTGGCGTGCCGCGAGCGTGCAACCACAAATCGTCGCTCTTGGCGAAACCGAACGTCAACTCATCATTCTCGCGGGCATTGCGTCCGACGAAGACGGACAGTCCATCCGCGGAGGTGAACCGGCGGAACGGCCCATGCCGTTGATAACCAGTAGTTGGGCGCTTGTCTCTAGTGGCCCGAGTGAATGTTCCGGTATGGAGGGGTGAAAGCGGTATGGCCGGTGGAGCCCAGGTGCCCTGTTTGATGTCCTGGAGTTCTTGCCTGAGCTTCTTCACCTCCTGTTCCGTCCGTTCGATACGTGGCCTGAGCTCTCGTTCGGCGGCCAGATACTTTCGATGTTTTCGGAAGTACTCGTCCATGTTGCTGTGCGCGGATTTTGCGGGGTCGAGCGGAATCGTAACGTCCGGCAGCTTCTCATCGAAATAATCGATTACCGTGATGTGATCTATCCCCTTTGCGATCGAACTCAAATTGGCTTTGAGCAGTTCTCCATAGCGGGAATAGTCTTTGTAGGTAAGGGCCTTCGCCAAGTCCCCATGCCAGGCTTCGATCAATCGCTGTTCTTTCCTCAAGGCTTTTTTCAGGAACCGGAGCCGGGCCATTTTGGCATGGTCGATGGCAAGGGTGCCTTCCTGAGTCTCGTATAATGCCTCGATCGCTTCCGAAACTGGGAACGGACTTCCTGTCACTCCCGTGAAGCGAGAGGGTTTGTCCTCGATAGGGCTCGTGGCATTTCGAACCGGTGGAACATAGGGCTGGCCGACAAGATCGCGCTGGTGGGCCAGATCGTGGAGCACGCGCCGCTCGGCATCGAGCACCAGGATATTGGCCTTTTTGCCGGTCAATTCACACACCATGGTGCGGAGCCCTTCCTTGCCGGTGATCAGCAGTTCGACTATCCGGTCATTCCCAATCTGCCGGAGATCGTTAAGTCTGGCGCCTTGGAAGTGGGCTCGGAGAAATTGACAGAACGGGGGAGGTGTCGGAGGGTTCAGATGGGGACGAGTGGTGAGGTGTAGCCGTGAGCTATCCGGTTCGCACGACATCAGCAGTCGGTATGTCTGCCCCGGCACACGAATATCAAACACGACCGTGCGGAACCCGGGCTGCTGGATTCTCTGAATCCAGCCGCCGCGTAAAACAGAAAAGATCTCCTTAAGGACCAGCGCTAGATCCGATCCGTTCAGGACCATGAGAGAGTTCCAATGTCGGTATCGACCTGCCTCAATTGTGTCTCATGAGACCACGAGGACCACACGTGTTGTCTTATTCCAAGACAGATCTTGGTTGGCACTGTACGATTTGCCTTGGAAACACGCAAGAGCCTGAAACGCACAATCTGTCGGTTCAGCAAGCTAAGACAACCAAATCGGGTGAACTCAGCCAGTTTGTGCCCACCCTGTTTGGACCCGTACAGGCGGCCTAGGAGCCTGTCCGACATTAGGCCCAACGCACTTGTGTGCAGGCACTGAC
>JBBIKN010000201.1:0-4042 GCA_037445435.1 Nitrospira sp. | reverse complement strand
GAGAGGAGTGAATCAAAACAGATTCACAGCTGTATCTAATCCGATTCACCAAAGAATGACGGAATCACTTATCCGGTGAGTTTTCCAATATCTTTGAAGAGCATGAAGAAATGCAATGGGTCGGCTGGATAGGGAAGACAATCAAACAAAGCGCTCAAAAAAACTTCTGGCGAGGGTTGGCAGCAGCTACTGTGTCAAAAAGCCTGGCCCGTAAGAGACGCTACAGCCGAGAGAGGAGACGTGTGGGAGCATCCAATGCAGCCAAGAACTCGACCAGCTTGACTGACAATAGAGGCGACGCTGGCATTGTCGGTGAGCCACTGCGTCATGCCCTCGCTCTTCCTCCCTTCCGGGAAATGGCGAGGGCTCTACCGAGCTGTTGGCTATTTGTAAAGCATCCAAGGTTTGCCATGCTTGCAGGTATTCATCTAGTAGACTATAGTGGTCATATCGAAAAGTACGAAGGAGTCATCTAATGAAACGCGCGGCAGTCTCTACGCTCAAAGCTACGCTCAGTGCCTGCCTGGCCAAAGTCAAAGCCGGAAACGAAGTGCTTGTCGTCGAGCGAGGGAAGCCCATCGCGAAACTGGTCCCTTTATCAAAAGACTGTCATGAGAGTGATGCGCTGCGAGATCTTGCGCGCGCCGGACTGATCCGTTTAGGCACGGGTAAGTTGCCGGCTGGATTTTGGAAACTGCCGAGGCCAAAAGCTCGGAAGAGCCGAGGGCTTCAAGCACTTCTGGCCGATCGTTCTGAGGGGCGATGAAGTTTTGGGATGCTTCCGCTCTTATTCCTCTGTGTCTGCAGGAACGAGAATCTCCATCGCTCAAGAAGCTGGTTCAGGCGGACCAATCCATCGTCGCCTGGTGGGCTTCGCCGATCGAGTGTCTTTCCGCTCTTGCAAGGCTGAGAAGGGAAGAGGCTCTTGGTCTTGAGGAAGAAGGACAGGCGCAAGCTGTTTTGCGGGCTCTGATGGCCGGTTGGACGGAGGTAGAGCCGAGCGAAGCCGTTCGGGATCAAGCGGCAATCGCGTTTTGCGATTGCATCCCTTACGAGCCGCAGACTCGCTGCAATTGGCGGCCGCGATGGTGTGGTGTCAAGGTGATCCATCGCACCGAGAGTTTGTGTGTCTCGACCAACGATTGCGCGACGCCGGCCGCCGTGAAGGGTTCATCGTCTTGCCGAAGGTTTGACGCCTTGACACGGGGTTGCATAAAGATTCAGACTAATCCGCTCATCCAGACAGTGCTCGGTGCTGTATGCTGAGTTTTTTGGAACATTCTTGTCTTCAAACTCAACACTCAGGATTCAGCACTTTGAAAAGCGCGCCCGTAGCTCAGTCGGATAGAGCATCAGCCTTCTAAGCCGTTCAGAGCCCTCCCCCTATCTCCTTGTGGAAACTGTGAAATAGTGCTCCAGGAGCGGTATTTGGCTATTTTTGAGTTCAGTTTGGCTCAGGGCAATTCAGGGGAATTTGGGCCAATTTTGCTGTGGCATTAACACGCCCGTAACACGTAGGGTTTGTATCTAGAACGATTAGATTTTACAGAGGCATCTTTTATGCGGATGCGCTCGGTTCGCCGTTCCCTGGCGCGGTTGCTCTTGGCGAGTGCGGAGTCCGCCTTACGCCAGGACCACTTCCTGGAGCGGTTCGTTTTTCCGGCGTCGTGAGACCTGGACCGTCACTTTGCGGTCCAGTTTGTTCAAGAAGGCCATCAGCCGGGCCTCGGAAAACCGGTGATACCGCGCATTCATCAGGTGGGAGACTTCTGTCTGTCCAATATCCAGCACGTCCTGCACGTCTTTCTGTTTCTTGAGTCCTCGGCTTTTGAGGATTCTGAGGATTTGATGGCCTAGCTCAGCCCGCATGAGTAGGCTCTCGGAATCCTTCAAGCCTAAATCCGCAAAGACATTCCCCGAACTGACTTCATGGTCGATGGTGTTCTTTTTCTTCATGACGGCCACTCCTTTTCCAAGAAGATTGCTTCCTTGTATCGCCGCGTAATCAACTCCACGTCTCTCGGGGGTGTCGCGATGCCCTTTTTGCTCTTCTTCTGAAACGCATGCAGCACATAGAGCCGCTTCCCGATCTGGACGGCGTACACCAGCCGATACGTGTTGCTGTCGAAATCGTCCCTGATTTCAAACACGCCGCTGCCTAGTCCCGTTAACATCTTGCTGTGCGGCGGATCTTCGCCTCGCTGAGCCAGATACAGTTCACCGCCCATCTGTTTTTGCACCTCCTCCGGCATCTTCTTCAATTGCTTCTTACTATCGCCCATCCAAACCACAGGCCGGAGTACACTATCTTTCGACACGTCTTGTTCTCCTTACCAGTACCTATCAATGATATGACAATATTGTAATAATGGCAAGAATCATTGTCTGATGAGGTGGGATCATGCTGCGGATGAAAAAGGAGACCACCCAAGGCGCGGTAGGCGAAGGCAGATTGCAACCGAGAGGTATATCCTGCGTTATTCCCATAGACCCACATCCCGCCCTCTTTCTGTCCGAGTTCCAACGGACAGAATATCCCGCGAAGAGGTCTGTTCTGCATTCTTGACCATTCAAGCGTTAGGAATTGCACCGCAGTCTTCGCTGGGCGAGGGGCTTCAGCAGCCATATCTTTGAGGCACCGCGTCCGGAGACGCCGTGCCTGGTGGAGTCCGGCACCGTCGTGTCTCGCAACGCGACTCGACCGTGCCAAGAGAACAGCGGTGCCCCTCAAGGCGTGTGGCACGTCCGTAGCAACCGCGCCACCCCGGACGGTGTCACGCCTGCAGCCGTTCGTGACCACAGACTCCAAAGGTCTGTTGCGCCCCCGGTGTGGGTGAGGGGCGCAACATGATGTTGAGAAGAGGTTGTGGGCTGGTCCACTGGTTGAGTCCGTTCATGGTCTGCTCGGCTCTTCGAAGGTGATCGAGGAGCTGGGTGAGGGGCACTATCGCGAGGGCGAGGAGCCCCCAGCGCCGCGGTGTGCCGTCGGCAAAGCCCAACCCGTCCGCTTTATCCTGCACGCCCACCGAACTCCGCATGTATTTCAGTTGTTTCGTTTATTGCGCTTATTTCGATTGGCTGCTATACTGCATTCGAAGAGAGGAGCGAATTCATGACCACATTGACGAGAGAACCGATTGTGCCGACCGCTGAGGACGCCGCGCTCGCGAAGAAAGCGCTCCATGCCTTGGCATCGCATCAAAACCAGTCCATGGATCTCCACGTTCAGATTATTCAGAAGCGGAAAACCCCTGAACGTCTGTTGTTGCCTCCTTCGGCGGTGCAACTCCTCTTCACCATCCTTGACGAAATGTCGGCAGGCAATGCCGTCACACTGATTCCGATCCATGCCGAACTCACGACGCAAGAGGCCGCCGATGTGCTGAATGTGTCCCGTCCGTTCCTCGTGAATCTGTTAGACGAGCAGAAAATCCCCTATCGCAAGGTGGGTACCCATCGGCGCATTCTCTTTGCCGATCTCATGCGCTACAAACACCAGATCGACGCGGACCGCCGTGCGACCCTCGATCAACTGACCCACGACGCGCAAGCTCTGAAGATGGGCTATTGAGTGTGACCACCTTCACCGCGCTCTGCGATGCCTGTGTCCTGTATCCCGCTCCTCTCCGCGATCTACTCCTCGAACTGGCGCTGACGGATCTGTTTCGCGCCAAATGGTCCGCACAGATTCATGACGAGTGGATACAGGCGGTGCTTGACCATCGATCGGATCTCACCGTTGCGCAGCTCCGGCACACGAGAGACCTCATGGATAGGCATGTTCGCGACTGCCTCGTTGAGGATTTTGAGGAGTTGATTCCCTCCCTCACACTGCCCGACCCAAATGATCGGCATGTCCTGGCAGCTGCCATTCGCGGGAGAGCTGACGTGATTGTCACGTACAATCTCACGGACTTTCCTGACAAGGCTCTCCAGAAATACGGCATCACGCCCCAACACCCCGATGAGTTTCTGCTGCACCTTTTCAATCTAGGAGCCTGTCCGACATTGATCTGAGCAAGCCAGAATCATAGCCAAGGAG
>JBBIKN010000200.1:0-4077 GCA_037445435.1 Nitrospira sp. | reverse complement strand
ACTGACACTCATCTTTCGTTTTTATCCCGACGACAACATCAATCAGTCTACTATTTGCCTTTGTTGGAATCATCGCCGTCCGACTCGGCCTCAACTTTTTCATAGTTCCTCCTCCACATTTCCTTTTACCCTCCGAGCAGCGTTCTCAATATAAACCTGAATTAATCAGACGTTCCCTAAGATTAAGGCGGACCGCGCCAGCGAAGATTTCATAGGTCACAAAATGCTTTGTTGAGTAGTCGGTAAGGTTCATAGTGGTTGAATCTCACTTCCGATCCAGTTCACGGGCTTAACTCCATGGGTTTCCTGCTTCTTTTTGCGGATTGGAGTTCCAAGAAGTCCATTTCCTTCCTTCACTTGCGCATCTGAAATGTCCAGCTATACTTGCCCTCATGCGTTCCACAAAATACATCATCGTGCAAGATGGAAAGGGGTGGCGGGGCTACCTGCAGGGCTACCCGGAGCACGAGACCTATGGTGACTCGTTCGAAGAGCTGCAGTTCAAACTGTGGCAGCTCCACCAAGATCTGGTTGCCCAATCTGCTCAAGACGCAGAACAGAACCAATACCAGCACCAGGACGGTAGAGAACACGCCCAATACGGAAGCGAAGAGCACGACCGACACCATAGTCACACGTCCACGCTACCTCGTCACACTCCCACGAAGTCTCGCCCCATGTCGCGAGCCCAGATCAGGCGTCGGGCTCGGGTGGAACAGCTCCTGTTTGCAATGATCAGTAATCGTTAACCGCGCCGACCGCTGTCCGGAACGATATTATGTCACGTGGTCCTAGGCTGTCACGCAAGAGACCGCGACGCAATGACCACGCCAATTCTTGCTGACGGGCCATAGATTTTGTTTTACGGTGATTCTTGACCAATCAAGAATCACATGTTGGAATAAATTTACACACGATAAGGAAGCCGGTGCGGCCCTTCGGTTCGCTTCCGGCCCCTGGACGAGGTACCGATGCAGACGATCAAATGTTTTTACTTGGATGAGGAAAAGCAGTGGCTGGGCTACCTGCCGAAGTTTCCTGACCATTGGGCACAAGGAGAGACCTTCGAGGCGCTGCAACTCAACCTGTACCGTCTGAACTTTGATCTCACCTTACTGGAAGCACTTCGAAAAGTTTCCGAACTCAGCCTCCCCTAAATAACCAGCTTGTCCTGCAACGTGAAATCGGCGGTTGCTTGTGCCAAAGCAACCACCTCTCCTTCCTGAGAATCTCTCGGCATCACCGAACATTTTGATTTCGGCCTACTCGTGCCTCAGCATCTGTAAGATTTCCGCCTCAGAACTGACCAGTCACAATGAAACGAGATCACCCTGATAACTGAACGCGTACATTCGCCCTTTCAGGCTATCCCGATTGACCCAGAGCATGAAGGATTGGTACATAGAACTAGCTCCATATCTTCTCGAGACCATAAACGAGGCCGGCCATGCCCATCGATGAAATCACGCAAAAGGTCAGTGATCGCTATGCCAAAGCCGCCCATACAGGCGAGCAGATGTGTTGCCCCACCAGCTACGACATGGGGCACCTCAAGACCTTTATTCCCGAAGAGGTCCTGAAAATCTCCTATGGCTGCGGCACACCGGCCGGGCTCAAGACGGTGCGAGCCGGTGAGACGGTCCTGGACATCGGCTCCGGCGGCGGTATCGATTGTTTTGAGGCTTCCCGTTTGGTAGGCCCTACGGGCTACGTGATCGGCATCGACATGACGGATACGATGTTGGAGATCGCCCGTAAGAACGCGGCCGTGGTGGCTACGAATCTCGGCTATCCCGCGTCGAACGTGGAGTTCCGTAAAGGCCTGGCCGATGCCATACCGGTGGAAGGCGGCACGATCGATCTGATCATCTCGAATTGCGTGATCAATCTGGCTCCGGACAAGCGGAAGGTTTTTCGCGAAATGTATAGGGTGGCCAAGCCTGGCGGACGGTTCACGATCTCCGATATTGTGTCGGATCAACTCGTGCCACAGTACCTTGTTCACGACACTCAGAAATGGGGAGATTGTTTATCGGGCGCCCTCACGCTTACCGACTACATGAACGGCATGACGGCAGCCGGTTTTCTCGGCATCCACCTCGCCAAGTTTTCGCCCTGGCGCGTCATCGACGGCATCCATTTCTTTTCCGTCACGCTGACCGGCTACAAGCTTCCTCCGGCGCCGACCGCCTCCGCGGCCCAATACGCAACCCTTCGCGGCCCTTTCAGTCGGCTGGTGGATGAACGAGGCACGACTTACCAGCGTGGCATGCCGAAATCCATCACGCCGGAGGAGGCACTGTTGCTGAACGCTCCTCCCTTGACCGAACACTTCCTTCTGACGACCGAGCCAGTGCAACTAGACAACCAGGATCCGCGTTGGAGCGCCGTCCTCCCCGCCCATGCGCCCTGCACCTGGCAGGGCCATTATGCGTTGCTCGCTGGCCCGTTCGTCGAAGCAGCCGATGACGATCACCATGTCTACCGCAGAGGTGAACCGCTGGAGATCTGCTCGAAGACAGTCGCTGTGCTGGGAACTACTGGGTACCAGCCTCATTTCGTTATTCTGAACCGGGCTGGAGAGCACGTGAGTGGCGAAGCCGTAACCTGCTCCCCTGATGGAGGCTGTTGTTGAAGAAGCTCGCACCCCAAGGCGATGTCCTGAGCCAACGCGAATGCGCGACGGTGTTGAAGGCCCTGGCAGATGAAACCAGGCTGCGGATTCTCGAGTCGTTGCTGACCGAAGAGAAATGCGTCACCGATTTGGTGCGTGAATTAGGCTTTACCCAACCGCACGTGTCACACCACCTGCGCATTCTGCGGGACTCCGGTGTGGTGGAAGGCATTCGAGAAGGGAAGCAGGTCTGCTATCGGATCGCACCGATCATGCAGCGGGCGTTGGCCAATCGACAAGGCAAAGCTCTCAATTTCGGCTGTTGTGAGTTGCGGTTTCCGAAGTCGGTGTTGGCCACCGCCAGGTCCCGCGCGCTGCATATGGTCCATTCATGAAAGGTCACCCAATGTTGCCGATGTTGGTGCGAGTGGAGCGATGCCGCTAACCCTGTTAAGACGACATGACCCCCTCGCCTCTGCTTCCGAACAACTCAAAGTGCTCGAACAGTCAAGTCCTAATCTTTCTTTTGAGGCTCAACTGGATCGAGTCGGCTTGTATCCTCTGCATGCTACAGGTATCACGGTCTTCCAAATCAATGTTGGAAAACTCTGCAACCAGACCTGTCGGCACTGCCATGTGGATGCCGGTCCGGATCGTCCCGAGACCATGTCCATGGAAACAGCTGAACAGTGTATTGCCGCTCTGGCAAGGACCGACATTCCCACGGTTGATATCACGGGAGGCGCGCCGGAGCTCAATCCGCATTTTCGCTGGCTCGTCGAACAGTCCCGTCAACTTGGTCGACATGTGATGGATCGCTGTAACCTCTCTGTGTTGCTGCTTCCGTCACAGGCAGATTTGGCTACATTCTTGGCCACTCACCGCGTCGAGATCATCGCCTCGCTTCCGTCTTATCGTGCCAGCCAGACCGATGCGCAGCGAGGCCATGGTGTCTTCGAGAGATCTTTGGAAGCGCTCCGCCTTTTGAACCGACTCGGCTATGGACAACCTGACAGCGGATTGGTCTTGAACCTCGTCTACAATCCCGTCGGCGCATTCTTACCTCCGAAGCAAGAAGCCATCGAAACACAATTTAGGAAAGAACTGCGTACTCGCCATGGCATCGAGTTCAACCGGCTCTACACGATCACCAACATGCCGATCAGCCGGTTTCTGGAGTTTCTGGTGGAGAGCGGCAATTACGATCAATACATGACGCGTCTGGCCAATGCCTTTAATCCCGCTGCCGCCGCCGGCGCCATGTGTCGCTATACCCTGTCGGTCGGATGGGACGGCCGGCTGTATGACTGCGACTTCAACCAGATGCTGGAACTCCCGGTCGACCATGGAGCGCCGTCCCATATTCGAGACTTTGACCCTGCGCGGCTCCATCATCGTCGGATCGTGACACGCAACCATTGCTATGGATGCACGGCCGGCTCCGGCTCGTCTTGTGGCGGATC
>JBBIKN010000199.1:0-4082 GCA_037445435.1 Nitrospira sp. | reverse complement strand
TTCTCCTCATCACCGTCACAGGCTTTGTCCTCATTCACAAGAAGACCTGGACCTGGATGAAGACCGTTGACGTGCCACAAACCTTGGTGCCGGGATGGGCGGCCCAGGAGTCGGCCAGGAAGGCCAAGGACATCAAGGCGCTGGCTGTCGTGCCGCCCGGCCAAGAATCTGAGCTTGTCGCCGCCACGCCGGCCGGTCTGTTTGCTCAGGACAAGCGGGGATGGCAGCCTGCCGGCATGCCGCCTGGCCGGGTTGAGATCACGTCCCTGTTGGTCACCGACCATCGGTGGCTGCTCGGAACTCACCGGGGTCTGTTCGAAAGCGAAGATCACGGGCAGCATTGGACGCCGGTGACGGGTGAACCCCGGGGACTGCCGCCCCGCGTGAAGATTACCGCCATCGCGCAAAGCCCCGCCGACGCCGGCACCCTATTTCTTGGAACCAAGATGGGACCGTACCTGTCCAGGGACGGGGGACTCCATTGGATCGGCCTTGGCGATCGGCTCCCGCTTCCTGAAGGACCGGCGCAAGACCAGGAGGCCCTGGAGAAAGCCCGCGAGGTCATGACGATCGCCTTTGACTCCGAACGGCCCGACCTCACATACTTCGGCACGCATCATGGCCTGTATCGGTATGACCGCTCCGCGGACACCGTCTCGGCGCTCGATTTGGAGCCGGTTGCGGCTCTGGTAGCGGCCGCCACACCCAGGATGACGCTGGACAAGTATCTGACCGATCTCCATACCGGCAAGCTGTTCGGCGATAAACTGTGGACGCTCTACGATCTCACGGCACTCAGCCTCGTGTTGTTTGTCGCCACCGGCCTCTACATCTGGGTGTACCCCAAATCCGTGAAATGGAGGAAAGAGCGCGAGCAGGCAAAGGTCCGCGAAGCCCGCCGGCTCAACAATCCACCCGTGTCGGGGGAGCGGCCCCTCCCGCACCAAGGGTAGTGAGCGGCCGACTATCAATCTCTGGTCTCTTATCAACAGGAGGTGTGCGATGAAGGGATTCATGATCATGACGGTGATGGCAGTCGGCTTCGGGTTGGCATTGAGCGGACCGGCCTGGAGCGCGAAGGATCACAAGGGTCCGAAGGGCCCCAAAGGAGCCGAACTGGTGAAGGAGGCCACGGTAACGATCGATCAAGCCCTCAAGTCGGCGAGGGAGAAAGTATCGGGTCCAGTGGGCGAAGCCGAATTGAAACACAAGGATGGCAAAACCGTCTGGGAAGTCGAGATCGCTGCCCAAGATCACAAAGTCATGAAAGTGTTTCTCGATGCCACGACCGGCGCCGTTCTGAGCACGGAAGAGAAGAAGCCCAAGGAGCACAAGCCCAAGGCCGATCCCAAGAAGAGCTGACCGCCGGAAACGCGACGGAGGCAGAGATCAAAGGCGATCGATGCCTCCGACCGCGCCGGCAGAGGAACGAGACATGATCCAACCATTGTCCGTGAGCGAAGGCGACCTCTCACTCCGATCAGAACGACGAACGAGCCTGATCGGATGGGCCGCCTCCGGTCTCGTGCATGGGCTGGCCCTGATGGCTGCACTCTCGCTATTCGAAGGGCTGCACTTGTCTCCTCAGCCTCCTGCATTCCGCTGGGACGTGTCTCTCGTGCAGCGCGTGAGTGAGACCCAACAGGTCGAGGCCAAACCACGGACATTGAGTGCCACACAACCAGCCACATCGGCCGCGACCGTCCCTCTTCGCACCAACACGAAACCGATGCCCGTGCAGCGTATGCAGCCGATCAGCCCATCCATGCGGGAAGCGGTACAGGCCGCACCCACGATTCATCGTGCCGTCCAGGAGCATGCCGAACGCCGGCAATCCGTGATGCCAGCGAGCATGCCGATTCGCCGTGACATGACATCAGAAAGCCATGCGACGGTCCAGGGCGACCGACCTGTCGAGGCAGTCGAGCCTCTCACCGCACTGGCACAGTCTCGCGGACAGGAACCGATCCAGTCTGTCGAACAGAAAGTCGTGCCGGCTGCTCAGGGCTGGGTGACAGCCGTCACGCGAGACTCAGCCCTCGCCTCAAGACCGATTGTCTCAACCGCCGCTCCCGCGTTCACTCGTCAGGTTGTGCAAACCGGCGAGGGGCCGGCGAAGAGCAAGCGTTCCATTACTGTTCAAGGGCAGGCTGTGGCACGTACGGTTGTGTCACAAGCCGATGGGGTCTCCGCTCAGCCTTCCGCAATCTCGACCGGATCCGACTACGGTTGGCTTGCAGATACGCTATGGCGACGGGTGCAGGCATTCAAGCGATATCCGGCGAAGGCCGCGGCGGATCGGTTGGAGGGCGAAGTCGTCCTCGTCGCGCTCGTCAAGGCGAACGGAGAGATCGGCGAGATTCGGATTGCAGGAAGTTCGGGTTCTTCGCTGCTGGACGAAGCCGCCGTCGAGGCCGTCCGCAACGCCTCCCCTCTGGCACTGGCGAAACCGATGGCCCATGCCCATGTGTCAATCGAAGTGCCGATCGCCTATCACGTTGAATAAGAGCCGCTCCACCGATTCACGAGGAGGTCACAGATGATGACAATGGTCCTGTCTCACCGATGGCTGTTCACCTGGTTGCCGTGTGCCTGCGTGATCGCGGCATTGTTGCTCCCCGGGCTTGCGCGCGGCGAAACCAAGGCTGAGAAAACGTTTTCGGCTCTCGTCACGGACAGCCAGGGCGTGGAAACCGAACTCAAACACGTGTTGTTCTATTGGGAAGAGAAAGTCAGCGACACCGCATTCGTGCCGCACGAACTCAAACAGGTTCCGGTGAAGCGCGGGGCGGCGACCGTTCACGTGAAGTTCGAGACCATCAAGCAGATCGACGTGGCGCCGGCGCCGGATAAGGCGCTTCCCACCTTGACCATTACTCTCACCAACGGCAAAACAGGGGAATTCACGCTGGGGATTGCAGGGAGCTTCAAAGGGGAATCGGATTTTGGAGAAGTCGACTTGCCGGCAAACGGACTCAAGAAGATCGTGTTCAAATAGAACCTGGAATTCCGGTACCGCCTATGACCGTCCGGACGATCAGCCGGCTCGTCCGGACGGTCATGGTCATTCCCTTCGTTACTCTCGTCACGACCCTTCCTTCTTGATCTGTTCAGCCAGATACTTCTCCAGTCCCACCTGCTTGATCAGTTCTTGCTGGGTTTCGATCCAATCGATATGCTCATCGGTGTCTTTTTGCATATCCTCCAGCATATGCCGCGTCGTGTAATCTCCCACCTTGGCGCAATGCGTGACACCTTCCGTGTAGAGCTTGAGCATCTCCTGTTCCGCCTTCAGGTCGAGCTTGAGCTGCTCCGGCACCGTCTCCCCGACTTGCACGGTGCCGAGCCGCTGCATGTTCGGCACCCCTTCGAGGTAGAGGATATGCTCGATGATCTCCTCGGCGTCTTTCATCTCGTCGACGCTGCGTTTGCACACTTTATGGTGCAACCCCTCGTAGCCCCAGTTTTCGCACATCTTGGCATGGACGAAATACTGGTTGATCGCGGTCAAGTTGGCAGTCAAGATTTTGTTTAACAGGTCAATGACCCCCTCTTTGGCCTTCATGGCTCCCTCCTCCGTCCCTATTTCTGCATCTGCTCGCTCAGGTAGTTCTCCAACCCGACTTGCTTGATCGCACGAAGCTGCGTCTCGAACCAGTCGATGTGCTCTTCCGTCTCTTTAATCATCTCCTCAAGTTTGTGCCGGGTCGTGTAGTCTCCGACCTTCACGGAGTGGGTGATCGCCTCCCGCAATAGGTTGGCGTCGTCCTGCTCGAATTTCAGATCCTCCTCGAACAGCTTGGAGACGTTCGGCCCGGATTTCACCGTCCCGAGACTTTGCACATCGGGGGTCCCTTCCAAGTAGAGGATGTGGTCGATGAGCTTGGAGGCATGCCCGACCTCCTCCGTCGCCAGTTCATGGAACTCGTGCTGCAGCCGCTTGTAGCCCCAGTTGTCACACAACGCAGCATGAAGGAGATACTGGTGCACGGCGGTCAGCTCCAGAGTCACCAGTTTGTTCAAAAAGTCGATGACGCCCTCTTTGGCTTTCATGGCGAGTCCCTCCTTTGAGAAGTGTTGAG
>JBBIKN010000198.1:0-4126 GCA_037445435.1 Nitrospira sp. | reverse complement strand
GCTCAACTCGACCAATACAATCTTCCAACTGGATGTCCGCTGTGCAGCCCTTGATCCTATAAACGGCGGTTGACGTAGCGGCCTGTTGCGGGCTAGCCTGGCTGGGAGCGGAGAGGCGGCAGATTTCTTTGCACGAAGGGAGTCACCCAATGGGTGAAGCACCACGCAAGGCCTTGGTCGGGGCGCGGCAGTCAATTGCACGCGATACATTCGGTGGCCGCATCCATGTGGAGGGGGATCCGGCTGCAGCCGTCACGCCGCTCGGGCAACTCCCCGTTTTCATCGAGTTTCGCAAGGTGAGCGGCGTATTCGAAGCCTGGGTGGCGGACTGTCCGCTGACCTCCCACAGCAACCATGCGTCGGATAAACGCGCCGTGTTGGCGACGTTGCTGCTGTCGATCCTCGCCGGCCACTCCCGCTATGCGCATAGCACCGCGATTCGTCATGACGGGATTCACCCTGCACGCCTAGGCGTCACGCAGCTGGTTTCGGAAGATGCGGCACGACACGCTCTTGCTCGGATCGATGAATCGTCGGGCGGAGCCTGGCTCGATCGGCATCTGGCGAAGACGACGCAACCGTTACTGACCACACCGTGGATCCTGGATCTGGATGCGACGGTGCAGTGCCGCTACGGCAAACAAGAAGGGGCGGTGGTGGGCTACAACCCGAAGAAACCGGGCCGCCCGTCGCACAGCTATCACAGCGCGATGATGGCGAACATCCGGCTCGCCTTAGCGGTGGATGTGCGACCGGGCAATGAGACGGCCCCGCTGCACGGCATGCCGGGAATCTGGGCGTGAGTGGATGCCGTGCCGAAGGTGGCGCGCCCGGCCGGGTTGCGTGGGGACATGGCCTTTGGCAATGAGTCGGTCCTGCGAGCAGCTGAGGCGCGTGTCCAGCCCGATCTCACCAAGCTGCGCATCACAAAGCATGGGCAGGCCCTCATCCAGACGCTCTTTCGCTCCACGGCGTGGGAAGAAGCTGGCCATGGCTGGGAAGGGGTCGACGATACGCTACGGCTGTCAGGATGGAGCCGGGCACGACGTGTGGGGGTGTTGCGCCGCCCTCTCACGGGCAAACTGCTCATGACCGAGCCGGACGCCGATCAGGCACGCCTCGCCTTCATGGAGAGCGACGTGCCGACCACACGGTACGCGTATGCCGGGCTGGTCACCTCGACTCCGTACCCGATCCTCACCCGTGCTCAGCTCTATCGCGATCGGGCTGATGCCGAAAACACCTTCGACGAGCTGAAGAATCAATGGGGCTGGGGCGGCTTCACCACGCAGGCCCTGGCGCGCTGCCGGCTCAGGGCGCGGATGGTGGCCCTGATCTCCAACTGGTGGACGCTGTGTGTGCGGCTCGCCCAGCCGCACAAGCACTTGGAGGCGATCTCCAGTCGCCCGCTGTTGCTGCATGGCGTCGCCACGCATACGCATCACGCGGGGCAAACGCGTCGCACCGTCACCAGCCTACACGCCAAGCACTCGGCCATCCAAGCCGTGCTGATGAACTTGGCGGGCGTTCTGCAGCCCCTCAAAGCCACTGCGGAGCAGTGGACCGAGGCCGACCGCCTGCATGCTATTCTCACCCGCGCGTTTGCCAAATTTATGTTCCCAACTGCAGGCCATCCAGTCTTGCGCGCCGCTGAAACTTCGCCGACCTGACACGTGGACTGCCGTTTTTAGGGTGATGAGATTCTGTGATGCCGCGATCAGTACTATGTTGGTTTGAGCGGTGGTGGTTGGTCGTATGAGAACTAGTCTTCTTTGTCTTGGCTGATTGAACCTGCGAAGCCAGGCGATGTTGAGTCTGGTTTGCTGCGATTGCCGAAGGCTGGGATGAGTTTCTTCACCACCTGCGCACGCCGTTCTTCAACGGGAATCACGATTCATGACTTGGATCTGTACGAGAGTAGGTGCGGTAAGCCTTCCTCTCTAGATCACCAACCGCCACCGCATCGACCATCTATCAGATGTGTCGCCATGAGCTTCATCTCTGGAAGCGGTCATGACCTTGTGAGCGAAATCTGTTGGACATGTCCAACAACCTGCTTGACCCTCTCCGCACATAGTAGGCCCCACGGACTTGGCAAGAGGCCGAACTGGGATCGTAAATGGGTCTGTGTATGACTCCATGCTCACGACGACCCTAATCTTCAACACCGACCTCGTCCTTTCATGATCGCGTGGAGGATGAGCTGCCTCGTCCATGAGTCATGAATGAAGTGGCAGATCCAAGCAGCCAACATTCTGTGTTGCCTCGCGCGGAGTTGTCGAGAGCCAACGGTTGCCTGGAGCACTGAGTTGCCAGGTGCCAGAGTGGATCTTCATCGGGATCGCTCTTGGGTCTTAATTCTGATTGGTGACTGGTGTGACTCAGTTGAGAGCTGGCAGGACTGATGAAGACAACTGGTGTGTGACTGAGTTGCGAACTGGAGTGGCGAGAACGACGTCGTCTGAAACTTTGCTCTGCCCGCAGAGTAAATAAATAGAAGAACAATATGCCGAGCCAGTTTGACCAGAGTCATCGAGATTGACGCTACCTTCCATTTGAATCACCAGATATGCGAAGGAAGTGGAGATGGCAATGTTGCTACCGAAACAATCAACGACTTTCAGAATCGCGCACTCGTTTTTTCGACCGCAAGTGGGACACCAGAAACCACGCATTATGTAAACGGCCGCTGTTTGCCATTCATGGCCTGCATGACAGCGCAATTGAAGAACTGATCGTCGGTTTGCATACTCCGCTGAAAGGAGATCTTCTCCTCGAGAAGCAGCAAGCCTTCGCAAGTCCTCAATCACAAATGCGCGGTTCCCATAACAACGTGGGCACTAAGATCTTCTGGTATGAACGTTCTGAGGTGTAGCCTCCCACTCATGGCCCTGAGAGCATCGCCAAAGCATTCTATCGTTACAACTAACATAGCAGGAAGAGAGGCATTCTCCTCCACGTAGTTTGGCTATACGCCTCATTTCAGACAAAAGTTTGGATTTGTCGGAGATGGTTAAACGAGATCCAGCACAGTATGGGCACCAGTTTCCTTGTTGAATGCTATTGAGAACCGTGTCCCATTCGTGCCCATTCTTGCGCTTCCAGCTATGCTTTTTACCTGAACCCCGATATCGGGGTGTTACTAGACAACCGCCGTGGGTTTGAGCTAACAGATTGTAGTAGTCCCACCAACCGGGTGAGTATGTGTTTGCCAGGTCTGGTGTTGCGTTTTGGTGGGGAACTGACACGCCTTTCTCGTTGCACATGTTGATTATGAAGTTTTGTGCATGGTCCAAAGAAAGCAGGGACGGAATTTCAGGAACCACGATTAAGGTGATACCATGCTTCAAGCAGAGTTCTTCTTTTCTGCGATCCAGTTCTTGCCATTTCTTGTGTTACTCTCGATCCCTTGAGTAATGTCCATCGACTCGAAAGTGATACTGACCGTGATGCTCGAAAGCGAGCGCTAGTTTCTTGTTGTATCCATCCAGTTGGAGTTTGATACAATGGCCTAGCTTTAGCCATTCATGATAGGCCCGCAGGAATGAGTCCCCAAACAGAGACTCGAAAAATCGCACGGCATAGGCGTTCCCCTAGACCAGCCGAACATTCCGGGCACCAACTACCGCGCTTTATGGCACCAGGTATTGCATACCATGTGTGGTTGTATCGGCATCTCCAAACCAATTTGATGTTGTCGTTAACGTACATGGTTGAGAGACATTCTCAGCCTCGTTCTTTTGCAATTCTTTGGACATCATCAAGAGTCACGATCTTTTCAGCACAATATGGACACCAGGATTTCCTGATTGTGTTTGTGGTGGCCCACAACTGATGCCCTTTTGCACACTTCGAATTGAAGTGGAGTATTAGCCGTACCGCCGTAGCTGTTCGCTAAACACCGGCCGCCTTTTTCTCTTGCTCTCCTTTGCACTTCTTCAAGCGTCAAGCGGAGCTTGGTTGCATTCTCTTCTTTACGGCAAGCCGGACACCACTGACCCTCACGAATCCTTCCCAGTGTTGCTCGCCATTCATGGCTGGCGCTACACTCCTCCGTCCCTCGATTTCCTGGGACACACCATTGGGGCATACTGTCCTGGAAGAACGGAGGTGTGTATGGCGAAAT
>JBBIKN010000197.1:0-4131 GCA_037445435.1 Nitrospira sp. | reverse complement strand
AATTGTCCCAGGCGCTGGTGCGGGGGAAGAAGGCTTGGGAGACATGAAAGCAAAGGTCGTTGTAGTCGGTATCGAGGAACCAGGCCGGCACATCGACTCCTGGCTTGTGATCGACTTCCATCGTGATAGGATCGAACACATCCAGCCCCAGCAGCTCGACCTGGTAGAGCGTCTCCCCACTTGTACCTTTTTCCTTGTGCCTTGCGACTCGCACCTCCGGCTGCCCACAGACGCTGAAGATCTGGCTCGACCGCATATTCTTGAGCAGATCGCCCATCATCAAGTCCGGCGTGGCCTGCACATAAGTGGCTGGCACGCCCATCACATCTGAACATTTCTCCACGAGCGTGCGAGCATTCGGCTGGATGGCAAAGCCGATCACGTAGAGATGGGTATAGCTCTTGGCGTGCGCTTCCCGCGCCGCTTCGTAAACCAGCTTCTCACTGACGGAACCGTTCTCGGGCCCAAATACGAAAGCAACTGCTTTGTCTTGTCCGTTGGCCACGAGCGCTTCAGCCGATAAGCTGAGGGTCTTTGCTGGCGGACGGATGTTTTTCAGCGTGACCGTCTTGTTGCCCTCCAACCGCAGCACCGGACTCTTGCGGAGGACTTCCAGCATCCGGTCCACGAAGGAGCCGTGGGATTCAGCGGCACCGGAGTCCTCGACGCCATCTCCCTCCCAATCCACCGGCGTTGGAATCGTCGCTTCGACACAGAAGGGACCGGTCACGCGGGTGATCCCATTCTCCACTTCCGGCCGGTCTACCAGGACTTCTTCAGCCGGTGGTTCATTGTTGGCAATGGATTTCAGCGTGATGTGTGGCACGATCCCACCGACCTCTTCACCCTTCTTATTCTGTTTCCGCTTATAGACGAAGCCGCCTGCAGGACCACGATGCTGGTCCTTCAACTCGTACCAGGGAAATGTTGCGGTCAGGAGTCGTTGACGGGCCAGAGCTAACGGTACGCGGCTCGTATCAGCCGTGATCCAGCGGCGACCCCATTGCTCGGCGACATAGGCCGTTGTGCCACTGCCACAGGTCGGATCGAGCACGAGATCGCCTGGGTCGGTGGTCATGAGAAGGCAGCGCTGAATAATCGTTGGATTCGTTTGAACGACGTAAACCCGCGCGCCGCCAAACGCGTTCGATTTCGCGTCAGGCCAATGTGTCGTCAACTCGCGAAATGGAAACTCGTCGCGGTAGCTCTTCCACCAAATTGTGTTTCCTTGAACGTGAAGGCGCCCAGCCTTTCGCAGAACTTCGATTCCTTCTCGGCTTGTTGACCAACCGCGATTCCCAGACGGAACAAAAGATTTTCCGCCGAATTCAATTGGAAACCGTGAAGTCTCGCCTCCGGTTTGTGAGGACAAATCAATCAGCTTGAGAATGCGCCCTTCGGGAATCGGCTCTTGCCGCAGCTTCTGATCGACCGACAAGTCGATTATTTTGCCATCCGGCGTTTCAACGCAGACGTAACGTTCGGATGGATTCTCAAACGGGTCGCGTTCGACAAATAGCCTTCTGACCTTCACGCGTTCTCGGTCTTTCGCATACCAGAGCAAGAAATCGCAGACTGCCGCGGGCAATTCACTTGATTGCCCAGAAGTTTTTTCGACAGAAATCACGCGACAAAAATTCTCTCCCCCAAACACCTCATCCATCACCTCCCGCACATGGTGCAGATTTTCATCGCTGATCTGGACGAAGATGCTGCCACTGGGGGTGAGCAGATCGCGGGCGAGGAGGAGCCGGTCGCGCAAGTATGTTAGGTACGAGTGCAAGCCCAGTTCCCAGGTATCCCGATAGGCCTGAACCATTTCCGGTTCGCGGGTCATGTCCTCGTCATCGTTATGGGAGACATCGCGCTTGCGGACGAAGGGCTGGAAGTTGCTGCCGAACTTCACCCCGTAGGGCGGGTCCATGTAGATCATCTGCACCTGCCCGCCAAGCCCTTCGTAGTGCAGCAGCGAGTTCATCACTACCAGCGAATCGCCTAGAACCATCCGGTTTGTCCAGTTGTCCTGATACTCGTAGGCCTTGAGCACCTGATCAGTGATCGACCGCTGCGGATCGCCGAACAGTGCGAACATATCTTCTTGCTTGTCCGTCTTGTGCCCGGCCAGCGTCTCGATGATGGCTTTCGTAGAGAGCCGTTCGTGGATGAAGAGCGGCAAGGTCGGCACATCGAATGACAGCCGCTCGGCCTTGCCAGCCCAATTCAAGAAGGGTTTGCTCAGACTTTTGAGTTTGGACGCGGCTGATTTCGCTTCTTCGAGACTCTTCGCGTCGAGGACTTGCTTGAGGAGCTGCTCCCCCAGCTCACGTGCCGGATTCTTGCCGTCCCAGTCCAGTGCCGGCGAGAGCGAGGAATCATATCGGTAGGTCTTCGGCGGTTTCTTCTTCTTGAACTGCGCCTGCGTCCCCACCTCCGGCCGCATGAGGCTCTTGGCGTCTGGGTGCTGATACGGCTGCGTCCGTTGGGTCTTCTTGGTCTGTGCGGATTTGCGTGGTCGTGGCATAGAGCACTTCTATGGAAACCGTGGCGCAAAGTAAAGCAGAACCGGTTGAAAAGGTCTAGCGCGCATGATTCCTGAGGGCTGATGACAATCCTACGGGGGACGCCCCGCGATACGGTCACGCGGAGCCAAGGGGACTGACACTCTTCCCAGGGACCAACAAAGGGGACCCCCTTAGATCATTGTCGGACGAGGAACTGGACTTCATCCCTTCGACTTCGCTCAGGGCAGGCATCGGCTACGACATCAAATACCGGATGGGCCAGGATATAGGTGAAGAAGAGTGAACGCCGGGGGTGTCAGAACAGGTATTGCAATCCAGGACGGACCTTGGGAACATGCTGGGGGACCTGCTGGGAGGGGAGAGATCGTATGGACTATCAGCAGCATATCGTGCGCGATCCGAAGGTCTGCGGCGGAGAGCCGGTGATCAAGGGTACGCGCGTGACCGTGCGGACGGTTTTGGCGAGCCTTGCCGAGGGCGCGAAGGTGGAGGAAATTCTCGAAGACTTCCCCACGCTCACGGAAGAGGATGTCCGAGCGGTCATCGCCTTCGCCGCCATATCCGCCGAAGAAGACCTGCCGGTCCAGAGCGTGCCGGACATTCAGTGAGGATTAAGCTGGACGAAAATCTTCCCCTTCGGCTCGTCCGCTTGCTCGCCACGCTTGGCCACGAGACCGACACCGTTCCACAGGAGGGGTTGGCAGAAAGGTTCGCGTTCGCGCCCCCAAGAAGCAGAGCGATCCGAACAACGGCTAGGAACGCCATGAAGGTGCAATATAACCGCGAGGACGATGTGCTGACGATTCATCTGTCGGACGGCGCGATTGACCACGCCGAGGAGACGGATGGGATCATCGTCCACTTCTCGCCGGATGATCATCCGGTGCTGCTTGAAGTGCTGGAGGCCAGCGACTTCCTGTCCCGGCTGACGAAAATCACCGCCACGGCTGAGCCTGGCCGCGTGGTGTCGATCTGAAAGGACATTCCTGGATGAAGACCAAGACCTTTGACTGTGTCGAGATGAAGCATCGAGGAGCGGAAAAATTGAAGGAGAAAATCGAGCGTTTAACGGTGCAACAGGAATTGGCGTTCTGGGCGGAGCGATCAAACGAGCTGAAGCAGCGACAGGCAACCGCCAAGGCCCATAGAGAACCGCCAAGAGACACGCCACTCAGGGTACCCGCTTGATGAGCCCTTCGGAGAGGGCCATGAAGCGTGCACAGAGCAGGTAGTGAAAACCCAACGGTTAGCGCTCAATCCGGCTTGGGTGGCTTTGGTTGAAATTCTCGCTCGCATCGAGCAGCAGCCCTACCATACGATGGCTGGCCGTGAAGGCTGATCCCAACCTCCCTGTATCTGAAGAAGAGGCAACTCTCGCTTGGGTGATAGATCTTGAAGACATCTCCTACGCGTCTTTCTTCCAACGATCCTGCCTTCCCCCCACAGCTTGGCCAATATCTCGGCGACAAAGCTCCCACCAGAATTTGCACCATCGGCAATTTGGATATTCTCAAGACCAAGTCAGTGGCTTTGATTTGTTCAGTCAAGTGTCCTGGCAACATCATCCTCCGAACGTACGACCTAGCCCAACGGTTACGTAACACGGGCG
>JBBIKN010000196.1:0-4133 GCA_037445435.1 Nitrospira sp. | reverse complement strand
GTGGCTTGAGGTGGCTGACTCCCCGCCGGAGAGAACCCTTGCATTCGTTGCTCGATAGGCAATTGTCCGGCGGCACTGGCGGTGCCTTCGAGAACGACATCGGCCACCAGAGCATTCTGCGTCGATACTACTTGAGCCGGCTCTTGACGAGCCATGAATAGATCGAGTTCCAGCCAGCCATTCTTATGTTGTCGACTGAGCGCCTGCTTGACGTTACCCAGCTGTTGCGATAGGTCGAGGGTGGCTGCTTCTTGTAGGCGCGCCTTCAATTCTTGATCCACCGTCTGCCAATAGCCGGGTTTTACTTTGTCCAGTTCCGTCTTTGTCTCAGCAGCCATTTGAAGATTCGAGATTGAGATGGTATTTCCATCTCGTTCGAGGCGAGGCGCGCCCCAATAGTACATCGTACCGTTCACGCTTCCGGTCGTGTTGACCGCCAAGAGCGTTTGGCCATTCGCGTTAGAGGCCGTGACTTGCTCGATCAAAAGGTTGTCCCCCAGCATGGTAGGGAGTTTGAGTTCTTGATGGAAGAGTCGCTGCTGCAATTGCTGACTGAGTATGTTGTAGGGCACGGGAACGGTGAGCAAAATTCTGTGGGGCTGACCGTCCTGCGCGGCGACGGCGGATCGATCCATGTGAATTTTCATCGGATGAGAGTCTTTGGATTTTGGGCAAGGGGCCTGGTAGAACGCGACGGGTGTTTGTTTGGCCACACCCGTGATAGTGGTCTGTTGTACGGGGCCTTTCATCGAACCGACGATGAACTCTCGAGCTTGGCCATAGAGGCAAAATTGGGTGTTGGCTTGGCCGACAAGAATCGGCTGCTGCAGTCGTTCCCATGCAAGATGCAGCGGGATCATGTAAGCGGCTCGATCGACTGATTGGCTGATTCGCTGAGTAATAGTATCTCGATTCAGTATTTCGGCAAGCTGATCTTTCACGGGGATATTGAACATGTTGCAGCTGTTGTCGCTTTCAGGCTTCACCTCAATCGTGGTCGTCGGATCCATCAGTGTGACGAGTAATCCCTGCTCCTGTTCTTTGAACGAGAGCCGTCTGGTTCCTTCAATCACCGGATAGAGCGGATCAAGCCGACAGGCGCGTGCAGCAGGCGATTCAATTTCGCCCCGATAGGTGGCACGGTATTTCACGATCCCATCCTGGATTTGTACTTGTGGTTCGCCCTCTCGTAAGAAGCGCCACATGTAGTCGTATCCGAGCGGATGATCCTCTTCTGTGAAACGTTCAGGAAGCGAAGCTTGAATGATGCGTAACAACGGGGAGAGGTCCGTTGTCACAGTGACAGGGAGGGATGAGTCAGGGGCCTGGGCCTGTTTCACGCCGACGGAAAGCGGACGGATCGCCGGAGAGTGACTTCCCAGTTGAGGCGGCGGCTGAGGTTTTGTTGCAGCAGGTGGAATGGTATGACTGCACCCCACGAAGGTGAGAACTGATGTATAGAGGAGCATAATGACATATTTCATACAGCACCTCCTCAAGTATGATCTTTCACGACTGCAGGCCATGTACCGATGGAATAGATCCAAATCCCTCATATCTGCACGTAGTTCCCCCTCTGCGGGTTACGTCGATCCAGCTCAACTCATTCCACACGGGACAAGTTGTCCCGTATCAGGGAAATGCGGAGAGGTGATGATAGTGATCGGGACGACCCGCTTCTCAAGGGCATTTGAGGGCTTTTGCAAAGACCTATGTTTTTAGAATGTGTCAGGTGGTAAAACACTTCATGAGGTTTTCCAATGGTGGAGTGGCTGAAAAAGTGCTGGAACTGGTTTTGGGGGCAAACTGTCTTCAACAAGATTGTGATTATTGGCCTATTTGCCGCATTTGTCCCCTTCGTGCTCCCCACGGTCGTGGCCTGGTTCAGACCCACAATGATTCACGTCGGAGTGGCCTTCTACACATATGAACGGGGAATTCAGCCGCAGGGGATGAATACACTCTATTTCTTCGAACGACGCAATCTCGTGACGGACTGCAGTCTCCGTCGTGAAGAACGATCCGTCCCGAGTGGTCGTGCCATGTCTCCTGACCCTCAAGCCTGGGTGGTGATCAAGTTGCTCTTAGAGAATGTGGCCGATCGCGATATCACAAATCTGCGGGTCGGTGTGAGATCGCCCGCTATCAATCAGTCGACACAGCTATTGACCGCCCCGAGTTTGATCGCCACAGGCGACAGGGAAGCACCGCCCGGCGTGAGGCCCCTCTATGTCATTTCAATCGCCGCCATTCCGGCGGAGAGCTCAGTGGTAGTCAGCTTGAAAACTCCCATGGACGACAACCTGCGCGACTTTATCTATATCAAACGCCGTCCTGTGACGATCCAAGTTCCGTATGTTTCGGCCGATCAATTCAGACAGTACCCTCCGATCGTCTCCCGCACGAATGCAGTCAAGATGCTGAACCGTGAGGGGGTGTTGCGGACCAGCAACGATGCCTTCGCTGAAGAAAAGCTTCACGTGACGGTGTTGTCTTCAGATGAGCCGAATATCAAGGAGGGAGACACGTCCTATCGACTCCTCCCGAAGGCCAAGGCTTGTTCGGAAGCAGAGGCGGGTGTGTGGTGATTTCGAATCAGGAGAATCCTCCCCGAAAGAGAACGATCTACCCTGCACTGGGAGGTAAATTTGTCACAGCCGGAAGACTCCGCATCGCTGACTGACCAGCCAACCAGCCCGTCGTCCAAGCCCACTGAAAATTGAACCCTCCGATGCGACCGTCGCAATCAAGCAGCTCTCCGATCAGATAGAGTCCTGAAACGAGCTTCGATTCCATGGTGCGATAGTTGATTTCCTCTAATGGCACCCCGCCGGCTGTAACCTCGGCAAAGTTCCATCCGCGGTCACGCTCAATAGGAAATCGGAACCTCGTCAAAGCGCTCAGTAATCGCCCTCGGTCACGACGCGAGACCTGAGCCATCGGTTCCTGAGGGTCGCACGAACAATGGCGGCAGAGAGATTCGACAAGTCGATCCGGGACTAGTGCCGACAGTGTCCGTAGCAGTGAACGCCTCGGATGCTCAGCCGCTCGGGCGATGATCCACTCCTTCAATTCATCCAATGTCTTGCCTGGAACAACGTTGCCGTAAAGTTCAACCGGCTTGCCTTGATTTGTTGCCATGGTCCAAAAACGGCTGGCGTCCATGACCACAGGGCCGCTGATGCCAAAATGGGTCCAGAGCAAGCTTCCGGTCCGTCGATCGACTTCTCGACCATCCACCAGGGTACTCAGCTCCACGTCATGTGATAGGCCTGAGAGCGTTGCGTGAAACAGAGCACGATCGAGTACGAAGGGGACGAGGGCCGGCACAGTCTGCGTCACGCGATGGCCTAGGCCACGGGCCAGTCGATAGCCGAATCCGTCGCTGCCGGTCCTCGGCAACGACCGGCCCCCTGTGGCGAGTATGATTCGGGATGCCTGCGTCGCACCGTGGCTGTGCCGCACCAGAAATCCTGCGCTTAACGCCGAAACCTCCGTCACGCGATGACCTGGACAAACGATGACGCCAGCATGCCTGGCACGAGTCAGCAGTGCGGTGAGGACGGTCCGGGCGTCGTCGGTGGAGGGGAATAACTTACCTGTTCGTTCACGCTTGAGGTCTACGCCTAACGACGTAAACCAAGCAATCGTCCGTTCGACCGGAAATGACGCCAGAATGTTGCGGATGATATGTCGATTCCCAAAAAAATCCTTTGCAGTGACGATGTCATGTGTGACGTTGCAACGCCCGCCGCCTGAAACCAGGATTTTGGCTCCTATCTGCTTGGCCCCATCCAGCAGGAAAACGCGTCCCGAATGTCCGTCTTTGGCAGAAGTTTCCGCTGCAACGATCGCTGCTGTCAATCCGGCCGCACCGGCACCCACGATTACCACGTTCATCCCCTTGCCCCTCATTGGTACTTCCTGGTCTATTCAGACGAACGTTGTAACTCGCTTACCTTTAAACTTCCATACATAGAATCTGCGGTTTTCCCACGATGACTTTTACGCAGTGTCATGGTCTATTCTTAGTGTCGGAGGAACTCCTTAGCAAGTTCGCCCGCACTCCTTATCACCACATCAACCGTGCGATATTCGATCGCGTCGCAACATCCATCAATGAATTTCCCAAT
>JBBIKN010000195.1:0-4306 GCA_037445435.1 Nitrospira sp. | reverse complement strand
ATCCACCAGGAGGTCGCCGCCTGATTCTATTTACACACCGATTGACAGGACTTCTTCGACCTTGAGCAGGCGTGAAAGGGCATCATGACCCAAGACCCGCGCCACAAGGAAGCACGCAATCGCTCCGATCTCGGCGCCAATGATCGCATAGAACGTCCCGTAGAATGGACCGAAGGCGGCTCCTGCCGCAAGGTCCAACGGCAGGCTCGGAATCGGCGGAAGGATGACGGCGCAGGCCATGCTGCCGATTAACAGGAGCGGCGCAAGCGGACCAGCGTCGTTGAGCCATTGCGCGATGGCGGTCGGCGTAAGGTAGCGTTCATAGTCGACGGAGGCGAGGCCCCACCAGCATGCGACGATCGCAAGAGCGCCCAAGCCCGGTTTGATCCAGGTCGAGATTATCTTTGGCATTCCAATAGCCGCGACGGTGGTGGTGCTCATGGTGCAACCACTTGCATCACATGTCCGTCGGGATCTCGCACTAAAAAGGCTTTCCCGAATCCCAAGCTCTTGTCCGGCAGCGTGACGACGCCGGTGGATACAAACTGGGCGGTGACTTCGAGCGCTGCCGCAGCCGCGTCGACATCCGAGACGACCAGTGTCGTCTGCCAATGCCAAAGATCAGTCGGGTGCGAATCAGTTGGGAAGGGACGTCCGACAGTCGGCAGTTCATACTCCAGGAATTCCAGACCGGGAGGTCCGGTCCTCGGCGTCAGGCCGGTGACGCGCGTACGGGCGCCGGGCAAGCCGTCGAGATACTGTTGTGTCGTCCCCATATTGAGCGTACCGCCGGCGATCGACAGGCCCAACAGGTCACGATAAAACTTCGCGCTGTTCTCGGTGTTTCGCACCGTCATGGCCGTGTGATCGATACCAAGAAAGAGATTCGTACCCGGCTTCTTCCAAATCGGATTGCCCTTGCCTTCCGGGAACCAGAGTAGTTCGAGGTTGTGTCCGTCAGGGTCGCGAAACTTAATGGCTTTAATGCCGGCGGCTGGAGGATTTGAAATTGGAATCGTCTGGGGTCGCGGAGAAATTTGGCGAACATGATGTTTTCGCAGTTGGGCCCAAGCCGTCTCCATGTCGCGCACGACGATCGCGAAGTGCTGAAACCAGAGGTCGTTGCTATAGGAAGGCACGGGAATCGGTCTCACATCTGGCGGTGACAGGAATTGCGTCAGCTCGATCTGTTGCTCACCTAACTGAATCCGGACCACGCGCGCCCGCACGCCGAACACACCATAGAGTTGATCGTACTCCGGTCCGTCAACCTCGATATCGCTCACCAGCTTGAACGTCAGCACATCGCGATAGAAGGCAATGGATCGATCCATGTCGGACACCGTGAAGCCGACGGAGGCGACGGATTGAACGGTGACTTGGGCCTCGGAAGGTCCAGTAAGAAGTAAAAGGTGAGAGGTGAAAAGTAGAACGAGGGACAGCACTGCATTGAGCTGGAGCCTTTTGGAGAAACCTTTCACGTCTCACCTTTCACGTTTCACGCGAGCCTTGAGAGTAGGTGTTCTCCTACTCTCAGGGCGTTCGCAATGATCGTCAGAGAGGGATTCACCGCGCTGCTCGATACGAAGAAGCTCGCATCGACGACATACAGATTGTCCAAGTCATGCGCCTTGCAGTTCACGTCCAGCACGCTGGTTTTGGGATCACGGCCGAAGCGGACGGTTCCGCATTGATGCGCCGTGCCGGCGATGGAGATCTTCTTCCCGAAATAGAGATGAGTCGGCAGGAGATGATCTTCGCAGCCCAGATGGTTGAGCATGCTCTTGAGCTTGGCCGCCAAGCGCCGATGGGCTTCCAGATTGTTCTCAGTGTAGGCAAGCGTGATGCCCCCATCCTTACCGACAAGCACACGATTGTTCGGGTCGGGCAGGTCTTCCGACGTCATCCAGAAGTCGAGCGAATGTTTCGCAGCGACATCGAGGGCTAGCCTCGGTGCGAAAGGCGGCGCGCCCAGCTTGAGCATCTCGAAGTCCTGCTTCCCGATCATCGAAATGTGCCCCATCGGATAGCCCCAGTCAGCCGAAGAAAAATAGAAGTCATTCAAACCGATGGTCTTTTGGAAGACAGTCGGGTTCGGTCTCTTCGAAATCGCGAGCATGGCTGAATTGTTGTGGCACATGTAATGCCTGCCGACCATGCCGGAGGAATTTGCAAGGCCGTTGGGATGTCTGTCGTTCGCCGATTTCAATAGCAATGCCGCTGAGTTGATCGCCCCGCAGGAGACCACGACGACATCGGCTTGATACGTTTCGGTTTGTCCGTTGTGCTCCACGACTACGCCCGTGACTTCACGCCCTGATCCGCTCGTCTCTAATCTGGTGACCAAGGCGTGCGTCAACATCGTGACATTCGGATACTGCAACGCCGGATCCACGCAGACGGTTTGCGAATCCGCCTTGGCGTTCACGAGACAAGGAAAGCCATCACACGTATTGCAGCGAATGCAGGCTCCTTTTGCTGGTTGCTGTTCGTTCAGCATCACGCCGACCGGCAGATGAAAAGGCTTGTAGCCGTGCTTCTTCCAGTCGTCATGCAGTTGCTGGATTCGAGGTTCATGCGAGAGCGCGGGATACCTATACGGGGCACTGGCCTTTGGTTCAGTTGGATCTTCGCCTCGATTGCCATGTACGTGGTACAGGTGCTCGGCCTGCGTATAGTAGGGTTCGAAATCGTCGTAGCAGATCGGCCACTCAGGTGAAATGCCGCCGTAGTGTTTTATCTCGCCGAAGTCCTGCGCCCGCATTCGCAGCAGTGCGGCTCCGTAGACTTTCGAATTGCCCCCGACGTTGTAATGGATGCCGGGATGAAACGTGTTGCCGTTCTTGTCCTGCCAGGTTTCCTTGGCCTTGTAGCGATTCTCGATGAAGACGGTCCTGGAGTTCCAGTTGTCCTTTTCACGCGGCAGATAGCCGCCACGCTCGAGCAGGAGAATCTTCTTCCCCGACGGCGCGAGTTTATAGGCCAGCGTCCCCCCGCCAGGGCCGGTGCCGATAATGATGATGTCGTAATGGGTTGATGTAGACATCCGAGACCTTTCTGCGCAGAACATAGTCGTCTACGGAGACAGGTCCTTACAGGACCCGACAGAAGGAATCGAGCCGTCTCTCCGTATGGAAGCAGCAGAACGCTTCAGCTTGAAAGTATCAACGTGTTAAGATGCGTCTCGTGATGAGCGCACGTTCATGCCGACAGTTCTGAGGGTTGGTCCCTATCGGTTCTTCTTTTACGCAGGTGATCAGGATGAACCACCCCACATACACATTGAACGGGAAGACAAGGTGGCGAAGTTTTGGCTTGCTCCGATCCGGTTGCAAGAAAGCGGCAGATTTTCACGTCCTGAAATTAGACGTATTCATAAACTTATGACCGAGCATCAGAAAAGCCTTCGGGAGGCGTAGGATGCATACTTCGGCGGTTGATATCTCGGTACCTGTAGCGGAAACAGTGAAGGTGACGGAAGATACGTTGACCGTAGAACTGAGCGATGGAAGGAGCTTGTCAGTACCACTTGCCTGGTTCCCTCGATTGGTCCACGCGACACCGTCTGAACGTAAGAGCTGGCGACTAATCGGCCGAGGGCACGGCATTCACTGGAGCGAACTCGACGAAGACATCAGCGTCGAAGGCCTCTTAGCCGGCAAACCGTCCGGGGAAAGTCAGGCCTCGTTTAAGAAATGGCTCTCTACTCGCAGATCCAGCGGAGCACGAGTTTCGGCTCGACGAGCCAAGAATGGCCGGCACTAATTGATTGCGTTCACTAAAAAGTAGGTGATATTGGCGTGCCCTCTTTAAGAATTCGGTTCCTCCTTGGCCTCTTGCCAGTGTGTTTACTTGCTTCAGCATGCGGGTTTAAGAGCACAACCTTCTTGGGTGTCCATAGCTCGGGAACGCAACAGAAGATGTACGGGGTTATTGCTCAATCAGCTGTTGAGCCTATCGATCAATTCCTGAAAGAGTGGATTCATTTGTGGGAAAACGGACCCAGCGAATCATGCTATCAGAAATTTCAAGACTCCATTAAGAGTGAATTGTCACAGGCCAAATTCCAGGAAATGGTTGAGGATTTAAAGAACCGTTACGGCGAACCACACGGCATTGCTAATCTGGAGCAGCCGTTAGCCCAGATACTTCCCGCAAGAGATGAGGCCTTGTTTGAGAGGAGTACAGAAGCAGCCCTCACATACTATTCGTATGTGAGCACGAGTTACTTGAATCAGAGGCCGGTCAAAAATCTTGTCTACGTTTTCTTTGTGGGAATGAAGAACGGTCAATTTACTCTTCTAGG
>JBBIKN010000194.1:0-4341 GCA_037445435.1 Nitrospira sp. | reverse complement strand
CTAGAGACTGCTACGTTTAGAACGATGCCGAAACACCGAGAAGGGATCTGTAGGAAGGGTAGTTATGGGCCCACTCTGATGCAGTGAGCCCCGAAGGCCTGTGAACTACACGAGTCTCCACTCGTGTAGGAGGTCAGATGAGTACCTTCTGCTGATCCTCCTTGCGTCGGCGGAGGTTCGTTCCGATACGGGCACGTTCACGCTCGTACCCCACAGCGGTGTAGTACAACGCGCGATCGAAGAACTGGCCGAGGATGTGCATCAGCTCCAGCTCCCCATGCAGTTCCATCGCACTGTCAGACAACCCTTCTCGCTGCACGAAGGCACACATGTGTTCTCTGGTGGCGGTAATCGCCCAGAGGAAGTGGCTATAGGCGACACCTTGTGCGGCTCGGCGAGCGCCCAGTTCCGTATAGCGCCGTTCGATCTCTGCCTCGGTCATGTCCATCAGCCAGTTGTTCAAGTTCTGGTAGATCTCACGGGTGCGTGCCTGGAGTTCGTCCGGTGGGACTTTGCGTAGGTCGCTACAGCGTGGAGAGTTCCACACTTTCTCGCTGAGCTCGCGGGCGAGCTTTTCAGAGTTTTTCTCGATGAGCCTCACCAATCGACCAGCCAGCATAGCGCACCTCCATAGTTGAGTGGGTATGTAGGGGAATGTCTGGACTCTTCATGACCGAGATGAAGTTACCCGATTGATGGCACCAACGTCAATGACACGTTTGTCGGGGCTATGAAGTCAGGTATTGGGCTTAGCCATCGATATGCACGAAAAGGCAGTGCATCTTCGCCGACCTGTCGTAGCGAAAGACGTTCCAAGTTCAGATGAGGCCGTCGGGTCCCATATCGCCTTGAACTTACCCCATCCATTTGCTATTCTTCACTCGCCTTTCGTCGTCGACGTATCTTTCCACCCTACACACGATTCTAAGGAGTACTCACATGGCCGGCATCAAGCGGGCGTTGATTAGTGTTTCAGATAAGACCGGAATCATCGAGATGGCAAAGGGACTGGAAGCACTTGGCGCGGAAATTCTGTCTACAGGAGGAACGGCCAAAACGTTGCGCGACGCCGGGGTGAAGGTGACAGATGTTGCCACATATACCGGATCGCCTGAAATACTCGACGGTCGGGTGAAAACACTGCACCCCAAGATTCATGGCGGCTTGCTGGGCCGGCGTTCGCTGACGGCGCATGTCGAACAAATGAAGCAATATGGGATCGGTCCCATCGATGTGGTGCTGGTCAATCTCTACCCCTTTGAAGCCACGATCGCCAAGCCCGATTGCCGCTTCGAGGACGCCATTGAAAACATCGATATCGGTGGCCCGTCCATGTTGCGGTCTGCAGCCAAGAATCATGACGATGTATTGGTGGTCGTCGATCCAGCCGATTATTCCCGGGTGCTGGATGCCGTGAAAACCCATACGGCGACACCGGCGCTGCGTCGTGAGCTGGCTATGAAGGTGTTCCAATATACGGCACGCTATGATGCATTGATCGCCGGCTACCTGGAGAAGCAGACGCGGGGCGGGGAGGTCAAGTTTCCCAAGATATTGTCGCTTCAGTTTGAGTTGGGGGAAACCCTCCGCTATGGAGAAAACCCACACCAACAGAGTGCCTTCTACCGTGAATTAGACAGCAAAGAACCTTCGGTTTCGCGTGGGAAGATTCTCCATGGAAAGGCGATGTCCTACAATAACTTTCTTGACGCCAATGCCGCGCTGGAACTGGTCAAAGAATACGATGAGACGGCCGTTGCGATCATTAAGCACAACAACCCTTGTGGCGTGGCGCTCGGTGCGACGCCTGTTGAGGCCTATGTCAAAGCGAGAGAAACCGATCCGGTGTCGGCTTTCGGTGGCGTGATTGCCTTCAACCGTCTGGTGGATATGGCGGCCGCCAAGGAAATCACGTCGACGTTTGTGGAGGTCGTCATCGCCCCAGGATTTGCCGAGGATGCATTGGATGAATTGAAGCGGAAGAAGGATCTTCGCTTGTTGGACATTGGGCCGTTGACAAAGATGAAACAAGAAGGGTTTGACCTGAAGAAACTGGTCGGCGGACTGATCGTCCAGGATCGCGATCTCGGCGTGTTAACGGATCTTCGCGCACTTCCCGTGCCGACGATCCGCAAGCCGACGGATGATGAATATGCCGCCTGTGGGTTTGCATGGAAAGTCTGTAAACACGTCAAGTCCAACGCCATTATCTATGCGAAACCTGGACAAACGGTTGGAATCGGGGCGGGGCAGATGAGCCGAGTCGATTCCGTGAAATTGGCCGCCATGAAAGCGCAGCTGCCGATGAAGGGGTGTGTCATGGCCTCTGACGCATTCTTTCCATTCCGTGATGGTCTTGATGCCGCAGCGGAAGCCGGCATCACGGCCGTTATCCAACCAGGTGGATCGATCCGAGACGCAGAAGTCGTTAAGGCGGCGGATGAACATGGGATGGCGATGATTCTCACGGGTATGCGCCACTTTAGGCACTGAGAGTACAAGGTTGAGGTTCAGAGAAGCACTCGAAGATGTTTTCGCTACCTCAACCTTAACCTCGTCCTGACATCGCATGATCGATAAACGTGCTTCCCAGCATGTGAGTCAATCAAGAAAAGGGCTACCTTGAAAATCCTCGTGGTCGGCAGCGGTGGTCGTGAGCATGCGATCGTGTGGAAGCTCGCGCAAAGTCCGCGCAAGCCGGTACTCTACTGCGCCCCAGGTAATGCGGGCATTGCTTCAGTGGCGACATGTATTCCAATCAAGTCTGACGACGTTGCTGGCCTGAAAGATTTCGCTCTTCGAGAAAAGATTGATATGGCGGTGATCGGACCTGAAGCACCGCTCGCGTTGGGCCTCGTTGATGAATTTCGCAGAGCTCGACTGAAAGTTTTTGGGCCGACCAGAAACGCCGCTCGTTTGGAAGCCAGCAAGATCTTCTCCAAGGAGATTATGGCACAAGCGAAGATCCGTACCGCTCAGGCCAAGAGTTTTGAGAAAATCGCAGACGCACTGGCCTATGTGGAGCGGCAGGACCTACCGATCGTGATCAAAGCCGATGGGCTGGCCCAGGGCAAGGGTGTAATCATCGCAACGACTCGCGATCAAGCCAACCAGGCGATCGTGGATTCCATGGAGAAGGCCGTTTTCGGACAAGCGGGGAAGCAGGTATTGATCGAGCAGTTTCTCGACGGCGAGGAATTGACGATCATGGCGTTTACCGATGGTAAGACGGTCGTGCCAATGCCACCGGCGCAAGACCATAAGCGGGTCGGTGATGGTGATACGGGATTGAACACTGGAGGAATGGGAGCCTACTGCCCGGCACCGCTTGGAACAGCCGAGATCCAGGATCGAGTCTCTCGTGAAGTCTTGCAGCCAATGGTGGAAGCGATGGCGCGTCTCGGTTCGCCATTTCAAGGTGTGCTCTATGCAGGATTGATGGTGGTCAACGGAACACCCTATGTATTGGAGTTCAATGCTCGTATGGGGGACCCTGAAACCCAAGTGGTATTACCATTGCTGAAAAATGACTTACTCGAAATTATTGAAGCAGTGGTTGAACATCGTCTTGAGCAACTCTCAGTCGAATGGCATTCAGATGCTGCAGTCTGCGTCGTGATGACATCAGGAGGCTACCCCGGTTCCTATCAGCAGGGGATGGTGATCTCTGGACTCCCGATGGCCGCGACAACCTCAGCCTCTTCCATCGTCTTTCATGCAGGTACTGCCCGGCGAGACAGGGATATCGTGACAGCCGGAGGTCGTGTCCTCGGTGTTCTCGGTCGAGGACGGACATTAGCCGAGGCACAACGCGAGGCCTATCGAGTCGTAAAGATGATTTCCTTTGAAGGATGTCATTTTCGGACAGACATCGCGGACCGGGCTCTCAAGGCATAAACCGGGATAGTCCCGCCTCCTCGCACAATCATTCAACAATTACACCGATCGTATCCCGACGATTACCTACGCTGCCTGCTCAGATCTACTGATCGAAGTAGAGCTAGATCCGAACAGCTTGGGCCGATCTTCTTATTAGCTGATTGAAACGATCTGTTAGAATGCTTCTCCTCAACGGTCGGTGCACAACAGCCATGAGACACAGTATCTCTATACCAACACTTGGCATACACCGGTCATTTCTGTGAAAGAGGAGGGGCTATGAAACGCCACCCGCGGTGGTTAATCAGTTTAATAGTTAGTCTCAGCTTCATCCTTGGCCTAACGGGATGTGATTATTGGCCTCCGGCCTTGCAGGCTGAAATCGAACAATTGCGGTCGGAGACCCAAACCTTGACCATAGAGAGGACTCAGCTGCAGGCCCAACTCGCAGATTTATCTAAG
>JBBIKN010000193.1:0-4379 GCA_037445435.1 Nitrospira sp. | reverse complement strand
CACCGGGTTGCAGGGTCATGGTGCAGCGGCCAGTTTCGTTGACTCTCCGCAACTCAGGTGCTAGATTCCAGGCGTTTTTCGAAGAGCAACCTGTGTACGACCTCAAACTTCTCCGAGACAACCTCGACCACATCCGCACCACTCTTGGACGACGCGGGAACGATGTCCCGTGGGCCGATATCCAACAATTGAGCGAAGAACGGCGAGCCGTGACGACGCAGGTCGAGCAGCTCAGGTATGAACTCAATAAGGGCTCTGAGGAGGTGGCGCGGTTGCGCCGAGCCAAGGAACCGGCTGAAGAAGCCATGGCGGCGATGAAGCAATTGGGGGATCGTATAAAGGATGCTGAGGGAACTCTCCGGAAGGTCGAGGAGGCGCTCACCAACATTGCACTGTGCATCCCCAATCTTCCCCACACCTCGGTCCCGGTGGGCGCTGACGCATCGGAAAATGTTGAGGTCCGCCGATGGGGCACTATCCCCTCTTTTTCGACGCCCCCGAAACCCCATTGGGAAGTCGGAGAGAGCCTTGGCATCTTGGATTTCGATCGAGCCGTGAAGATTGCGGGGGCCAGATTTTCCGTCATGACGGGGGCTGGCGCCAGACTGGAACGAGCACTGATCAACTACATGCTGGATCTACACACCACCCAACATGGCTATCGAGAGGTAATTCCTCCCCTCATGGTGAATCGATCAACGATGACCGGCACCGGTCAACTCCCCAAGTTTGAAGAGGATCTCTTTCGTCTGAAAGACGAAGACTCCTTCCTCATTCCCACCGCCGAAGTGCCGGTGACGAACCTGCATCGTGAAGAGATCCTGAGCGGAGACCGCTTACCGCTCCGCTATACGGCCTACACGCCTTGCTTCAGACGAGAGGCAGGATCCTACGGGAAGGACACGAGAGGCCTGATTCGGCTTCACCAATTCAACAAGGTTGAACTCGTGGCCTTTACGACGCCTGACCGTTCCTACGAGGAGCTTGAGCGGCTGACGGGGCATGCCGAATCGATCTTGCAGAGCTTGAACCTCCCCTATCGCGTCATCACACTCTGCACCGGGGATATGGGATTTTCCGCCGCCAAGACCTATGACATCGAGGTGTGGCTGCCGTCTCAGCAACAATATCGGGAGATTTCGTCCTGCAGCAATTTCGAATCGTTTCAAGCCAGGCGAGCGAGCATCAAGTATCGGCCGACTGGGGGAAAGAAGGAGGCAAAGACCGACTTCGTCCACACGCTCAATGGGTCCGGACTGGCCGTCGGGCGAACCGTGGTGGCCATCTTGGAAAATTTCCAGCAACCTGACGGTTCGGTTGAAATTCCGCCGGTACTCCGGCCATACATGGGCGGGCTGGAAAGAATTACCAGCGAATAAGTCTACCCCCTCTCGCTCCGATCGAACACCACTGAAGACACCCTGACGGAAAGAGTACCTTACAAGAAAGGAATCGAAATGGGAGCATCCTGGTCCTTGAGTCAAGAAGAAGAAGACCTGAATCGCCAGCGGCTATTTCGAAAAGCGAGAAAGGGCGACGAAAAAGCCAAGTTGGAATTACAAGAAGTCTATGGCGTGCGCCTATGGTCCGAACACGAACGGGCAGAGTTGATGTATGAGAATCCTCGGTTTGCCAAACGCGGTAACAAGCGGTCTTAAAATCAACAACGCGAGGGGCGAGCCAGAGGAATCATGGATCTCATGTCAAAGAGAGTTCTTAGGAGAGGAGGCTCCTTGTGAGATCAAGAAGAAGGAGAAGGAGGATTTTGAATAGTCGGCTTTTGGTCTCTGTAACGATAGTAGTACCCCGAGCAAAGTCAAGCCTTCGACCGCTGTACCAGAGAACAGTTGGAGTATAATTCCTCCCCCAAGGAGACCAAGGCCGACTCGTGCCTCCCGTTTGCCTATGATAATTCCCCTACGGATTACGTCTTCTTTCCAATGTAGGGTTGCTTCCTCCTCCCGACTCTTTCCAGTAAGAGAACCGTACCCAAGAACAAAGGCTCCGGCAATGTCGTAGAGAAGACCAACCCTAGGAAGTGTCAAGAAGTCCACGAAGGCAAACAGGATGTCCATAATTGGCGGGGAAGCGTAGGCCTCGATAGAACGAACGTCCAGGCCTTGTTCAGCCTGCGAGTTTACTCAGTTTCAATCTAAGCCTGTTGAAGTCTCGTTCGAGTTGGTCAAGCGTGGAAAGAAATTCAGTTGGTGTGGTGAAACCATACGCACCTGGCCACTCCTTGCCAGCTTTATTCACAGGGTATCGATATAGAATGCTTGGATCAGGCGCCAAATCCATGGACTCCTTAAGCTTTACTTCATCAATGTCGGGCCACAACTGTTTCATGTTGGCGATCACTTCTTTTTCAGAGAGTGGATTGGCAAAGGGAATATTCCAAGCATAAATAGGCTCGGGAAACTTTTCTCTGTATTTCTCGGCAAGTTGTTGAATGTCATGAGTACGTGAAATCTCGATTTTTCTCTTCAGGAGGGCTCCTTTCAGAAATAGCTCCACAGCATGTGCGGCTAGCATCAGAACCACTGTAGCATTTGGCCAAGTATAAAATGTCTCATCGCCAGCAATCCTATGACATAGTACGACCGAGGCAGATCTATAAACCTCTGCATAACTAAACAATTGTTCGGAAGGATCTTGATGGCGAATATCTGCGAGTGTAATCATGCCCCAGTCTTGGATTGGTAGTACCAAAGGGAATACAGTGAGTCAAGTTCCAAGGAAGTGAAATACTTCTATTCGATGTGACTGGCTAACGAAGGATTGCGGATTTTAGCAGCGGTGTACTTCCGCAACACGGTTTCGACGACTCCTCGTCAGATTGAGTCGGACTGACATCGTCGCCTATCTCAAGCTCAGTCCGACCGACGCCCAAGCCCTTTTCGAGAGTGCACAAAAGGCCACCAGCCTAGGGATTGAGAGTATTGATCTCACTCGCCATTGAGGTATATACCTTCCGCACGATTTAATGCCCATTTCCCCGACGAGACCGGCGGCCCACCGCCGACACCATGTGAGAAGGGAGGGTGACCCATGGCAGTATCTATTAACCCTCTTCAGAACTTAGTCCAGTTGCTTCACAATCCGCTCGCTAGGGCAGCCGTGTTGTACATTGCGGGAATCGTTGGCGTCCTCATCTTCAGCTATTTCGCGACACGACAATGGCTATAGCCTCACAGAGACACTCAGGTGGAGCCCATAACCGGAATGTCCGATCCGGATAGAGGTCTCTCCCATAATTTGAGAATTGGTGTGGAGGTGGGGACGCTAAATGGATGCCTATTAGGATGGTCAGCAGGCGGGCGATCTGCTCGCAGCAATTCCCTAGCCGTTAGCTGTCGATCCTTCACCAGCACCTTCTCCACCGCGGATGGGTTAGAGAGAGCAAACTCATGGAATCACTCGTCACCTGGACAAAGGTCGTGTACGCCCTACACGCGTTCAGCTTGCTGACCGGCATCATTGGCACTGCCACGGTGGTCGGCGCATTCCTCACCGGCTGGCCTTCGATCATCGCGGTCATTCTGAACTACATCAAGCGGAGCGAGGCTCGCGGCACCTGGCTGGAATCGCACTTTCGCTGGCAGATTCGAACGTTCTGGTTCGGACTGCTCTGGATCTCTCTCTGCGGGGCCTTCATCATCGCGACCCTTGGCATCGGCCTCCTCTTCGTGTGGCTGCCGATCGGTTTAGTCGGACTCTGGTTCGTGTATCGCATCATTCGCGGTTGGGTCACTCTTAGCGATAGTCGGCCAATGTATGCATGAGTTTGAGGGCCTCCATGAGCACAACACTCCCCGGTTCGCTTGAGGACCTGTCTTAGGAGTGGTCTCGATTGCAAGGGAGCAAGATACGTCTTCCAACCTGGTTCCCCACCTCGATTCCTGAGCCACCGTGCTGAAGATTCCCGAAGAAAAGCGAATGGTATTTACCAAATCTAATGGAAGGCCGTATACTGCGGTCCGAGGATTCTATGGGAGCCGGGTCGAGTCAACCGAAGTATGAAATAGTCGCCAATGAGCCTATGAATTCGGGCAGGAAACTTCCTCAAGACGTTTATCCGCGGGCTTCGTTTGCGATACGGCAATAAATAGCCCGCGGGTCAACCGAAGGTTGGTATGCTCCGGGTCGAGCAAGCATAGAATTGAAATAAGAATACTGATGGTAGTTTATCCGGTCGCCAAGAATCATCTATAAGGCTCCCGGTCGGGGCAAGCAAGGTGATTATATAAAGAATTGAAGGGGTTTATCCGGCGACTCTATAACGAAAAATCGATAAATAGTCGCCGGCCCACACGAAGTGCGGTTTGGAGGGGTGACGGAGCGGCCGAACGTGCCGGTCTTGAAAACCGGAGATGGGGTAA
>JBBIKN010000192.1:0-4518 GCA_037445435.1 Nitrospira sp. | reverse complement strand
CAAAGGAGATTCCTATGGCAGGGTTCAACAAGGTCATTCTCATTGGTCACTTGACCCGCAATCCCGAACTGCGCTACACGCCGAGTGGCACTCCGGTCGCGTCGTTCGGACTCGCGATCAATCGGCGCTTCAAGCAAGGCGATGAGCCGAAAGAAGAGGTGATGTTCATTGACGTCGTGGTGTTCGGCAAACAGGCCGAGCATTGCGGCCGGTTTTTGAGTAAAGGGAATGGGGTCATCATCGACGGCCGGCTCCAACAACGACGCTGGGAAACTGAGGACGGCCAAAAGCGCCACAAACATGAGATCGTCGCACAAACCGTGACCTTCCAGCCAAAAGGATCAAGCGCCAGAAACGCACCACCGATGGAAGAGCCGGAATACGAAGGGATCTCCACGTAACGCACATCCTCCACATTGGCCAGACCATAATGCACGATGCAGTCGACTACGTGGCAGAGCAAGCAAAAGTGCGGGCGCTGGCCCAATACTTCACTCCTACGTATGCCGCCTGTCTGCTGTTCGAGCGATTCTTCTCCCATCATCGAGTTCGAGGACGATGACGCAGCCTCTCCCCTACTGGTGGAATGGTCAGGAGCACCCTCCGAGGTCGGCGGTGAAGTAGTGATGAAATATTTGTCGTCAACCAATATCCTGCTCGGACCGATCGAGCCCAATGTCGCAGGCGAGCTGAAGTTCTCATGAAGTCATCACGCTTATTCAACCACATTGATACGCCGCTGCCGTCCAAACCGTCGGCGTATTCGATCCAGCAGGTCAATGCGCTGATCGCCGAGCAGCTCCGCCCGCTGAAAGCGCAGGGCACCATCCTGATCCACTGCCAATGGATTCGGCCACAAACCAACAACGGCGCTGGGGGCTTCTTCACCGTCACGTTGGCCGATTGTGAACGGAGTGAAGTGGCGATTCCCGGGATCATCTGGGATCGGCCGGTCATTGACAAGCTGATGGAGGATGCCAAAAAGTTTGGCATCGACCTCTGCGATCGAACCGCGCGAATCGAAGTCTTCATCGAGGCCAGCATCGAGTTCTGGCTGAAACAGAGCAAGGTTTACCTCAAAATCCGGTCGCTGAACACGATCGGAATGAAAGGACTGAAGCAACAGGAACGCGAAGAGGCCATCCGACGGTTGCAAGCTGAAGGACTACTTGAGCGTAATCGTTCCCGGCCTTGGCCTGTTCCGTGTTTGCGTGTTGCCATAGTCACCAAGCAGGGATCAGCTGCGTGCGAAGACACCCTGTCGATTCTGAAAAAAAGCGGCTATGCCTTCATCCCGACTGTCTTTCACGTCTCGGTTCAAGGCGCCCATGCTGAACCCTCTCTCATTGAGGCGTTCTCGCAAATTGAATCCCGGCGTTCAGATTTTGACGTCGTACTCCTCTGTCGTGGCGGAGGCAGTGAACTTGACCTCCTCGCCTATGACCGGTTTTCTGTGGCACGAGCCGTCGCTTCCTGCTCGCTCCCCGTCATCACTGGCCTCGGTCACCAGATCGATCATTCCGTGTGTGACCTCGTCGCCTACCGATCGGTAGAAACGCCGACCGCGGCCGCCAACTATCTCGTCGCGGCCGTACATGAGATCCTCGCGACAGCCGAAACGCTCACACAGCGAATCGGGACGCACGCCGCCAAAATCGTCGCGCGCGCCCAAACCACCGTCCTCCTATGCACAGGTCCCGTGATTCAGCGGAGCCTGCAGCTCTTACACAGCGCACGGCAGGAGACGACCGCATTAACGCATGCCATCCTGTACGAGCACAGCCGAAAAGTTCTGCAACAGGTCCGGGAGGACATTCTCCATTTGCAGACGAGCATCCAGGCCAGGATGCTCAAAAGTGGACCGACCGCCGCTCGATTGTCCATGCAACTCTTGCTTGCCCAGATTGAGAGTCATATGCGCCGAGCCCTGGAATGCGCCCGCCACACTGCTGAGCACTGTGTGACACGCATGCAGGCGTTCCATCCAAACCGCCTGGCCCAACTTGGGTTTGTCTATGTCACGACCGGCGCTGGAACCGTCGTTCGCGATCCAGGCGCCTTATCCGTCCACGACCCGTTGACCATTCATTTTCAGCACCATGACGTAGAGACCGCGATCGTCTCGATCAAGGAGCACTCCAATGACCCCAGACCAACTCACCCTCGCAAACGTCGAAACCCCGCCGGCAAGCCTCGAAGAAGCGCTGGCCGAGCTTAAGCAGATCTGCGAGCTCGTGGAATCCCAACCGAAATTGGATCAGCTGCCGCTGCTGGTGAAGCGGACAGTCTTTCTCAAGAGCCATCTCGATACCGGCATTCTGGCCATCGAGCAGGAAGTGCAAACCATTTCTTCGCAGAACGCCAAAAGCTAACGCCAGACCACGTTTTAAGCCACATCTTCCGTCCACATCTCCTCCGAGGTCTCTATGCGCCCGCGATTACGGCTCTATGCCGTTTTGTTTGTCGTTCCTCGCATGTCTTCAGACGAGCGCACCGTGGCAATTGTGCAAGCCAAGGTCGCAGACCAAGAGTTAGTAGTGATCTCTCATTTCTTCAAGGCGCTGGTGTCCGCCGTCACGGAGTGGGTCCGCGATACGCGTATCGGCCAACGCGCCTGGGTCGAGAGCCATGAAGATTTGAATATCGGCGATCTGCACCACTATGAAGACACCGCGAGTCTTCGCCAAAAGCTGGTCGCCCACCACATCCACGACCTCAACATCCAAACCTTTGTAAACATCCCAAAAGGAAACTGGACGTTTGATGACATCCTGGTCGACACTGCAGCGCTTTCGTAAGGACCTGTCATGGCCAAACTCACCAAAGCACAACAGCGACACCTCCAGCGTGCGCTCGCACATGCAGAGCGGGCGCACGCCTATCTCATGTCCGACCAGATCGCGGTCGCCAGGAAAGACAGGGCTGCCACCACGACCTTGCATTACACGAGAAGCGACGGAAGTACGCTCTACGAAGTTCAGAAAGAGTACGGCTCCGACCTCACCGGACTGGCTGACTGCATCGCCGATCTCAAGGCACTGCTCAGCTCGTCATAGAATCCACCCAGTTCCCTTACGGGTGGATCCAAGGATGGGGGGGAACGCTATGCCTATGCCCTGGCGTATCCGATCGAGCTCACGACCACCCCCAGCCGGCCCAGTAAGGCATCGCACGTGCAGCAACGGTATCAGCATGCCCTGTTAATGCATCGGAGCCGGACACGGAAGCTCAAAGCAGCCACCACAGGTATCCGGAAATGGGCACGTCGCCTCCGCTACTATGAGGCCAGACTTCAGGACCACGACACCTAGGGAGACCGATGCACTCGTCCGATGAGAACGACAAGGGCGACTGTGACATTGGGGTCATCGCAATCACACCAGCGCTTCAGAGGTCCTTCATCGCGCGAAGGAGGCCCTCGCCAGCCTTCGCAATGCACTGTCCGAGATTGATTACCTGGCCCTGCGCGAGCCGCACTCCTTCTTTCTGTCCTACAGTGATGCGATGGAATTCTTTGGTGAACGGCATATCCCTCACGCTGGAGGATATACCGTGCTGACCGCCCCCGCTTCTCCCGTCAGAGAGCGAGCGCAACGCACGGATTGTGATCGGCTCTACGTTGACGACACCGAAGTATGGTGGATCTCCCTGGTTCGCCACACCTCGATTCGCGTCACGACCACGTCAATGTCCATACGCACCCTCTTAACTGACATTCCAAAAGTGGCCAAGGCGAACTAACCAAACAAGGAGGAGCCCAATGAGACTCCTAGAAAAGAACAAAGACACCATTGTCGCGATCTTGCGGTCCCTTAAGGCGAAGTCAGTTGAAGTCTCCTACTCCGGGTGTGGAGACTCCGGCCAAATAGAAGACGTCCAGGTCCTCGATGAGCACAATCAGCCGATCGACATCGACGGGCGGTGCGTGGCCATCACACGGACCAGCTCAATGTGGAATGGAACCGCCTTCGAGCCACGTACGGTCACAGAGGACACGCCACTCAAGCACGCGCTGAGCGAGCTAACTTATGACAGTCTCGAAGAGCGACATCCTGGTTGGGAAGACGGAGATGGGGCCAATGGCACCCTGCGCATCGATTTAGCCAGCGGGGCCTTCACGTTGGAACATGGGACCCACTATATGGAAACCACCTATGAGGAGACGACATTATGAGCCACCCACTGCATCATGCCGCCGTCTCAGCCAAAGTGTGGGGCGGCGTGATCAACGACTACCTACCCGTTCACAATTGGCTCGATGCGACCAAAGAGCTATTCGCCGACTTTCGGCATCGCGCCCTGCGGCACCATTCCCACGGCATCTTCGAGGCCGAGCGTATCTTCGGTTCGGCCATCGTCAATAGCCACGGCAAATCAGTCCCCGTCCGCTATATCTGTGAACAACATATTTTGGAAGACTGCGGCGGCAAAATCCCGACCGTGTCCGACTGGCTGCGCGAGATCAAACCCCAGGCATGGATGTCGCGGGGCTATCGGGTTAAAGGACAAGAGGATGAC
>JBBIKN010000191.1:0-4540 GCA_037445435.1 Nitrospira sp. | reverse complement strand
TGGTCGAATCCCTTGCCGGCATCGGTGGCGGGAAGGGAGGCTATTGGGAAGATCAGGGGTATGAATGGTATGCGGGGATTTAGTGAAGGTTGAGGGCAAGGCTGAGGAAAAGCGATGTTCGAAGTATTCGCAAGGGTGTTCTCAGCCTTACTCTTGACCTCAACCTTCCTTTTGTTGCCCGGCTGCTTGTCACCGATTGCCATGCACCGAGCGGTGATTGAGTACGATCGCACCGTCCATCGCGTCGAAGCGGAGTTGCTCCTGCTCAACATCGCCAGGGCGAGACACTACCGTCCCGTACACTTTACGGCCGTCTCGAGTGTCGCCGCTACGTTCGACTTTCGCGTGAATGCCGGTATCCTCGGACGGATTTCCCGCGGGCCGCTGTCGGATGACCCCATTGTCGATGTGAACTACGGAATCGAGGTGGCAGAAAACCCCACAGTTACCATCGTTCCTGTATCCGGGGAGGAATTTACAAAACGCATTCTTCGCCCCCTCGATGAGTCACATCTGGATTACTTGGTCCGCCAGGGATTCGACCTCGGCATGGTGTTGAGACTCCTTGGCCGCGGGATTCTCATCGACGGCGAGGACAGTCCCATGGTTCTATTCAACGTTCCGTCACGCCGTGAAGAATACATGAAGTTCCGCCGCCGACTTCTGCATCTGGCGGCCCTGGATTCTAGGAAGAAACTACGGATCGCCCCGATTATTTATGAAGAGGCCCTTCCGGTCTTGATTGAAAAGGGATTGACTCCAGCGGAAGTGGTTGCTGCAATTGATCGAGGGTATCGATGGTCGGTCTCGACTGAGAACCAACCTGCCATTTTGACCAGGCGTCTGACCGGCCGGGTGGCGATCACAAACTACGATCTCAATCGACTCAGCAACGACGAACGCAAACGCCTCAACGGCGAGATCGAACGATCACCTCCTGATCATGTCTTCGTCGATATTCGTCCGGGGTTTCCTGGAGGAGACTATCCGCTCAAAGGATTCATTCTCCTCCGGAGCTTCAACTCGATCATCTCCTTTGTGGCGCGCGGCATCGCCGAAGATCCCGGGTATCACGTCGATCCGGATCCTCGAACCGGTTCGGTGCAGAGGAATCCGGCGCACGTGCTGGAGATCGAGGAATCCTCCTCGCAACTGAAAGACGCCGAATTCGACGTGGAATTCGAGGGGAAATATTATTCCATCAGGAAATTCCCGATATCGGAAGGCATGATCCCCAGTTGGAATCAGCAGGCCTTCGCCGTATTGGCCAACTTGTTCCAGATGACCGTGACCGATGTGAGTAACGTAAAAACTCCGATAATCTCGATTCCGAAAGGATAGCCATGCGACAACGAATAGGCCACTTTTCTGGTTGCTCATCGGTATGGTGATCGGAATTCTTCTGATACGACCATCATCAGCGCGCCCAGTTCGACGAAGAAGTGCACCAAGAAGCGGGATCCCGAGAGGCATCAGACCAAGAAGGGCCAGCAGTGGTGTGTCGGGATGAAGGCGCATATCGGCGTGGACAGCCAGATGAAGCTGAGTCGTTCGGTCACGGCCACCGCCGCGAATGGGCATGACAGCCAGGTGTTGCCGGCGTTGCTGCAGGGTCAGGAGACGCGGGGGTGGGGCGACTCGGCCTACAGTGGGCAACGCGACGTGATCCGGCAGCACCCCCCGGCCAAGCGTTTCATCCAGGCGAAGGCGAATCGCCATCGACCCCTCAGTGAGGAAGAGCGGATGCGGAATCGCACGAAGTCGAACGTGCGGACCAAAGTGGAACAGGCGTTCTTGGTGATCAAGCGGATCTTTGGATGGGCCAAAGTCCGGTATCGGGGGCTGGCGAAGAACACCCACTGGCTGCAGATCAGCTGCGGGCTGGCGAACCTGTACGTGGCACGGCGGCGGCTCGTGGCAAGGACGTAGAAAACGTGTGTCCGGGCGCTGGTAGCGGGCGATCGGACGTGTAGTGCTTCCCTTGTGTCAAGCGGCCGCGAACTGAGTGCTGTGGCGGAGTTGTTGTTTGACCTGGTACGGTGTCCGATTCCCCTCTGCTGAATGCAAATCCCGCGTGTTGTCCCACGTGATCCAAGCGACGAGCGCCTGTTCCAATTCCAGCGGACTGGTCCATTCGCGGAGCCGGAGGAGTTCTTCTTTGAGCATCCGCATCAGCCGTTGTGTATCGACGTTGCCCCTGGGGTTGTTGTACCTGGTGAATGCCTGCGTGATGCTCAGGGTGGCACAGGTCTTCAGACAGGCGACCGCGGTCGGCTGACAGTCATTGTCACTCATCAGATGGAGGCCGTGGTCACGGCTCCGGGGCGGTAACTGGCGCTGCACGGCCGAGCCTAACGCGGCCAGCCACTGCGACGTCTTCGCCCGGAGGCCGACGGAGTGGCCAACGATCTTTTTCGTGTACCAGTCCAGCCCGATGACGACAGACATCCAGCCGAGGGGCTCGACCATGACCTGGGTCATGTCAATGCCCCACCACTGGGGTGGGGCTATCGGCCGGGGTTTGCTGCGTGTCGGCGTCCGCGTGGCTTGCAGTCGGGGATGGGCCTTCACCAACAGGACGTGTTGCCGCATCAACCTCAACACGCGTTTCTTGTTGATCAGCAGCCCGTCCACGCACCGCAGGTGGCCCAGATGCGCCGATAGCCCCCGAACGGGTGCTCGGCTTTCAGGAAGTGGATGCGCGGCATTATAACCTCGTTGCGCTTTGCGATAGCTTCCGAGGGGCGCCGGTTCATGACCACCCTTCCACGTCGCTTTTTTGCGCTCCAGCGTGAGTTCCCCACCCAGGTTCTTCAGCCGAGCATGCGCGCGCTGCGGGTGCGCTTCGCGGTCCATCTGCTGGGCCACCTCAAACGCTTTCGGCGCATTCGCGAGCAATTGATCACGCCACTGATACTACTGGGCTGGGCTGATCTGATAATCCTGACAAATCGCTCCCACCGACTTGCCTTTGAGGCCCTCCAGGACAATGGTGGTTTTAGTTTTCGCGTCCCACTTCCGTCGCTACATGGCTGATCCCTCCCTGGTGGATCACCTACAGTTGGCTTAGTTCTGGTCGCCCTTGTCTCAGAGGGGAGCAGTATATGATCTATCAATCTTCGTGGGCCGGCTCATCAGCTCGAAGAACTTTTGTAGGCGGTTTGACGGTCGGACTGTAGTTAGAGGCTTTTCTTGAAGCGCGCTCAAATGGTCTTCAAGATTGAGGAGGGGGATTGCATAACGAAGTTCGACGTGGCTCGGTCGTACGACACCGCTAAGGGCCAGCATGTGAAGGGCTTTTCGTTTTTGTCGTGTGCGTTCTATATAAGTTCGTAGTTGACGAAGTAGCATACAAGAACCTCCTTTCTTGTTCATCAGCCCAAACTGCCGAAGTCAGATCCACAGGACGCTCTTGAAGGCCGTATCCAGACTTCGTGGGTGGCCGCACTGGCGACAACGAACGGAGAGGCTCGAGTCGTCGGATGTCCCGGCAGCTCGAAGGACAAGCTGGTATACTTTTCCTCCGCAGAAGGGGCACGCCTTTCCATGAAGGTTCTGTTGGATAGGTCCTAACCGGTTGAGCTGCTTTTCCACATCCTCCCCCATCCGTTAGTAGGTTGTGATCGAACTGGAGTCAGAATAGAGCCACATCTGGTGCGATGGAAATACCGTCAACGTATGATCATACCGAGCCAAGGGGGAATGATCGATTTCAGGCATAGCCGGTGTAGAGCCAGGCATGGTTCGCATCAACCATGCCCGCACCCAGGGTCCCAATCTGGAGGGGAAAATCATGGGTGAAGGTAGATTTCTTCTGGAGGGAGAAGAAATCTCTTGCTGCTCGCGGGTGGGCATCCACAAACAGCTACCTTCACCACGTATTATTCCATCAAATGTGTTTGTCGATGACAAGGTCGTAGTTTCCCCAGTCCGACGGCTGCTTAAGCAGGCAGTTGCGTCATGCACGAATCATGATGCGTTCGCCTGTTCTGCCTGAAGCCGGCAAGTGGTTCCCTGCAGAGATCGCGAATTGTCTGATCCTCGCTTGGTCCCTAGGTGAGACAAGAAGAAGCTCGATGTTGATCCACTCATTCTTGACCCACTGAACCTCCGCCAATTCGATCACGCTATACGTGTTTTCGTCGGGAAACCACAGACGGAGTTTGACATAATCGCCAGGTCGCAACTTTTCAGGGTTTAAGATGGCAGGATGAGGGGACGATAATTCATACACGCAGCCATCGCCCCGCAAGCCGTCGCCTCCTTTTGAAAGCATACAGTCGATCCCAATTTTTGATAGGAGTCCTGAGAGCATGTTTTCTCCTCTCTCCTGGAAAGTCTGAATGGTGAGGAAACGGTAATATAGGAGAGGAGTTACAGCTACTACCCTGGTAGGTGGAAGGACTGAACTAAAGAGGCATCACGGGTATTCTTATATCGCCGGAACAGGCGGTGTGATCATGAACATAATCAGTACTCATTAATAATGACTTATAAATAGAAGCTCACGTTACAGATTAATAGACAAACGAATCGATTC
>JBBIKN010000190.1:0-4583 GCA_037445435.1 Nitrospira sp. | reverse complement strand
GGCGCGGTCCTGGTGGGCGAGGACGAACAGATGATGCATGCAGACCGGAACTACATGGTCCATGCCAGCCACCGCGACAAGCCCGGCGTGGCGGAGATCCATGCGCTCGATACGGACATCGTCTACGTGCTGGAAGGCACGGCGACGCTGGTGACCGGCGGACATTCCGTGGACACGAAGGAGATCGCGCCACATGAGCTGCGGGGGAAATTTATCGACGGCGGGGAGATCCGCAAGCTGGTGCCGGGTGACGTCGTAATCATCCCCAACAATGTGCCGCACTGGTTCAAGGAAGTGTCGTCACCCTTTAACTATTACGTGGTGAAAGTGCGGTGACCAGCTTGAGGAGGGGTAGCCTCCTCGCTCGCGGAACGCGCGCGCAAGAGCCAGTATAGAGTTCAAATTGTCGGTGGCGCTCGTTCCATGCGCGCGGTAGAGGCCAACCCCTCCCCAGCCCATGGGAGGAGGGATCAGGAAGATGAAGGGTTGGGGTGTGTTGACAGCGACGGTGCTGGTATTGGCTACACAGTCAGCCTATGCGCAGCGGGACGTGCTGGCCGAGAAACCCGATGCCATTGTGGACCTGATGACAGGGGAGGGAGTCCAACTCGTTCAGGGGCAGTGGCGGTACAGCGACGCGAAGGTGGTTGAAGTGGATCATCACTGGCCCGGTGCCGATCTGGGGCCGAGCGGACCGCCCAATCGCACGCTCGATCTCGTACCCCATGCAGGCGCGGCCGACTTCGACGATTCACAATGGGATGCAATCGACCCGGCTTCATTGGAACGGCGACGAGGCAATGGCCGACTCTGTTTCAACTGGTATCGGATCACGGTCACCATTCCGGAGAAGATTGGGGAGTTCGATCCCACCGGCTCGACGGTCGTCTTCGAGATCGTCGTTGACGACTATGCGGAGATCTGGGTCAACGGCAAGTTGCCGCTCGTGCTGGGTCAGACGGGCGGGCAACTTATTAAAGGGTTCAATGCGCCCAACCGGGTCGTCATCGCGCGTAATGTGAACCCAGGGCAGCGCATTCAACTGGCCGTTCTCGGTGCCAATGGGCCATTCTCGAATCCGCCTGGCAATTTCATCTGGGTCCGGTCTGCGGCGCTCGATTTCTACAACGCTGTTCGTTTTGAGATGGCACGAGAATGGGGTGGCACGATCACTCGAAAAGATGCAGGGCTCGATGTCATTGTCGCGCCGTCGGCACGGTTCGAAAAACTCGCCACGGGCTTTTCATTTACGGAGGGGCCGGTCTGGGTCCCACGCAGGGACAGCACGGATGGCTATCTGCTCTTCAGTGTGCCCAACGACAATACGATCTATCGTATGACCACGGACGGCGAAGCATCGGTGTTTCGCACCAAGAGCGGCTACAGCGGGTTCGATATCGGCGAGTATCACCAACCGGGCCCCAATGGTCTCGCGCTGGACCGACAGGGGCGGCTTACGATCGGCCAACACGGCAACCGGCGAGTCATCCGCGTCGAGCCGCGAGGGAACACCACCGTTTTGGCTGACCGCTACGACGGCAAGAAGCTCAACAGTCCCAACGACCTGGTCTACAAATCTGACGGATCGCTCTATTTCACCGATCCACCATTCGGTTTGCCGAAAGTCTTCGACGACCCGCGTAAGGAACTGCCGTTCAGCGGCGTCTATCGCGTCGCAGACGATAAGGTGCAGCTTGTCGCCTCAGATCTGGATGCGCCGAACGGCCTGGCCTTCTCGCCGGACGAGCAATATCTCTATGTGGACAATTGGAACAAGAAGAAGAAAGTCGTCATGCGCTATCCGGTCCTGCCGGATGGATCGCTTGGGAGCGGGACCGTCTTCTTCGACATGACCTTCGTGCCGGGAGGAACGGCGTTGGATGGGCTGAAGGTGGATCAGCAGGGAAATGTCTACGTCTGCGGACCCGGCGGCATCTGGATTCTCTCGCCCAAAGGTACTCACCTCGGCACAATTACACCGCCGGAAGAGGCGCATAACATGGCCTGGGGCGATGACGACGGCAAGACCCTGTACGTGACTGCCTTGAGCAGCATCTACCGCATCAGAACCAATGTGGCAGGGATCAGGCCGTGAAGATCAGCATCATTATTTCAAATGTTCTATGGCTTGGCCTGCTCCCGTGTTTCTCAACCTGGGCGCAATCACCGAATGTGGAGCCGGCCGGTGTTGCGACGATCGTTCGGCATGATCCACGCTTCGACGCACTGATATCGAAGGGTGCCAAGCTGGAGAAGATTGCGGACGGTTTCATCTGGGTAGAAGGGCCGGTTTGGGACAAGAAGGAGCGGACGCTGCTCTTTTCCGATATTCCCGCCAACACCGTCTATCGCTGGAAAGAAGGGAAGGGAATAGGACCTTTCCTCAGACCGAGCGGCTATTCAGGAACCGGATCATTCGCCGGAAAAGAACCAGGATCGAACGGCCTGACTTTCGATGCGAATGGGCGACTGGTTCTCTGCAAACATGGCGATCGCCAAATTGCGCGACTCGAAGCGGACGGGGCCTTTACTGTGCTGGCTGACCGCTACAACGGACATCGGATCAACAGTCCCAACGATCTCGTGTTCAAATCGAACGGCGATCTCTATTTCACCGATCCGCCGTTTGGATTACCCGGAGCCTTTGACGATCCGGACAAGGCGCCGGTGCAGGGGGTCTATCGTGTCTCGTGGGATGGGCAGCTGACGTTGCTCATTTCAGATATCAAGGCGCCGAACGGCATTGCCTTCTCGCCCGATGAGAAGACGCTCTATGTCTCCGACGTGAACCCAAACCGAGCGGCCTGGCTGGCCTATGACGTGAAGGAGGATGGAACGGTGGCCAACGGCCGCGTCTTCTTCGATGCGACGCGCTGGCGCAAAGATCCCTTCTTCGGACCGGACGGATTCAAGGTGGACCAGAACGGGAATCTCTTCGGCGCACGTCCTGGTGGAATCAGTGTCTTTTCACCAGACGGCACACACCTAGGCGACATCGAAACCGGCCAACCAACCTCGAATGTGGCCTGGGGAGAGGACGGCCACACGCTATTCGTGACGGGCGGAAGCTCAGTTTACCGAATCCGACTCACCACCAAAGGCTCCGGCTACTAGCGCGCCGCGAAATCGGGCTATCCTCACTTCTCATCGTTGTGTTCCCCCTCACACTCAAGCAACGCAGCCGACCCACGCTATGGTTTGACAGCGGCGCCGACCTGGCGTACGCTCTGTGTAGCTGCTACACATGGAGGAGGCATGGCCACTAATCTCGCGATCGATGATGTGTTGCTGGAGCGTGCCCGCCGGGTCGGGAAGCTTCGTACCAAAAAAGAAACCGTCACGCAAGCCCTGACCGAATTCATCCAGCGCCGTCGGCAGCGGAAGATTCTGAAGGCGCTCGGGACGATCGAATTTCGGAAGGGTTGGGACTACAAGAAGGACCGTCGCGACCGTGAATCTGGTCGTTGACACCTCCGTGTGGTCTTTGGTCCTTCGGAGACCGCGGGTCGATGAAGACGACCCCTATGTCCGTGCCTTTCGCTGGCATCTTGAGTCAGGTGATGGGTTCTTTCTGATCGGGAATATCCTGCAGGAACTCCTCGATGGACTCCGCTCGACGAAACAGTTCGACCGCTTGCTGACCCTCCTCGATCCATACCCACTCCTTGAGCTGGATCGACAGACCTATGTCGCGGCCGCTCGTCTGCGAGCCGGCTGCCGTGCAAAGGGCGTCAATGCCGGTTCAATCGACTTCCTGATTGCCGCTGCCTGCTGTCAGCACGGATTCCCCCTGCTCACTGCCGATAAGGACTTCTCCCGCATCGCCGGTCATTGCAATCTCATCATCCTACCTGCCTGATGTCGGAATGGCCGCCGTCTGCCAGGAGACAGAGACTTAGCCGCTCCTACTACAGGGTATACACCGCATAGATTCTGTAGGGGCCAGGTTCTGAATTATTGAACTTTCCCGTTTCGACAAGCCGCTTGGCACTATCGAAATCGGGGAGCAGACAATGTGCATTGGTCTGAATCTCGTCAGCGAGAGAATTGCACGACAGCGGCGAGCATTCAGGGGTGTTTTTTGCGTGCTGTTTACGACATCAAATCCTGCGAGTATCTTCTGACCCGGCAAGCGGACATTGGTGGTGAAGGATTCTTCTCGCTCATACGGACACCATCTCTCTTTCGCATCATCGAATTCCTGGTCATAAACTTCATAATAGAACATCGTACTCTCTGCGAGATCGATCGATTGCTCTCGTACTATCTGTTCGATGACTTCGGGAGAATCGAAGAGCCAATGTCCATTGTGTTTCCAGAAGTTGATGTAATCGGCAAAGTTTTTGGAGATACATCCGCTCACCGAGTAGATATCTTCAATTCCACTGATCTTCAACCAGTCCGGCTTCCGCACCACTCGTTTTGCCATATACCCGGCAGGAAGCAACATGGTTCATTCAATCGTCGCGCGCTATTGAGCTGACGTGAGGGAGTATGTGGCCTTTATTCAGGAGAAATTCCGAACCCGACTACCCTGGTAGGTTTTTCTTGGAAGTTTCGAACTTGCTCATAGATTGAGAAAC
>JBBIKN010000189.1:0-4650 GCA_037445435.1 Nitrospira sp. | reverse complement strand
TTAGATACAGAGTGTATCTTATTAGATTCTTCGCTTTATAACCCTGACTATGAAACACGAAAGAGATATCTTCCCCACAGCACCCTGAGAATCTTCGTTAACAACCTGATAGATCACCAACTTGAAGCGCAATTATGGACGCCTACTCAGTGACAACACTGGTGGTACGTATTGTGCTAGGACTCGAATCTCAACCATCGTGAGGCATGGTCATCTGTATTTGGCTGAATACGTTACGAAATTTTTCTTTGTATTTTTTCTTCAGAATTTGGTAGATAGTTGACCCGGCGCCTGCTTGACGAGTGAGGTGGGGGGATTTCATTCGCCGCGCTCATCAATGCAGCGTCTCTTTTCCTTAAAAATCTAAAGGGAGGCTACTATGCAGAGGTTTCGTGTACTCACATTAACCCTCGGACTTGGCGTCCTCTTGGGAGCCAGCGGGTGTATCACCATGCCCGGGTCCGCAGGGGCAAAGGTCCATGATGTTACGTTCACCGCAACCGAATCGGAAATCGTCATTGACGGCAACGGCACGAAGTACAAGGCTTGGACCTTTAACGGTCAGATGCCAGGCCCGGTCGTCCGGGTTACCGAGGGCGATACGGTAAACTTCACACTCATTGGCGACAAGAATAATTCTTTCCCCCATTCGATGGACTTTCATGCGGCCGAGCTCGACTTCTTGAAGAACTACCACAAGACGGTCGGACCAGGCGACACACACAAATTCTCCTTCGTCGCCAAGAAGCCCGGTGTGTTTTTCTATCACTGCGGCGCGAGCCCCATGATCCAGCACGTCGCCCGCGGCATGTTCGGAGCGATCATCGTGGACCCGAAGGATGCCAGTGTCTGGCCCAAGGCGGATCGTGAATTCGTCCTGGTGCAATCCGAGCTGTGGAAGAACCCGGACAATGTGCAAGCGATGTTCGATCGGAAGTGGGACAATACGATATTCAACGGCGGGATCTTCAAGTACCATCCCTTCTTCCCAGGGGGCGAGCCGTTGGAAGTCAAGGTCGGCGAGCGGGTACGCATCTATTTCGTGAATGCCGGTCCGAATGAGTTCTCGGCCCTCCATCCCATAGCCGAAATCTGGGACAATGTCTACGAGAGCGGCAACCCGGCAAACAACTGGAAGGGCGTCCAAACCTATGTGGTCGGGCCAGGCAGCGGAGCCACCTTTGACATGATCGCGGATAACCCGGGCGCGTATCCGGTTGTGACCCACTCTTTGACGGGCGCGCTGCGCGGCGCGATCGCGGTGGTGATCGCCAACCAGAATCCCAAGGATTACAAGGGCCAATTGATGCCGAATACCCCCTGGAACCCGTAATGAATGAGCGGGGGACAGCGGTCTTACAGTCAATTCATTCTCACATAAAGGAGTAGAGCATATGTCGCTTCGGAAGAAGATTATCGGTATCACGGTTGCCGTGACAGCCACCTGGATGCTGGGCGCCGCAACGTCTTTTGCTTCGGATGCCTCGCTCTATGAGCGACTCGGTGGACAGGGTGCTATTCAAGCCGTTGTCACCAAGTTCATCAGCAACGTGGGCGGCGACAAGCGTATTAATGGCTATTTCGCCACCACAGATCTCAAGAAGCTCAATAAACTCTTGGTCGAACAGGTCTGTATGGCAACCGGGGGACCCTGCACCTATTCCGGTCGTGACATGAAGACAGCACACAAGGGCATGAAAGTGACAACGGCAGCCTTCAATGCCCTCGTGGAGGACCTGGTCAGTGCGTTGGATACCTTCAACGTTCCGAAGAAGGAAAAGGATGAGTTGATTGGCATCCTTGCACCGATGAAGGGTGACATTGTCGAAGTTCCCTAACAGCTTGCAGTGGTGAACACTGCGGTAGTTCCAAGTTAGTCTCTCGCCGGTCCGGACCTAAGAGGTCCGGACCGGCGAGGTCATTTGTACTGGCAGACCAGCTTCCACTTCTACCCCAATTCAATCCACGTTCCATGAGGCAGAGGCACTGCAACCTAGGATAATATCGTGTTAACATAAGCACGGATTTTGCGCCTCCAGACGCGCGGCGCGAGCAGCCATCTGGTAGGACCATCAGTGATAATCACCAAGGAGGAACCATGAGAGGGAAGCGTTTGATTGTGACGTTGTGTAGTTTCATCGCCGTTGCCTTGTGGAGTACGGCAGGTTGGTCTGGCCCCGAGTCCGACCCAGTGAAGCCGCGTGTTCCAGATGCTGAGCGTGGGGAGGCACGAAAAATGAAGAACCCGATCACCGTGACCCCTGACGTCATCGCAAAGGGTAAGGAACTCTATGAAGGCAAAGGCACCTGCGCAAACTGTCACGGTCAGAGTGGCGAGGGTGATGGTGCGGGAGGGATGCTGCTCACCCCAGGCCCACGAAACTTTACGAACTGTAAGTTCCATAAGAAACGGAACGACGGGGAACTCTTCTGGGTCGTCAAGAACGGGAGTCCGGGTACCGGTATGCCGGCACTTGTCAAGGGAGGTGTGCTCACCGAGGAAGAGGCCTGGACGATCATCGCCTATGAGCGAACCTTCTGTAAGGACACTGAATAGCCTGCTCAAGGAACTCCTGATTCGCCCATTCACGGCGAGCTGTCAGTCATGTTGACTGACAGCTCGCTCCTCCCTCGTTAGCATTCTGCTGCCCAGTTGCCCGAAGTTGCTGTATTTACCTTTGCCACTCCGAACAACTACCTCGGCCACCCTTTCCTTTCTTATGAAAAAGGGTGTAGGCTATATGTTTAGGATAGCGACGAGGTTCTGTAGGAGGCTGAGTCAAGGAGCACTCCGATGAAACCTCAGACGTTTCTTCTCATCTCCAAAGACCCCGAACTCAAGCGGCTCATTGAATCGGCCTCACCTCAGGCCAATATTCACGCGGTAAACACGGTAATGGAGGGGCTTTCGCTCTGGCCTGAAATTTCTCCCCTCCTCATCATCGGTGAAGGAAGTTCGTATGCCCTGACTCCGCTCTTAGAATATGCCCGCCAGACAGCAGATCCCCCGCCCCTGCTCGCGATCGGTGATCGCCCTTCCGTCAAGGACGCCGTCGACCTCATGCGTGCCGGCGCCGCCGATTACCTGACCAAGCCAATTCTTCCTGAAGACCTGCTGACCGCCATCACCCGAGCACTCCGTCGGCCCAGTCCGGTGACATCCTCCTCGCGCCATGACCCCTTTGCTTCTATTATCAGCGTTTCACCGCAAATGAACCTGATGAAGCAGCTGGCCAAAGAGGTGGCGGTAACCGATGCCACTGTCCTCATTACGGGGGAAAGCGGAACCGGCAAGGAATTATTCGCAGAGGCGATTCATCACTACAGTCTCAGAGCCAATGGTCCGCTGATCGCACTGAACTGCGCAGGCATCCCTGAAAACCTCTTAGAAGCTGAGTTATTCGGCTATGAATCAGGAGCCTTTACCGACGCCAAACGGGCAAAACCCGGCCGATTCCAAATGGCCGAGGGAGGCACGCTCTTTCTCGACGAGATTGGAGAAATCAGCCCGACCGCCCAAGCCAAGCTGTTGCGCGTGCTGGAAAATCACATCATCGATCCCTTGGGCGATATCCGCAGCAGGAAGGTCAACATCCGGATCATCGCCGCCACGAATGAGGATCTGCTCGCCCACATCAAGGCAGGTCGTTTCCGCCTCGATCTGTACTATCGGCTGAATGTCTACCAGCTCCGCATTCCCCCCTTGCGAGAACGACTCGAAGATATCGAACCGATCCTCTTGAGTTTTTTGGAGCGGGCCAAGCTGGAACGCGGGTGTCGCATTCGAGCGATCGCCCCGGCAGCTCTCACGGTCCTTCAGAGTCACGACTGGCCTGGAAACGTGCGCGAGCTCCACAATGTCGTCGAATGGCTGACCATCACATGCAAAGCAGAAGTTATTGAGCCTGCCCACTTGCCGGCATCCGTGAAAACCGCTTCCCCGATCAATTACCTGAACCAGGACCCCAAGCCGTCGTTGCTTGCCTTCGGGCTATCGTTTCAAGACATGGAAAAACGGCTGCTCGAAGAAGCGTTGCAGAAGTCCTCGGGCAATGTCTCGGAAGCGAGTCGGCTCCTCAAAATGACCAGGAATACACTCCGCTACCGTATGGCCAAATACCATCTCCAATAAGAGGCAATTGATTGAAGCAATCTTGTATGAATGCTAAGAAATAGAAAGCCTCCATTATGTACCCTGCTAGGTTTCATAGCGAGAGTGTGGATAGCTTTTCACCTCAAGGATGAATCATGAGCCTCGTTCGATTTGCCGTCGTCGGTAGTCTTGTCGTTCTGCAATACGCTTGTGCCATGAACCCACCTTTGGCTGCTCCACCGGGCAGCCATGCTATCGCCGCCCAGCACAATGCTGATGGCATTGTTCACTATGAGATGAGGCATTGGTCGATCGCCAAGGATCATTTCGCAGCGGCTATCGGGGCCGATCCAAATCTCGCCGAAGCGCACTTCAATCTGGGCCTCGCACTCAATAAACTGGATCTTCAGTCGGAAGCCACTGCCCACTTCAAAAAAGCGGCGGAGCTGGCACCCGCTAACAACGCCATCGTCCAGTCAAGCGCGTATCGAAGCCGCACGGCTCCTCCCTCCCCATCCAGCTACGGCACAGGCAGCTATTGGGGAATGGGATATTAG
>JBBIKN010000188.1:0-4662 GCA_037445435.1 Nitrospira sp. | reverse complement strand
TCCTTTTTCTTCCGGCCTTTATCTTCTACATGAATCGCTTCCAGATTGAACCGGAAGAACGAGCGCTGACGGCTCTGTTCGGGCCTGAGTTCCTTGAGTACGCATCTCGGGTACGTCGGTGGATATGAGGCAGAACAAATGTCTCCTTTACCGAAGCTGTTCCGACGGTTTGAAAGATCAGCGGCGAATCAAATCAAAGCGTCGGGACAACGATGAGAAATTCTTAATTGGAGCTCTCATTTGTTCCATCCATGCCACGCATCCAACGTACTCTCGGCGGCACCCCCGATTATTGTCCTAGGGCTTTGCCTAGTGTCATTATGAAACAGTAGAATCTATATCCCTTCACTCCTTCAGTTAGTCGAATATTCTGTGATCCACACTGTTTATGGATGACCACGCTGTCCATTTCCGTAACTCGTTATAAATATATGCATACTAGGCCAATGTCATAGAACATTAAGAAGTGCTCATTTGCATCTCTCTCGTGGCATTCAATTTGCTGTAATAGATTTACATAAGATTTACCTAGGGGGTGAACAATGAAACAGATGGCGGACCCCATCAATGTTCGGATTGAGTGGTGTCGAAGGCAATCTGCACAGGCTCTCACAGAACCGGAGATGGACGGGTGGCGTGCAGAAGCAGACGGACTGCAAGACGCCCTGATGAATAACGATCATTCCCACAATTATCGGCTGTGTCCTCCTGAGATCTTCAGGCGGTACGTACTGGGCTTCCAAGATGGGACGGCGTTGCTGCGAGCCGCACGTGTGCAGCGCGCGGTTCATGGTGTCTTCACCGGAACTCCACGTCCGGTGTCTCGGAGGGGAAGTGACGTCCTAGTGGGAGATGATCGATGAATTGCCTACGATGCAACGGCCTCGCCGTCCGCGACGACAGCTTCGCGGTGCAGACTGGTTCGTCATCGGACTTTCATGGTTGGCGCTGTATCAATTGTGGAATGCTCGTCGACGATGTCATTCATCGAAATCGGCAAGTTATCGCACGGCAGAGAGTGTCGACCGGCTCCGAACGTCGCCGGTACGGAAGCGAAGCTGCGTGACGGCGTTGCGTCATCCGTCGGTCGGCATCCGCTTCCCTTTCACTCAGCGTTGAGCGAATGAGGCGGATGCCAGGATGGTCCATTACGTCCTTTGCATCGGACTTTCGGAAGTTGGGGACAGGCAGGCCGCTTCGCTTTGTCCCTGATCCCGTTTCCAATCACCGGAACGGAGAAGTTTGTCCCCGAGTCCGACGGCCAAATTTCGGTAGATGATCACACCGATATCAGGTCGACGTCGAATGAGGTCTTCCAGATCTCGCCGAGGGAGTTCGGCGACCTCGATATCGTTCACCGCTATCGCCGTGGCGGAGTGGGGTTTGGCGGAGAGAAGTGACACTTCTCCGCAAGTTTCCCCCGTGTGAATGGATCCAATGATCTCCGCGGACGATCCGCCGCTGATGGCGACTTGCCCCTGAAGCACCACGTAGAGCCGGTCAGCCGGATCGTGTCCGGTAAACAGCCGCTCGCCCGTTCGCAGGTTTTTCACCGTGCAGACTCCGGCCAACCTAGTCGCCTGCTCGGTATTCATGCCATGAAACAACGGGACCTCTTTGATCGCCCGCGCCATACGGGGTGCGATGACGCATGTCGAAAATCCGCGCATCACGACGTCGGCCACCGCTTGAACCGGTTCAGTCAGACCAAGCGGTCCCAAATCTTGCAGCTTGTTCAGCCGCACCATCTTTAGGATGTCGAGCCGTTCGACTTGATAGAAGACCATGGCCGGTACATAGGCGACCGGAAGAAAGTTCAACTCCAAGAGGGTCCGCTGCATTCGAGGAGCGTACGCACTGACATCGATCTCAATGTACTCGATTCCCATCTCCTCGCGACATTTCCGTTCCAGTTCTGCGAGGAGAAATCGCACGACATCATCAGCCAACGCGATGAGCTCGAATACCCGCACGTTGTGCTCGACCGGATCCATGGTATAGCCGACAGCCCCCACGATCTGGCCATCGAAGCGGGCGAGAAAATAATTGGTCTGCCGAGCCTGTAGCTTGAAAAAGCCGTAGTCCAACCGCATGGGTCCGAAAATCTCCCGATTCCGTACTCGGCCTCGTTCGATGCGCAATAAGGCGGGATAGCCTTCGGCGTGCAACTGTTCGAGGCGATAGTCGCCGCCGCTCGGGTAGGATGCAGAGTCTTCATCCACGATGAAATCCGGTGTAAACGGGGACTGGCTCATCACGAGATTGGCCAACGAATAGGCCTCGGGGATGATTCGCGGATTATTGCGGCGCAAGGCGAGGGCGTCCCCGAAATACCGGGCCAATAGTGCAACGCTCTCGCGGTGGCGAAAGAAGTGCTTGAGCGGCAGAAAGCCGGTGGCAATGAATCCCTGGGCAAGACTGATGCGCTGGGCATAGGGATGCACGGTGCGTGCGACGACCAATCCCACATGCAGGCGGTTTTTGATGGCCTCGAGCCGTTTGTCCATCAGTAGCTTTCCGACCTGCATTCGACGATAGTCCGGATGTACCGCAAGGCGGCCGAACTCTCCGACCAGATCGGAATGGGCTCCAAAATCGAACAGGACGGACGCCGTGCCCACCACACGTCCTGCATCTGTGTCTTCGGCGACAAGAATCAGTGCGTCGTCCGTGAACACTGAGCGCTTCAGCCAGAGTTCATCGTAGAGTTCTCGATGCGGATAGTCGGTACCGTACACGGCGAGAAAGATTTCACGGATCTGGCCGACATCCTCTTCTCGGGCTTCTCGGACTCTGATCATACGTGTCCCCTTGCGGTGGATCAGGAGAGCGCCTCTTGCCGACGAAGTTGCAGACCGGCGATCTTTGCGACAGCCGCATAATAGGCCGCACCGACGGCCAGGGCTTCTTCATCAAAGTCGAACTTGCTGGAATGAGCCGGGTAACCTTCCCGGCCAGGAACTTGGCTTCCGAATCGAACATAGGCCCCAGGAATCCGCTCCAGGTAATAGCTGAAATCTTCCGCTCCCATATTGGCCGTCTTCAGGGGCAACACGTTTGCCTCCCCAACTGCCTCAATTGCAGCACGCCGTGCGAGGCTTGCCATCGCCGATCCATTGACGAGCGGCGGTGTGCCTTCTGTGAGCGTGATATGGATCTTCGCCCCATGTAGTTGCGCGATCGATTCAGCAATACGGCGAACAGAATTCAGGAGTTGCCGGCGCACAGCCGGATCCTGAGCCCGTACTGTTCCTTCCAGCTTCGCCTGTCCCGCAATGACATTCGGCGCAGTCCCAGCGTGAAATTGGCCGACCGACACGACGGAGGGGCGTGCCGGATCGACCTCTCGTGACACGATGGTCTGCAACGCCATGATCATCAGACTCCCGACCACCACGGCATCGATACTTTCATGCGGTCTCGCTCCATGTGCGCCTTGGCCGATGATGTCGATCGAAAAGTTGTCCGACGATGCATTCACCGGTCCCTCGCTCACCACGATGGTCCCGGGGTGGTAATGCCGATCCAGATGGCCGCCGAAGATGAGGCCGGCTCCCTCAAGTGCTCCTTCCTTGATCATGGCCAGCGCACCGGTCCCTTTTTCTTCAGCCGGCTGAAAAATCAATCGCACCGGCGCCGGCAAGTCCTTCTCTTGGGAAAGCAGCGCAGCGGCGCCGAGCAACATCGTCGTGTGTCCGTCATGGCCACAGGCGTGCATGACACCGTCATGGACCGATGCGAACTCAAGCTCGGTTTCTTCTTGAATGGGTAGTGCATCCGTGTCGGCCCGCAGGACGACGCAGGGGACTTCGCGAGGCCCGGGAATATCAGCGACAACGCCATGCCCCGCCACATTCGTGCGGCATTGAATGTGTAAGCCGTGAAGAAATTGGCCGATGACTCCGGCCGTCCGCGCTTCTTGCCAACTTAATTCAGGATATCGATGGAGCTCTCTTCGCAGGACGATGAGTCGATCATAGAGATCTTGAGGAACCATCGGCATAAGAACTCTCCCTGTGCTCAAGCTCCGCCTGACTATGCCGTTCCGACCGAGCGACGAGAGGTCATCCCTCTTTCGCCTGAACGCCCGGTTGATAGGTGGCATAGACGTAGATCGGAACAGGTAAGTGGCCGAGATGTTTTTCGATCAATGGCTTCACGTCTTTCCAGTCCAGTCCTCCAACACCGGTTGCCAAGCGAGGAAGCGCGACGCTCTTGATCTGCTCAGTTTCAATCAACTTGGCAAGGGCCTTGAGGCAATGATTGACGTTCTCGATGGCGGCTTTCCCCGGCTTGGACCCATGGCTGGGAGCCGGTTCCTGAGTAAACAGGCTGACGATTCGTACCCCGCTGGCGCCCGCCCAAGCCCACAATTCTCCGGTCTTCGGCGTAAACGTCTGACAATAGTGTCTGAAATCTTTGTACATGGCGGGCCACTGTTGGCGCAGACTCAGTGCTAAGCCGTTCGCATAACTGTCGTTCGGCGCTACACCGTGTGCCACCATTTCCGCCTTTGTCTGTAAAATGTCGCCCGCCACTTCTTTCAGCATAGAACCTCCATTACTTCGTGCTTGCTCAAGTCGAGTGGTCTTTCATCATCTGCTCCGAAAACCTAGACTGCATACTTGCGAATCTCCCTTACCTTCCGCTATGAAAGTCCTG
>JBBIKN010000187.1:0-4770 GCA_037445435.1 Nitrospira sp. | reverse complement strand
AGTCAGTGCCTGCACACAAGTGCGTTGGGCCTAATGTCGGACAGGCTCCTAGCTCCTGCTTAATCGAAGAAGAAGAAGAAGAAGAAGAAGCGGCACCCGCTCTTGTCCAAAATAGCTTCTTAAAAAACTCCGGCTTATGAGATAGGATGGGGTATCACAAGCACATCGACGGCGTACCCGCGTCGTAGCCCACCCACAAGCCGGAGGTGTTGCATGATAGCCGTGGCCAGCTGTTTTGCGCAAATCCTGTCCTTGATCGATCGCGCGGCATTTGAACGTGCGGTGCGAGCGCCTCGCGCCGCACAGGCGGCCAAAGGATTCTCCTGCTGGGAGCAGCTCGTTGCCATGTTGTTCTGCCAGATGGGGGCGGCGAATTCGCTGCGCGAGATCTGTGGGGGCCTCGCGACCGCGCTTGGGAAACTTGTGCATCTCGGCCTGCGGCACGCGCCGAGCCGCTCGACCCTTGCCCATGCGAATGCCCATCGGCCCTGGCGGCTCTACGAGACCGTCCTCTATGACCTCCTCCGGCAGTGTCAGGCATTGGCCGCGAGGAAACGCCGCCGGTTTCGCTTCAAGCCTCCGCTGCGGACCCTGGATGCCACGATCATCGAGTTGTGCGCCTCCGTCTTCGATTGGGCTCGGGTTCAACGGACCAAAGGCGCCATCAAACCGCACTTGCAACTGGATCATCAGGGGTGCCTGCCGTGCTGGGCCCTCATGACTGACGGCGACACCAACGACGTCCGGGTGGCCCAAGCCCTCACGTTCGCGCCCGGCACGATCGTGGTTGTAGATCGGGGCTACCTCGACTATGCCCTGTACGCGCGCTGGACGGCGGCAGGCGTTTGGTTTATGACACGTCCCCGCACCAATATGATCTACCACGTCCTGGAGCGTCGCCCAGTGCCGCTGCGCACCGTCGTCCTCTCGGACGAAGTAATTCAGTTGACCAGTCCACATGCCGCGGCCCGCTGCCCGGTGCCGCTGCGTCACATCGTGATCTGGGATGCGCAGCACCACCGCGCCCTGACGTTCCTGACCAACATCCAGCACTGTCGCCGCCATCTACAAGGACCGCTGGCAAATCGAGCTGTTCTTCAAGGCGCTCAAGCAGCATCTGAAGATCACAACCTTCGTGGGGACTACAGAAAATGCCGTCCAGGTGCAGATTTGAACAGCACTGATCGCGACGTTGCTGCTGAAACTCCTGTTGCTGAAATCCACCTGGACATGGAGCCTGTCGAATCTCGCCGCGCTGCTGCGGTTAAACTTGCTGACCTATCGGGATCTCTGGGCCTGGCTCAATGCGCCCTTTGAGCAGCCCATCGTCGAGCCGATGCCCCAGCAGGCGAGACTTTTTGGACATTGACTTGGACAGCAGCCTCCCCAACCTCGATGGTCAGCATGGACTCCAATCGTCCAAACCCCAGTTTCTATGCGGGGGCAATCAGGGAGAGCAGATTATTTTGGACAGCAGTGAGCGGCACCGTTTCTATCCACACCCGCCAGGTCCAGGAGAATATCTGCTATCTGGTCCGGCGTGACTGACTTGGAATAGTGGGGGTCGGAACGAACTTCAAGATCGTAGCTCATGCTCGAAGCGCTCCTGCCCTAATCGATAAACACCCTGAGTTCAATACTCTTGTCCCTTGTTTTCAGAATCGGGCAATGCGTTCCTGCAGCTACCCTTCGGCGTCTGCCTCTTTGATTGCCTCAATTCCTGATTCGACCAGCGCGATAATTTCCGTTGGATCATCCCTTGACTTGCACAACTCATAGACAGCATCCGCCGCATCGTTCCACGATTCTCCTCCGAAACCTACTGCTATGGCAGTCAGCAAACGGGCTTTGCAAAACCATGCCCGCCATTCGCTTGGGTCTCTTCCGCTGCTTTTCAGACTGAAGTATTGCTCATCAGCCGCTTCTGCAAGGCTTTTGGCTTCCGCCACCTTCGTGTCGGACAGTGCGTAATGTCTGGAGATGGTTTCCAGTAAATCCCTGGTCGGCAGCTCCAGCCCGCAAATTGCCTCACCAGCAAATTGACAAGCCTTCTCCAGAATGCGTCGTCGATCTTCCGACGAGAGGGACCTCAGACCCTCACTGGGGCCGGGTGCATCTTGATCGAGGATGTGCATTGGCCATCCCGCCGGCGTTTTCGAATACCCGCTAACGCTCAACGACAGTTTGCTTGCCCTTGAGCCAATAGAATCCCTCTACCACACAAGCCGTGACACCTCTGGCTAATCCGGCCTCGGTGGTAAGACGTATGGGAAAGATCTCCTCTGGTTCCTTGCCTGTCGCTTCATAGAACTTCTGCCGCCACCCGACCGAGATGCCCGGCTGTCCACCCCAGAAACCGAATTGCTGTCCATTAATGAAAACATGAGGCTGTATCATTCCCAGGTCGCCTTCCTCAAACGCCGGACTCAGAAAACCGGTATAAGGGAAGCCGTTCTGAAATTGTGCGGTGGCCCGAACCAGTACCATCCCGTCCGACGCTGACACCGGCAACACACCAGTCCACGGACGGAACGTCTCTTCATCTGTGTGATCGTGCCATGGTTGTTCGTAGTCCTCCACGTGACAGTTGATCCAGACCGGATGGCGAATGAAGTCATCCTCCGTCAGATCCGCAAACTGCCTCAGGTCAGGCCATCCTGTCTCAATTTTTCCTGACATCGGAGACGGGCGCTTGGAGCAAGCCACAGAGCCGATGGAAGGTCCGATCAGCGCGAGCACCTCGCGGATCGCTACATCAAGAGACTCTGAAGTCAGCGTGCGCCTCAACAGTTCATGGTAGACAAACGGTTTGCGTCGGCTGACAGACAGTTGCTTGGTTGAAGTGTCGAAGCGGACCCGGAACACACACAACGGCTTTGGATTGATGATGACCGTCCATACGCCATCCTTAAGGACGCTGTGTGAAAGAGAATGCCCCTGTTCTTCTAATTGCGCCACCAGACGGCGGAACGACGCGTCATAGAACATTCATGCTCTCGCCTCCTGTCTAGTCGAGGCCTTGTTGAATGCGCGATCCAGGTCTTGCTGCAACGTTTCCGGCGTCGCAGAAAAGACTTCGATATCTTTATTGCAATAACCGATACGCAATTGTGCAGGTGACTGTTCTGGCGTAAGAGGTTCGCCGGTCGATTCAATCCGGATCGGCTTCCCCGTATCCACCCATCGGTGCAAGCGAAACGAGCAGGATGGAAACGAAGGCTGATCCAGCATCCACTGCCCCACCAGCAACAATGCCTTCCCGTCGCCGACAAAGAAACAGTAGGCGGGACCATGGCTTCCCAGGTGCTCGATGTCCAGGACTTGCGATGCATCAATTTCCAGCACCTCGACTGTGTCAGGGTCCGCCTGCAACCGATTGCGTCGCCGGACCTCACTGAAAAAACGCCCATTGGAATAGAGGGAAGCCATGAAGAACACACCGGCGACCGCCCCGGCAGCCAACATGGACTGGGATGGAACATAGAAGACGCCGAACAGGATACCGGTAATGGGAAGGGTGATTACAAAAAGATTGCTCACGACCGAGCCGTGCCCCTCGGCCATCGCCTCGAGGTCCAATTCCGTCGCCGCTCGGCGGTAGATGCGAATCATGGTTGCCGATTGAAGTGGTTATCGCTCCTCAAGAGAGCCTGTTGATGAGTTATGAGCGGTCTTTCCAGAGGATACATCGACTGGAGTCAGCCCATGCGCCACCCCCGCAAAGTCAAGCTCCCTGCCGTCGTCAAAACGCACACGGATTCGTCCAAGCCGATGATTGGCGTCGAGATCAATCGCCAGAACCACTCCCTCCATGCCCCACACATCTGTTACCCGTTGGCCGTCGTGACGCGCCACTTCTGCCAGTTCTGGTTTGCCAATCGAGAATCGATCGTGAGTCCAAGAAGCTAATCGTTCTCGCCACGTCAAGCCCCTCGACTTCCCTATCGGATGAGAGGAGTCATAGGTTTCCCCATCATCTCCCTGAACACGTGCCTGGAGACCTTTCGCAATTGAGATCAATTTCTGGATCGTGGGTGCATCGGGGTTCTTGGCGACAATTTCTCCGTCACTAAGTTCGAAAAAAAATATCCTCGCCAGCCGGATGTCCGCGCCACAAGGCAAGTCCCCTGCTCTCGGAGCGCAGCACCCCCTCCGATGTCGCCGCTTCTAGAGATCCGGCAAAGGTCAACTCGGGATCAGCATCCACGTATCTTCGCCATTCACTCTCGTTGATTGGAGAGGCCGCGCTCTCCGTCCACGAATCGGCTCTTGTCACATGCAGGTCATAGCCCATACCCTCACTCCTTGAACACCAACCGGTTCTTCCCCGGGATTAGCCCGGCACAACACACCCTCTACCCAGTGCCTTGAGAATGGCCATACGCAATGCTAGCATAGCGCATTTCTGTCACCCAGTTCTTTGTAGGAGATGCACAGACCGTCGAAGGTGCACGCTTCGATGGTTTGGTGCGGTTAGACCGGCCGGCAGGAAACCACCGGTGATCGTTTGGAAGACGCCATGGGCGGCCTGAAACTCAGTCCCAAAACTCAACACCGCGTGGATTTTCTTTTACACCGTTGCAATCCTAAGAGATCGTTGAGAGCGCAATCCCAGGCGCCTACTACTCCTCTCTCCTATCAACTGGTTTTTCATGATGTCGCCTCAGTAAGTGCCTTGCGAAATCTTCCGGCCAACGAAAGCCTCTATGGCATCCAGGGCTAGGAGCCTGTCCGACATTAGGCCCAACGCACTTGTGTGCAGGCACTGAC
>JBBIKN010000186.1:0-4806 GCA_037445435.1 Nitrospira sp. | reverse complement strand
CATCTATTTAGCCGATGACACGCTGGCGGCGAACATCGCCTTCGGGGTGGCTCACCGGGCTCTGGATATGGACCGTGTGGTACATGCCGCACAGATCGCCAATCTTCATGAGTTTATTATGGGGGAGCTGCCGAATGGGTATGACACCATGGTGGGAGAGCGTGGGGTGCGGCTCAGCGGCGGCCAAAGACAACGCGTGGGGATCGCTCGGGCCTTGTACAGTAATCCGGACGTCCTGATTCTCGACGAAGCGACGAGTGCGTTGGATAGCCTCACCGAAGACGCGGTGACGGACGCCATCCGAAACATCATGCATCAGAAGACGATCATTATGGTCGCCCATCGCCTGAGCACGGTTCACCAGGCGGACATCATTTATCTGCTGGAGAACGGATCCATCGTCGATCAGGGGACCTATGCGGAACTGCTGGATAGGAGCGAGGTCTTTCGTCGCATGGCGAAAGAAGGAATCTAACGCCTACTCTCAAAATCGGGCTGCCCAAGCGTCTTTACTAGTATGCCGAGTACGTTACCGTTCCTAAGATGCACTTCCGCAGGCCCATCAGTTAGGGACATCGGTTGATACTATTTATTGGCACTTAGAAAGAGCATGCGCAGATTTGGAAGTCGATGAGTGCCCATGCCCTGCTGCAGATGCTAAGCGTAGGGCAAGAGTCCGAAACGTACCAGCACGCCCTCACGGATCATGGTGACATCAGCTATCTCGAACAACGTGTTTAGCGGAGAGCGCTCCTATGGCTCATGGGCGGTATCACGAACTACCTCTCGTGATCTGTCTTCAGACAAGACTTCGGCGGGCTCAGAGGAGACCGCTTTAATTTGGTGAGAAGTTCCTCTGGGTTATATAATCAACGGGATCTTCCTCGTGCACAAACATTGCCGAAAGATCCCGATTACCATTGACAATTGACCGTTCAGGCCACTCCATGATTGAAAGCACATTTTCAGTAGGTTCACCAAGGATCATACATGCGTTACCGTCCTGAAATAGACGGTTTGCGAGCCCTTGCGGTCGTTCCGGTTATTTTATTCCACGCCGGGTTTCAGCTTTTTAGTGGCGGCTTTGTCGGCGTGGATATTTTCTTTGTCATCAGCGGGTACTTGATTACGACGATTATTCTAACGGAGCTTGAGGCCGGTCAGTTTTCAATCCTCAATTTTTATGAGCGACGTGCACGGCGTATCCTGCCCGCATTGTTCATGATCATGGCGATGTGCCTGCCTTTTGCCTGGCTGTGGCTCATGCCAAGCGATGCAAAAGAATTTTCGGAGAGTGTCATCGCGGTTCTGGTGTTTGCGTCGAATATTTTCTTCTGGCGGCAAAGTGATTACTTCGATGCAGCCACCGAGTTAAAGCCGCTGCTTCATACCTGGAGTTTGGGGGTTGAAGAGCAGTTCTACGTGCTGTTTCCGATGTTTCTGATGTTGGCGTGGCGATTAGGGCGAAAGAGAATCGTTGTCCTTTTGGCCATGATGGCTCTCCTCAGCCTTGCGTTAGCTGAGTATGGGACCGGCAGGATGCCGGTGGCGACGTTTTTTCTGTTGCCTACTCGTGGATGGGAATTGGCTCTTGGGTCTCTTATTGCTTTCTACCTTAAACGGAAGGATCGCGACCATTTTCCTCCGGCTCTCTATCAAATACTCAGCCTTACCGGGTTGGGGCTGGTTATATATGGCATCCTCGCCTTTACGAGAGAGACGCCTTTCCCAGGTTTGTCGGCATTGATACCGACGGTTGGCGCAGGATTGATTATCCTGTGTGCTCTCCCAGAAACATTGGTTGGGCGGTTATTGACGAACAGAGTGTTAGTGGGTATCGGTCTTGTCAGCTATAGTGCGTACTTATGGCATCAACCGCTGTTGTCGTTCGCCCGTCATCGAAGTTTGACGGAGCCCAGTGATTTTGTGATCGCAGGTCTTGTTGTGCTCACATTCGGGCTTGCCTATTTGACGTGGCGGTATGTGGAGGTGCCGTTTCGTCGTAAGGATATCGTTACGAAAGGCGTGCTGTGGAGATGTTCGTTGGCTTCAGCGGTTGTCATCGCTGCATCCGCAGGCAGTCTGCAACTGAGCCCATCGGATTCTCAAGGTAAGATGCCCGCCGAGATTGAAAAGCTGTACCGATTTCGAACGTGCTTTCTTAGCCAAAGTCAGACGTTTGAAACGCTGTTGCAGAATCACTGTCATGTGGCCCAAGGGTCATCCTTTCAAGTGAGTTCGACACTGTCTCGGCCTTCTCAACGATATGTCTTATATGGAGACAGCGTGGCTGCCCATTTATATCCGGGTCTTTTAAGCATTGCAGGCGAGAGCGCAATCATTCAGTTAACTGGAGGCGCATGTCAAGCAGTACGCAGTGGAAATGATCAGCGATGTAATGATTTTTACGATTGGTTTGTTCATGAATATGTTCCAAATAACAGGATGGACGCCATTATTGTCTCGAGCGATTGGCTGAAAGAATATAAAAGGGTCGGCGAGAAAAGATTCCGCGTGGAACTAAAAGAATTGTTTGAGAGACTGAAGGGGCATCGAGTCATCGTCTATTCACAAGCCGCGGCGCTCTCCGTCGATATTCGTCGGTACGTTTATAAGCTTGAGCATTTAGCGATGGAGGTGCCTGAGGATCTGGAGGTAAATGCAGATAATCTGACTGCAGTCAATGCTGTTCTCCGTGAAGAAACCTCTAAGTTCGGGTTTGAATTTATTGACATCTCACGGTTGTTCTGCTCCGGCGACAAGTGCGTGGTCGCGAAGGATGGAGTATTTTATTTTTGGGACAAAATTCATCTAACTTTGCATGGTTCCGTGCTTGTGGCCGACAGGACCGCTGGTGTCTTACGGGGAACATCTGTGGAACCTCCGTCTGTAGCGCCTGATATACCGAAGCCTGACAACCTTCTCGCAACCAGTGCGATGAGTGCGATGATGGTGCGAAATGTGGATGGTACGATCCGATACTGGAGTGATGGCGCGAAGAAGCTGTATGGATGGGAACCGCAAGATGCACTGGGGAGAACTTCCCACCAACTACTGAAGACCGTTTTCCCTATACCGCTCGAAGTGATCGAGGAAGTGGTTCGCCTGAAGGGGCACTGGGAGGGTCCGCTCATCCACGAGCGACGCGATGGATCAAAGGTCACAGTGGTCAGCCGGTGGGACCTCCAGCAAAATCCCCATTCCCAAGATCAGTCGGCTACGGTGATCGAGATCAACGGACCCTTCCCGATTTCTGACTCCGGGTCTTTTAGGAGTGAATCGCATTCGTTCCTGAATCAGCCGACATGTTCGAACGGTCCATTCCTCTGCCGGAAGGTTTCTTGAATATCGATTGATTGCAAGCCAGGATGGCCTTATCCTGCGCTCGTGGTTTTCTGGTTCGTCATCCTCTATCTTCTCCTTTCGGTCGGCATCGGACTTTTTGCTGCGACACGTGTGCAGAACTCCAAGGATTTTGCCATAGCCGGCAGGAGCCTGCCATTACCCGTTGTGGCCGCGACCGTGTTTGCGACCTGGTTTGGCGCTGAAGCGGTCTTGGGCATCTCAGCTACCTTCGTCAAAGAGGGACTGCGGGGGGTCGTCGCCGATCCGTTCGGATCCAGTATGTGCTTAATGCTCGCGGGTCTCTTTTTTGCTCCACGCCTGTACCGACTCAATATGCTGACGGTGGGGGATTATTATCGGTATCGCTATAACCGGACCATAGAAGTGTTGTGTACGCTCTGCATCGTCACCTCGTACCTGGGCTGGGTTGCGGCCCAATTCAAAGTACTGGGCTTAGTGCTCAATGTCGTGACGGAAGGAAGCGTCAGCCAGTCGGTCGGGATCATGATCGGAGCAGTGATAGTTCTGACGTATACGACATTCGGCGGCATGTTTTCTGTGGCGATCCTCGATTTCGTTCAGATCTCCGTGATCATGGGGGGACTGTTGTACATTGCCTCGCTCGTCGGAGATTTGGCGGGCGGCGTGCACACGGTTGTCAGCCATGCGGCCGAGGCCGGCAAGCTCGACCTGTTTCCTCCGGCCACGATGGCGGCTTGGGTTCCATTCGTCGGAGCTTGGATGACCATGATGCTTGGTTCCATCCCACAACAAGATGTGTTCCAACGAATCACTTCCGCTAAAAATGAGCAGACGGCTGTACGAGGTTCCCTGTTGGGCGCCGTGCTCTATTTCACCTTTTGTTTTGTACCCATGTTTCTGGCCTACGCCGCAACATTGATTGAGCCCGTCAAGTTCGGAGCATTGTTGGAGCTGGATTCACAGCTGGTCCTGCCGACCTTGGTGCTGGAACATACTCCTATTGTGGCACAAGTCATTTTTTTCGGAGCAGTTCTTTCCGCCGTGATGAGTTGCTCCAGTGCGACCTTGCTCGCGCCGTCAGTGGCGCTGAGCGAGAACGTCATCAGGCCGATGTTTCAGCACTTGAATGATTCGGAATTTCTGCGTCTCATGCGCGTGGTTTTGGTCGGATTTGCATCAGTGGTGTTGGTCCTTGCACTGTGGTCGGACGCCACGATCTATAAGCTGGTTGTGAGCACGTACAAGGTAACCCTGGTGGGTGCCTTTTTCCCGTTGTTTGCAGGACTCTACTGGAAGCGGGCAACGATACAGGGTGCGCTTTGGGCCATTGTTGCCGGGCTCACGAGTTGGCTGTTTTTGGAGTTAGTAAGCCAGCCGACCGATATCTGGCCGCCACAGCTTGTCGGGTTCGCAATGGCGGGTATCGGCATGTTTGCAGGGTCGTTGTGGCCGACTCAGATGCGTGAGTCTCAGAGACCT
>JBBIKN010000185.1:0-4866 GCA_037445435.1 Nitrospira sp. | reverse complement strand
CCTTCGCTTTAAGCTGGGGATATTCCGAACTGGTGTGCTCGTTGAATACGACACCTACACCAGGAGTTAGGACACGGCATGGCGTGTTCCACGGCTTCATGGTTTTTTAGCGACTTGAATTTGGATTGCGATTGGTGTTGGGTTGATTTGCAAACTGTCGCGCCCAAGTTTCGTTTCCGCCACACCTTCAGCTCTTAATGCCTCAAGTAGTGCCGCTCCCGCCTTTCCAGCGTTCGAGCCAGCCTCTCGTCCGATGACTACAACGACGCCAGATGCTAATCCCATCAAATGACCGTGCGAGTGATTTGGATTGAATACCCAGCCAGCCTTTACTAAGGTCTCAGCGATAACGTTTGAGAATGTAGCGGGCTCAGGCTCGCCAGGGTATGTGACAACTTCAAAGGTGGTACCTAAGAACGGTTTCAGTTTCCCGGTAATACGTTCTCTCTGCTCATCCGTCAGTGTACGTGGTGCTTTGAACTTGGCTAGCTCTAATTGCGCTTCGGCTGCCTTTTTATCAGCTTTAGCAGCACGTTCGTTTGCTTCCGCGATCAAGACCCCTTTGTCTGATAATTCTTTGCTTAGCTTTTCATCCTTGAGTTTTTGGAGTCGATCTTGAGCTTCCGACAACTACTTCGCTTCCCGATTGACCATCATTTGGGCAATTACCAGGACAGATGCTGCGATGGCCGTTGCAGCCATTCCTCCAATTACCCACTTATTCCACCATGCCACAGACTGGCTTAGTCGTTGAATCTCGTCGGTTATTGAGTGGATGTCGAGCACGTTGTCTTTCCTACTTAGCCGTCATGCTGCAAACTCGACACGCACTTTCCGCCCAATTCGCGCCTCGAGCGTAATAAGCATTTCCAGGCTGAACTTGTCCCATTTACCACGCACGAGGTCAGAGACCCGGGATTGCGCAATGCTTAATTGCTTGGCAGCCTGAGCCTGAGTCAGCTTGCGCTTTTCAATGTAGAGACGAAGGTCGCTCATGAGATTCGCGCGCATTTGGAGTACTGCGGCTTCATCCCGATCAAAGCCGAGATCAACAAAAACATTGCCGCTGGATTTGGTGGTTTTCTTTTTCATGTGAGGCCTCCGATCAACCGATATCGCGTCCGAGCCAAATCGATATCTTCTCTCCTGGTTTTCTGCGTTTTCTTCTGGAATACCTGAAGCACATAGATTGCCTCAACAAACTTTGCCACATACAGTACGCGCCACTCACCCAAAACGTGGATGCGAATCTTCCTCACTCCGGAACCCACAACACTCATGGGCTTCCAGTCTGAAGGCTCCAAGCCTTGCTGTACGAAACTCGATTCGAAGCCAGCCGCTCGTCGAGCTTCAGGCGGAAACTTCTTGAGGTCATTCAGACTGGAACCAACAAACTCAAGACGTTTCACGCATGAAACTATATAAGATCTGTGATAAAAATATCAATGAACTTAGATATGTATTGAAACCTTTTCCAAGGCAAGTTTGAGGACGAACAGCTCGCCGCAGCTTCTGTAGCGATGCCGAATGTCAACGAACTCCGGCCCGGTAACAACCCATAGACGACGATATTCGGGCGTCAATTTCCAGTCTACTGCTCCGGATGCGGATCTTTTCTGATGAGTGCGAGGTAGAGCAAGATATCGGCGAGGTCTTGATCGGTCATCGTGGTGTCGGGGAACATGCCGGTCCCGGGATGGCCTTCTCGAATGGCACGGGAACGTTCCGTATTGGTCTTCAGGCGCTGAACCTCTGGGTTCCGTAAATCGGTCGGGGGAGGATTCAGTTTGGCGATGAGTGCAGCAGTGTCTGCTTCCAGTCGAGGTCGTTTCCCGATATACCCATCAATGCCATGACAGTAGTAACAGACGCCCTTGCCGTTGAAAATCTCCCGGCCATGCAGAATATTGCCCTTTAACTTGCCGGTCGGTTGTGCAGTAGAGGACTCAGCCCAGGCGTAATCAGCGCGAGACACAATCTCCGTTGCGAGGCTGCTCACAAAGAGCAGGCTGAAAGAGGCTGACAGGAATAAGTTGAGGCCAAGAATCGGAGAACAAACTACAGGTCTTCGCTCAACCTTGGCCTTGACCATCATTCGCTCTCCGTCAGTGTTGACTGCAACAGGCATTGTACCGGTCTTCGGGAATGCCGTTCATATCGTTGAAGACTTTCTCGCGCTCATCCGCGTTGACCACATTATCGATCGCAGGGTAGAGCGCCCGCTCTTCCTTCCGATTATGAGAACTCAAGAGGTTGACCAGCGCCTGCTCGTCCTGATCGGTATCAAGATTCTGCCGTTCCACCTTTTGGTGAATCGCCTCAAGCAGCTGTTTGATTTGGTCATGCTCAAATCGCATCACGGGCGTCGGCCCGTCCTCGATCATCCCGGTTTTCTCTTCCCAGATCGGGAACAACAGCTCCTCTTCCCACACGATATGGCGCTGGAGACCGATCTTAAAATCTTTGAATGCTGCTTTTGCCTTGGGGAAGTCCGACCGCTTTACTGTTTGAAAGGTCTTGAACAACTCATCCAGGCGGTCGTGATCTTTCTGATAGACTGTCGTGATAGTCTGTTGTTCGGTCAATTTCATCCTCCCATCAGTGATGATCAGCCTTCCCCGATTCTGTATTCCACATGACAAGCCACGTAGCCCTTCAAGGCATTATTCAACGGCGGACAGATCTGCTTCAAGTCCTTGGTGGGAATAGTTCGCACCAATTCATAATCCTCGTCCACCAATGTTTTCTAAGTGCCGGAGCATCACGGCACGATGTGCCATGGACCCGCACACACCAGTCCCGCAACACATGGCTCCGTCGTACACCTCAATCTTTGTTATCTGAAACCTCCCATGAAAACAGAAAGATGATACGTGGACCCTCTTGTCTGCTACGACAGTTTGCCAATGCGGTCCAGCTCCCCCTTGAACTGCTCGCGATCCTTCCAGAGGCGGTCGATCGGCAATTTCAGGAACGCCTCGATACGGACCCGTAATGTGCGATAGGCCTGCTCGAACTTCGCGTCAATTTCTGCCTCCGTTCCCATCGCTTTAGCCGGATCTTCCACCCCCCAATGGGCACGCAACGCCTGGCCAAGATAGGCCGGACAGGTTTCTCCGGCTGCGTTCCCACATACTGTGATGACAAGATCCGGAACAGCCGGAAGATCAGTCCACGATTTACTAGACAAGCCGTCGGTTGAAATTCCTTCCCGCTGCAGCAAGGCCAGGGAGCGGGGATGGACCGTGCCGGTCGGCTGGCTCCCCGCACTCATGGCCCGCCACTCAGGCCCTGCCAGGGCGTTGAACGTGGCCTCCGCTAACACGGAGCGGCAGGAGTTGCCGGTACAAAGGAATAAGACGGTGTGTTTCATGCGGAAGCCTCCGCCGGGAACCAGTCACGAGTTCGATTGCACACGGCGCACACGGACAGCATCACCGGAACTTCCACCAACACGCCCACCACTGTGACCAACGCCGCACCTGACTCAGGTCCGAACAACGCGATGGCCGTGGCCACAGCGAGCTCAAAGAAATTGCTCGCCCCAATAAGCGCCCCTGGTGCGGCGACTGCATAGGGCACGCCCAGCCATTTCATCAGTCCATAGGCCAGCGACGAGTTAAAATAGACCTGAACAAGGATCGGGACGGCAATCAAGAGTACATGGAACGTTTTCCCCAGAATATTCTCCGCTTGAAAGGCAAAGATCAGCACGAGCGTGGCAAGGAGCGCCACGATGGTGACGGGCGCAAAGCGCGGGAGCAAACTCTGTTCAAACCACGTCTGGCCGTGTCGGCGAATAAGCCAGCGCCGAAGCAGCACTCCGATACTCAACGGGATGACAATGAAGGCCATCACCGAGTAGAGCAAGACTTCGAACGGAACGCTCAAGGATGATGCGCCACTGACCAGGAATCCCACCAGCGGTGCAAACAAGACCAGCATAATGAGATCGTTCACGGACACCTGGACCAGGGTATAGGCCGGATCGCCATCCGTGAGGTAACTCCAGACGAACACCATGGCGGTACAGGGCGCCGCAGCGAGGATGATCGCCCCGGCGATGTATTGATCCGCGTCCCCCGGGGTAATCCAGGCCGAGAACACATACCGGAAAAAGAGCCAGGCCAAGAAGGCCATGGAAAACGGCTTCACGACCCAGTTGACGAACAACGTCACCAGCAAGCCTCGTGGCCGCTTTCCCACATGACGCACCGCCGCAAAATCGACCTTCATCATCATTGGGATGATCATCAGCCAGATCAACACGGCGATAGGACCATTGACGTGACTGCCTTGGCCAAATTCGAGGCTTCTGAGCACTTGGATGGTCTCCGGCGCCCACTGTCCCAAAAGGACTCCCGCCACCATGCAGAGGCCCACCCAGACAGTCAGGAAGCGTTCGAAGACATTGAGCCGTTTTTCACGCGGCTCCGCACAGAGTGCTGGATTCATGGTTATGTCCATCACACAACCTCCTCTGACCGTATTCGCGCTCTCATTCTGTCCTCCCTCTACTGATCAACAAACCTTGATCAATCAGCGCCAAAAAAATTACACACACCGGGATGAGGTGCCAGCTGGTGTGTGTGAGCCCCGTAATGATTCGACCACCGCCTCCAACTGCTCGAGCGTTTCGGTATTGAGAGAATAGTAAATCCATCTCCCCTCGGGGCGATCCACAATCAGTCCGGCGTCCTTGAGCACTTTCAAGTGAAAGGACAACCGCGACTGCGCCGTCTTCATCGCGTCGGTGAGGTCGCACACACATTGCTCACCGTTTTTCAGACGCTCCATAATCTCTAACCGCGTGGGGTCTGACAGAGCATGGAAGAGAATGACGCCCTTGTCTCGTCGCTTGATGAC
>JBBIKN010000184.1:0-4867 GCA_037445435.1 Nitrospira sp. | reverse complement strand
AGTTTGCAACCGATCAACGGCTCGCGGAATTGAAAGGATGTCTGTGATCTTCACACCTGAGTCAATCGAAGGGCTCAGCACGAACGGAGCATTGTAGTGGAGGCTTCTCCTGCGCAGAGCTCGTATGGCTGCGCTTTACGTTGCTGCGGTATGCCTAATCAAACGCTCCTCTTGCCATGTCAAAAAACTGGTCGGCAGTGAAGCCCTTCGACAAGCTCAGTGCCGGGGGTTTACGATGGGTTCTTCGTAACCGGGTAAACCTCCATCTGGAAGTGCTGAGACTGTGTCGATCGGGACTCGCTCATAAGAAACGATAAGGTTTCGCAAGAGCCGATCCTTCGGCACCGTGCCGCTGTTCCGGCACCTGACGTGACTGAGGTCTCCTCCATTCACCTGTATTGCCACTTATCATTTTTCAATAATAACAGCAGGATCAGGAACCTCAGGCTTGGCAGACAGAGCTGGAACATGAGTTGCCATGCTGATATCTATGCTGGGGAGTGACCCACTTTACGAGTAGAAATGTTGAGAGCATCATGTTCTTCAGTAAGAGCCGTAGGCGGGATCGTTCGAAACGAGAGGAGGAGTGACAATGTTTGTTGTCATCGGTGCCACGGGGAACACAGGATCCGCAGTTGTAGAAACCTTGCTTAATAGCAAACAGCCGGTGCGAGTAGTTGTTCGCTCGGCTGAGAAGGGGCAGGGCTGGAAAGCAAGAGGGGCGGAGGTTGCCGTTGCGTCGCTCGATGACGTGCCCGCGTTGATAAAGGCCTTTGAAGGGGCGAAAGGGGTCTATCTATTGGTGCCTCCGAACTACGGCGCCGAGGCGTGGTTGGCGGATCAACGAGCGCGGATGGATCGTGCTGCGGAAGCCGTGAAGAAAAGCGACGTACAACATGTCGTGTTTCTGTCCTCCATCGGCGGTCATATTTCAGGACCGACTGGCCCGATTCGAGCCGCGAGTTATGGAGAACATGCGCTCGGCTGCGTGGCCAAGCGTTTGACCATTCTCCGGCCGGCTTACTTTATGGATAACTGGCGGCCAGTAATCGGCATCGCAAAGGCACAAGGAGCCTTGCCGACCTTCATCGCGCTGCAAGCCAAGATTCCGATGATTTCGACCAAGGATATCGGCAGGATTGGGGCGGAGCAATTGATGGCCGGTGGGCATGGCAAGCACATCGTGGAAATGGCAGGCCCACAAGACTACAGTCCTAACGATGTTGCCGCTGCGCTCAGTCAGCTCCTAGAGAAGACGGTGACGGCCCAACATGCGCCGCTGAGTGCCGTTGTCCCGACGTTCAAATCGTTTGGGTTCTCCGACGAAGCGGCAACATTATTCGAGGAAATGTACACCTCTTTCTCAAACGGAGCAATCGGGTACGAGGAACCAGATAAAGTCGTGCGCGGCACGGTGACCCTGTCTGAAGCGCTACGAGGGATGGTGTAAAGGAGGTTGTCATGGCAATAGGAACGACGGTGAGTAAAGAAGTGATAGGTATCTATCAGCCCGGCTCAACTCATATGGTCGGCGACGGGTTTCCCGTGCGCAATCTGTTTCCAAGCAACGATCTTGATCGACAGGTTGATCCCTTTCTGATGCTGGACTATGCGGGGCCGCACTATTTTGGACCGACCGACCAGCCGCGTGGTGTCGGCGAGCATCCTCACCGAGGTTTTGAAACCGTGACGATTGTCTATGAAGGTGTGGTGGCCCATCGGGACTCGGCCGGCAATGCGGGAGTCATCGGACCAGGCGATGTGCAGTGGATGACGGCGGCCTCAGGGGTCGTGCACGAAGAGCTACACGAGAAGAATTGGGCCGAGACCGGCGGCACGTTACACGCGATTCAACTCTGGGTCAATCTGCCCCGGTCGCACAAAATGTCGGCGCCCCGATATCAGACGATTCTCGATGCCGATATCCCGGCCATCGATATCAACGGTGAAGGTACGTTGCGTGTCATTGCGGGATCATTCGAGGGACGTCGAGGGCCGGCTCGCACCTTCACGCCGATCGAACTCTACGATCTGCAGTTGAACAGTGGTACACGTGCCATTCTGAATGTTCCTTCCGGCCATAATACGTCCATCCTGGTTCTGGAAGGTGGCGCTTCCGTTAACGGGTCGCAAACGGCAGGAGAAGCGGAGCTGATCGTATGCCAGCGGGAAGGAACGCAGCTCATCATCGACACTCATGAAAACAGTCGGCTTTTGGTCATGAGCGGCGAACCGATCGGGGAACCGATCGTGCGCTATGGCCCGTTTGTGATGAACACCAAAGCTGAACTCGTTCAAGCGGTGGAAGATTATCAGGCCGGAAGAATGGGACATCTGTCATGATCGTGTCATCGTGGTTCGTGAAAGGGATTTCGTTCAAAAGGACCTCGTGTGAGAAGGCATGTTGATGACTGAGCCAAACGTGGGGATCCACATCGATGTCTATTCCGACGTCATCTGCCCCTGGTGCTATGTGGGGAAGCGGCGGCTTGAACGGGCACTCATGGAATGGCACGGTTCCGTACCGGTAAAGGTTCAATGGCAACCGTTCCAATTGAATCCCACGATGCCGAAGAATGGGATGGATCGCAAGGTCTATCTCGAAGCTAAGTTCGGCAGTCTGGACGCTTTCAAAGAGATGGAGGAGCGCTTGCTGGAGGCGGGAAGGGCGGAGCAGATACCGTTTGCCTTCGAGAAGATTCTCCGGACGCCAAACACTTTTCTCGCCCATCGGTTGATTTGGTATGCCGGACGTCAGGAAAGACAAGACGCAGTGGTGGAAGAGCTATTTCGAGCATATTTCGTGGGAGGGAACGACATCGGCAATATCCAGACTCTCGCGAAGGTGGCGGAGCAAGCAGGGTTGAAGCAAAGAGAAGTCGAGTGTTTCTTGGCGGGTGAAACAGGGATGGCAGAAGTGAAGACAGAAGAAGCCGTAGGCCATAGGATCGACATTCGGGGTGTTCCATATTTTGTTTTCAACAACATGTATGCGATCTCTGGTGCTCAGCCTCCGGAGACGTTTCTCACGGCCTTGCAACGGATAGGGGCTGAACTTGCAAAGAACACGACGTGATTCTGTGCTCTGCAATGAGTGCCGGCTGATACGGAGTGAAGAGCGAGATTGGCCTGTGTGAACGATGACCATGTCGCAAACAAGCACATAGAGGATGATGCTGTTTACGCGTTGGTTCTGTGGACAAACTAATTCTCACTCGCTTCTGGAAGAAGCACCGGAACTGTTCAATGTGCGAAGGAGATTTCACGGTTAGTGGTCGGATGATCTGTGATGCCTGTCGTGGAAAGGTTGGTGGATGATGGTCGTTCAAGTGTATGGCTGCAACCACGTCGCGATCGAAGTCACCGATGCCAAGAGAGCAGTCAAGTTCTATCAGGACGTGTTCGGGTTGAAAATGCTGCGAGGCGGTGAAGGAGCCGCTTGGTGCAAACTCGGCGAGCACCAGTTCATGGCCATCTTTGAGGTCAAGGAACTGCAGCCTGACCGGGCCAAACATTTTGGGCTCCTGGTTCGCGACGCAAAACAGATTCAAGAAGTGCGTAAGAAACTCACGAAGAAGTACAAGTTGAAGCTCCATCCGGACTTTCGCTGCGACTTTCGCGACCCATGGGGAAACCGCATTCAAGTCGGCGATCTCAGTGATGAATCGCTGGTCTGGCTTCTTCCCTATCAAGAAGTGCGGAAGGCCGGGATTGTGTTTGCATCGGGCAAAAAATGAAAGGAGTTTGACGATGAATACTCAGAATCTTCAACAACGTTTAAACGATCTGCTGAATTACATTCATCAGGGCAAGATCATCGAGGCGATGAACGAGTTCTACGATAAGGACGCGGTGATGCAAGACAACGCGAACCCGCCGACAAAGGGTTTAGCCGCCAACATCGAACGAGAAAAACAATTCTTAAGCGGTGTGAAGGAATGGAAGGGCTTTGAGGTGAAAGCCAGCGGCACAGGTGACAATGTTACGTTCTACGAATGTACCCTGGACTTCATCGCAACGAGCGGGCAGCCGGTACATATGGAACAGGTTTCGGTGGCCAAGTGGAAGAACGGCAAAATCGTCCATGAGCGGTTCTACTATGATACAGGCACAAAAAGAGGAACATGAAGCTCGCTGCAGTTATTTGCAGGCTGAAGCAGCGCAGGGTTAAGGCTTCACACAGCAAGCAGTCGGGGTCGGCAAACAGGCGGTAGGCATACGAAAGGCAATGGGAAGACCATGAAAACAGATCTCGAGAAAGTCAAAACACTCGCCAAAGATCTACGAATAGGTTATTCCCAAAGCCCGCGTGAAAAATTGGGTGGCTACGTCATTGCCGCCCGTTGCTCGGATAAATGCCGAGCGTTCTTGTTGGGCATGAACGGCGAGTACAATTACTGGCCCTGTTCATTGGCCGATCGGTGGTTCTCGTTCACCGACATCACGCCCGAGCAATTCAAGGACATGGTCTCGACGGGAGCAACCGATGAGGAACTCGCGACGTGGATCGCGGATCATTCCAACCTCAAGAATCCGGACGAAGTGCTGAAATGGAATAACACAATGCGTGATACCAGATTGAGCGACATGAGTCTCCAGGCTCAGCAGTACCTCGAAGAATACATTCCCAAGTTCGTGCCGAATCATCGTCCCGTTTGTGTGTGGTTCGACGTCTATGATCTTGAGGAGAAGCGGCTGTGACGGTTTGACCGACGGATGCTGGAGGAACGTCACGAACAGGAAGTCCTCATCGTGCTTACCAGCGCTCGTTGCAGTCGTGGACGGCCGTCTCATCACCGGACAGAATCCGGTCTCGGGCGGGGCGGTTGCCGATCTCCTGATCAAAGCGTTGAAGGAAAACAACTAG
>JBBIKN010000183.1:0-4930 GCA_037445435.1 Nitrospira sp. | reverse complement strand
CAATCAGATCAGGCCGCATCGCGCGCTTGACGGACGCACGCCCGATCGCGTGTACTGGGAGAACAGACCTGCACAGCCCACGGCTGTGGAGGCGGATACCGCCAGGCACCACTTATGACATGAAAGATTCTGTCCAAAGAACCGGAGCCCCCTCTCAGTGAGGCGTCGATCCAAGGTCCCTGTTGAGCGTCGGACCTGTTGCCCTTGGAACATAAACGACATCCACCACATACTTCCTCTCTTTACGAATCCCATAGTCTCACTCCTGGGAACTCGGTGTGTTGGTTTCCCCGTGACCGGCCCGCAAAGATGTGAGAACCCATAGCCGACGTCTTCTCACCCTACTTTCATCCGGACAGCTCCACCTAAAGTGGAATCACCAGGGTAGTCTGACCCTGATACGTTTTTAAAAACGCCGAGCACTGAGTCTTAGCTGAGGAAGGGAAAGCCTATGTCAAACTTCGCACACGCACTCTCATCTCATGCCACGGTAGATCACCTCGTCGATCCTAGGATGTGTGACCACATCCTTCTCCGGCCCAGTCTTGATGTACAGGATACGAACACGGATGGCGAGACAGTGCTCTTGGATCTCCGCACCGGTCGATACTACACGTTGAACCGGTTAGGCAGCGTGATTTGGGACCATTGCACCGGCCACAACACCATCAGCGACATTCATGCGGTCCTGTGTGACCGTTTTGATGTCGCACCCGAGCGAGCCCTGGACGATCTCGTCACCCTGGTCAACCAGTTGATCCAGGAAGGGCTACTCCAACAAGAAAGGAGGTGAAGGAGCATGGAGAAAGAGTCCTATGTGCGGCCAGCGCTTGTGAAGCACGAGTTGCTGCGCGATATCACCGCGAGCCGTTCCGGTCATGGCGGACCGCAGGGCAATAACGGGTTCGGTAACGGCGGTGGGGATGGCGTGCCGGGAAAGTCGGGCTTCTCGGACATCTTCCGTTAACCGAATTCGCAGTACCGGCTCGTGAGCCGACTGGCTGGCCGTCCTACGGCCAGCCAGCTTTAACCTTAAGTCGGGGTAAGAGGGCGAGAACCATCGCCTTGAGGGAAAGCATGACGATGTGTGTGCTTGACCAACCTGTGACCGAGTCGCTCTTCTTCCTGTACGGGACGCCAGTACGGTATGTCACAACATGTCCTTCCCTGGCGGAACCAGTAAACGAACTGCTGCGCCATTTTCGACGAGACTCGCTCGATGAATCGGTTCCACTTTCCTTATGCTTTCAGGCTGTCCAGGAGTGCGCAAATATTCCCGTCGTCATTTCGCCTTTGGCACGTCGACTTGCGTGTGGAACAGGCGCGGCGGTCGGAGATCGACGAGAAACCAATTTGCCCTATCAGGTCTTAGAGGACGGGGGGTGTTTGATCGCAGAGTTTTACGATGTTGGAATGCTTGTCATCGACACGGTGCAAGGTCGGGCGCAGGGCTATCTTAGACGGCCTCAGGCGATGCCCGCGAGTTTGATTGAATATTTGTTTCACCTCGCCTTGATTGAACTCCTACGATGCCGAGGACTCTATACCATTCATGCAACCGCGCTGGAGAAACATGGTAGAGGAATCTTGATCCCAGGGAACAGCGGGCGTGGTAAGACAACATCTTTTATCTCGCTACTCCGAGCGGGTTACCGATATCTATCCGACGATCATCCGTTAATTCGAGATGCAGGGACGCATGTCAATCTTCTCCCCTTTCCCATCAAAATCAACGTGACCGAAGAGACGATCGCCTTTTTCCCGGAACTCCGGAATGCGTCTAATACAGTGCTTCGCCCCGGATTCCCCAAGCGGGCGTTTGATGCGGAGGACCTTTATCCGACCGCCCTCGGCGAGTGTTGCCGTCCGGCTCTCGTGCTGTTCCCGCAGGTTACTGATGCTCCGCATAGTAGTCTGGAGCAGCTCCCAAAGAGCCGCGCCTTGGAACTGCTCCTTCCTCAAGCGCTGTTGGTCTACAATCCTGCCGTCGCCCGACGTGAGTTTCAAGTCCTTGCAAAGCTTGTTCAGCAGGTGGACTGCTACCGCTTGCATTTTGGCCGTGATATTCTCGATTTGCCGAAACTGATCACGCCGCTTTTGGAAGAGGTGCGGTGATGATGGCACGGCCCAATGTGCGACTATTCCCCCTCCGACCCGAATCGGAATTCCTCGTCTGGTGCGCTCGCACGGTGTTGACCGATGATCTCGCCGCACGTATCCGGGCAAGAGCGCAAGAGACGCTTGATTGGTCGATGGTCCTCAAAATGGCGGAATATCACGGCGTGGTTCCGCTGCTATATAGGAATCTGTCTGCAGTCTCGTCCGATCTGGTCCCCGCTCAACTACTGACGCAGCTTCGTCACAAGACCCAGGCGCAAGCTATGCTGAACCGAGCGCTTGCCGACGAACTCCTGGTCTTATGCGAAGCGTTTACTGCGCGTGAAGTGCCGGTCATCCCAATTAAGGGAGCCACCCTCGCAGTGTCGGCCTATGGCGATGTGGCACTTCGCGAGTTCACCGATCTCGACCTGCTTGTCCCAAAGGCCTCCATGGCGGCCGCACAGGCTGTTCTATTGGCTCAAGGCTATAAGCGGAGAACCGCTCTGGACAAGTCCGGTGAAACAAACCGTGAACAGGGACCCTATCATGTGTATATCAAGGCGTGTGGACTCTCTCGTGTCGATCTCCAGTGGATGATGGCCCATCCATTCTTCACCTTCGCGTTAGATCGCCCTGAATTCTGGCGGTCTCGGATTCCCATAGGGTTGGAGAACAAGACGGTTCCAGGATTGGCCCCGGAACCGCTGCTCATCGTTCTGTGTGTGCACGGGTCAAAACATGCGTGGGAACTGCTGAAATGGGTCTGCGACGTGGCGGAATTGCTGCGATCACACCCGCATCTAGACTGGAATCAGATCTTTGTGTATACGTCGAATTGGCGCTGTCGAGGCATGCTGTCTCTGGGATTATCCCTCGCCCATCGACTACTGGATGCTCCCCTCCCCGAGACAGTGCAGGCACGGCTCGAGAGAGATTCGGACATTCAAACGCTTTCCCATCGGATGCCGGCAAGTCTCCTGACGAAATCCCAGGATGGGGTCAACGAAGAACAAGCAGGAGCGCTCTATTTTTCGTTGAAAGATTCCTGGTGGGAACGTTGGTGGCTTGCTCTGTTGCTCTGTTGTAACCATAGTCCGCTCGCCACAACACCCCCCTCGTGGTTTCGCTGGCGCAATTCGCTGCCACACTTTGCGCGTATCATTATTCCAGTGCATCGAGCAATGAAGCTCCTCCTTTCACCCACGATTCGTGGAATGATCAATCGCTGGGTCGCACACAGTGGTTAAGTGCCACTCAACAAAGACGTCGGAAGATCGCGCAGTCTCTTAGAGCGTGGATGCGATGTGAAGCGGGTGATGCCGATGACGGACTCTCCGAGACTGCGTGACCGACGACAAGCGTGGCCTTCTGTAGTGACAAATACTGTATGTATAGGAATGGCTCTTTTGAAGAAGTACTGGACAGTGCTTCACGTCGGGGGTGTGGTACTCTGGGTTCGATCCTCACTGCTACTCCACAGTCTTCCAGTCACACTCCAGCAATTACACCACGGGTCGGCAACGAGAGACCGTGATGATGCCACCATGAAAGCCTTAGTCGGCTATGTCGATCGCTGGCTGCAGTTGTTTCCCTACAACAAACGTGGAAATTGCTTCCCCCGATCCTTAGTGCTCTATAGATTGGCTCGGCAACTGGGGTATCCCGTCGTGTTTCATTGCGGTGTGCGAAAAGAAGCGGCGAGTCTCGACGGCCATGCCTGGCTAACGTTGGGTTCCGATGTGTTTTACGAGCCGGGCACGCATTGGCAACGTTTCACTGTGACATTCTCGTATCCTCCCGATCCAACAACGGGTCTGGACTAACCTCAAAGGCTGGGACCCACTGCGTATGAAAGTCAGCACGAAGCGCATAGGCTCATTTCTCACGACGGTCCGCTGGGCGCTCGTGTTGGTGTGGGAGAGCAGTCCACGTCTCGCCGTTGCCAGTCTCCTCGTGCGCGTCATTCAGGGTCTCCTTCCACTGGTGGTGCTCTATCTGACGAAGCTGTTGATCGATACCGTAACCGAAGCGCTCAAGACACCAACGGACGACGCCTCGATGACACGTATACTCACCATTCTTGGAGGCATAGCCGGTGTCGCCGCGGTCACAGCTGTGCTGACCGCCATCGGCGGTCTGATTTCCAGAATCCAGGCTCAAATCGTCACCGATCACATGTATGCGCTCCTTCAGGCCAAATCGTTAGAGGTCGATCTCGAGTATTATGAGAATGCACAGTATCACGATACGCTGCATCGTGCACAGCAGGACGCCCCCTACCGCCCGACAGCTATTCTCAATGCCGTGCTTCAGTTAGGCCAAAATACCATTTCGTTAATCGCAATGGGGGCGGTCCTCTGGTGGTTGCATTGGGGTGTGATTCCCATCCTAATCCTAGCGGCCATCCCGTATTTCATCGTCCGGCTGCAACAGTCTACTAGTTTATTCGTTTGGGAGCGTGAGCGGACACCGCTTCAACGGAAGGCCTGGTACATCCACATGCTGCTGACACAAGCTCTTGCCGCAAAAGAAGTCAGGTTGTTTGACCTTGGCCCTCGGTTACGGCAATGGTTCCAAGACGCGCGAACCGTGCTGTGTCAAGAACGAATCGAGTTGGAGCGGCGCTGGGCGCTCTCAGCGTCGGTCGCCCAGCTGATCGGTGTGACCGGTATCTTTGGGGTCTATAGTTTTGTGGCAGTGCGAACGCTTCAGGGCCAGTTCACGGTGGGAGACCTTGTGATCTGTTTTCAAGCCGTGCAACGGGCTTCAGGATTCTTAGAGAGTGTGGGACAAAACGTGACGAACCTCTATGAAAACAATCTATTTCTGA
>JBBIKN010000182.1:0-4984 GCA_037445435.1 Nitrospira sp. | reverse complement strand
CTAGTGTGCCCGCGTTGATGGCGTGTTCCGCTTCTCTTCATTTCATTTGCACTCGAACTGAATTCCCCACCGCCGCTCCTCTACCAGTTCTTGCGCCCCATCAAGCGGACTCACGACTCGAGTGCGTCCTTTGGTTTCCCCCTCACGAACGATGCTGTAGGATCTGCCACTACATTTCTGTTTCATGAGGTCAAGGGCATCCTGACGGAAGGAGGAAAGCATCGGGCCCTGTCCTTCTTTAAATGGATAAATGACGACCCCACCCGCATTGTGTTCTTGAATGATCTTCGCTCCATCGGCGCAGGCTCCCACGGCCAGGCATGCTACTGCCACCGCGGTTTTCAGCCAAGATTTGAGCATTATCTGGGACTGGCCCCAATCACGGTGGGCAACGGAATATGAGACCCCGTGCTTCCGCCGAACAGGCTCTTCCAGGAAGCATGTTCTTGTACGTGTAGCTCTTTTTCCCACAGCGACTCCAAAATACGGACATCTGAAGAGGACCCGCCGTCCATTGCCATCGCCTGGCGCACGGCGGGAAACGCATCCTTGAAACACCGTCCGATGTCGTAGAGAGAAACCACTCCAAGACTTTTAAAGAGAAGTATGTGTCCGGTCTCCGTTTCCGCGACAATCGTCTGATAGGCATATTTCCCGGTCTCGCGAACACGAATCTTGCCGGTCAGATCCAGAAGCATCAAGGCCTGTGCCGCTTCACGGTAGTGCGGCTGCTCTTGATCGAAACTCTCTGTAGCCAAATCAAGGATCCGTGCCTTCTTCAACCCCGAGGCGGAGGGTTCTGCGACAAACAACCCCTGCCATGATGTATGGCGTCGGCTTCCCAACGGACGTCCGTCCTTATACAAGAGACCGAGATAGGCGAAATTTTCCCGGAACAACCCCGCATTGAACACCACATGATGGCCTGTTCGTCTCTGCCATTCGTCGATCTTGGGAGGCTCTGACAGTCCTTCCTGGGCGTAATGATGAACGGAGAACTTGGTACGTTCCGGATCCATATCCACGACCAGCATGCTTGGCACGGTCGGACAAGCATCGCCCGGCTTCCACACCGAGACTGTGAGGCCGTCAGAAAGGCGCACCCATGAGATATCATGGGCAAGACAGAGACTGGGGAATAGAATGATGCCCACGAGGAGGAAACGCATGATAGGCTTGGCTTCTTCGAACCACCGACGCCTGTTCATGGCGACCCCTGCAGATATCCGGTCATGACGAACAGACGGGAAGGACAGCTCATGGCTCAGGATCGCTGGACCCTCCGTGACTGTTCAGTCGCCTCCGATTGTTGAGCGACGCTCATCCGATTTGTCGGCTTGACATCCAACAGCTCACGCACGCAACCGGCCAACGCTTCCGGCGTAAAGGGCTTCTGCAGATAAGCGCTGGCAGGATCACCGTCCCCGATACCGACGTCATTCGTATACCCGGAAATGAAGAGAAGCTTCAGTTCAGGCTTGATCACGCGCAGATGCCTCGCCAGTTCCGTCCCACTCATCCCCGGCATCACGATATCCGTGAGTAACAGTTTGAGCCTCCCAATATGGGGAGTGGCCACCAGACAAGCCTCTACACCGTTTCTGGCTTCGATGATGCGATACCCGAGCTTCCGAAGTTCATCCCGGATGAGTATGCGAACATCCTCCTCGTCCTCTACCAGAAGAATGGTTTCATGGCCCTCCGCTGATGGCAACGTGACGCTCTCGTCAGAGGACTCCTCGATCTCGCTCACAACGCACGGAAGGTACACATCGAAACGCGTCCCCACTCCGACCTCGCTGATCACATCTAATCCTCCGCCGGCCTCCGTAACGATACCGAACACGGTCGACAGTCCAAGTCCTGTTCCTTTTCCTTCCTCTTTGGTCGTAAAAAAAGGCTTGAAAATGTGTTCCTGTACCTCTGAGGACATTCCGCATCCAGTGTCGGATACCGAAAGCCTCGCATATTGCCCGCGAGAAATCGGATTGACGTGGTATTTCGGTAGGTGATCGAGATCGGCCGCAGCAGTTTCGATCGTGAGCTTGCCGCCAGTCGGCATCGCATCCCGGGCGTTCACGACCAGATTCATCACAATCTGTTCGATGAGGGCAGGATCGACTTTGATTCGGAGGTCGTCCACGCTCAGTTTCAACGTCAGTTGAATATCCGCTCCGATCAATCTCCGGAGCATGGTCTCAACATTACTGAGGGCGGCATTCAAGCTCAGAACTTTCGCTCCAGAAGGCTGTTTTCTGCTGAACGTAAGCAACTGACGAATGAGAACCTTCGCTCGATCCCCCGCCTTCTGCATTTCTTCCACCCGGCTTCTGTGCGGATGATCCGGGCCCATTTCACTGAGCAGAACCTGACTATGACCCATGATGACCGTGAGCAAGTTATTAAAATCGTGCGCGAGTCCTCCCGCCAGACGACCGACGACCTCAAGTTTTTGTAGTTGCCGAAGTTGCACTTCGCTTTGCAGAAGCGCTTCCTCCGCGCGCCTCTGTGCCACCCGAGCCCGTTGCTCCCGCAATATCCGGCGCACCGATGGAACAAGTCGACCTAATGTCCTTTTATGAATACAGTCGGTCGCACCGCGCTGCATTTGCTCGATACACCGTGTCTCATTAAGTGCTGCCGAGACGAAGATAACCGGCACGTCAGGAGCCAACTGACGGGCCAACTCTAAAGCCTCCCCTTCATCAAACTCAGGAAGAGAAAATTCTGCCAAGATGAGGTCCACTGAGCCATCGTTCAGGGCTGAAATAAAGGCCTGGCGAGTCTCTACACGTCGTATCGCACAAGAAGGGCCTTCTTCGGTCAACAGGGCTTCGATGCGATCAGCATCTTGTAGGTTCGTCTCGAGATGCAGCACTCGCAGCAGCGTCGTCATGAGATGGTCAGCTGGTGGGACGGCAACTTTCAGGAGGGGGTTCATTGATGATACCCCAGAACGTTCCCAGCTCCTTGACCGCAGACAAAAATTTGTGAAACTCTACGGGCTTGACAACGTAGGCATTGGCCCCCAAGGCATAGCTCTCGGTAAGGTCACGTTCTTCTCGCGATGATGTCAGCATGACGACGGGAATCGGACGAAGATTGACGTCCGCCTTGATGGTACGCAAGACCTCGAGACCGTTCACTTTCGGCATTTTCAGATCAAGAAACACCACCGCAGGGTTTCCTCTCAGCCGTGACTTGAATTGTCCGCGACAATACAAATAGTCCAACACTTCAGCGCCGTCATGGCACAGAACGACTTTATCGGAGATATGCTCCGCCTCCATCGCAGCCAAAGCGAGTTCGGCGTCTCGTGGGTTATCCTCGGCGAGTAAGATCGGTTTGGCCGCGGTCATGAATCAAGCCTCCTTATGGGGAGCAGGACGTAGAACGTCGCTCCCTTATCCGGTACACCTTCGGCCCAGGTCCGTCCCCCGTGGCGATGAACGATCCGACGAACGTTGGCCAGCCCAATACCGGTTCCTTCAAATTCGTCGGCTCGGTGCAGTCTCTGGAACACTCCAAACAGTTTGGAGGCGTACTGCATGTCGAATCCCACGCCATTATCACGGACGAACAGAACGATTTCGTTAGAACAGGGATGCTCCACACCAATTTCAATCGCGGCGCTGGGCCTGGTACTCGTAAACTTCACGGCATTTGCGATCAAGTTCATAAATACCTGTCGGAGCATGGCCGGATCACCTTGTACTTCAGGCAGTGCAGCGATTGTCCATGATATGTCTCGTCCTTGCAAGTCCAACCGGAGATCGGAAAGGATGTTCTTGATCAACTGATCCAGGTTGACGGTCGTGCGGAGCATCTCTTGGCGACCCATACGAGAGAAGACCAGTAGATCATCGATCAGCTGTCCCATCTGTTTGGCGGAGTCGGAAATCGTCTGCAAATACCGGGCAGCCTTATCATTCAACGAATGCTCGACCGATTGGCGCAAGAGCGCCGCATAGCCGTCGATGTGACGTAACGGCGCACGTAGATCGTGAGAGACCGAGTAGCTGAAGGCCTCCAGCTCCTTGTTTGCGGCCTCCAAGAGCTCTCCTCGGCGGTGCAGCTCTCCGGCCACACGTCGCCGCTCCGTGATGTCATGCCGAATGAGGTAGTAGACCCATGCCAACAGAACCAGCTGCAGCAATGCACCGATGCCGAGGAGGACGATGGTAGTCCTTGTCCCGGACGCGGACTCCACGACACGTCGTCCGACCGCTTGCCGCTCATGCAGGTCCATGTCCGTAATGATTTGGTGAATCGCCCCGAGCTCGCGCTTCCCCGCCCCTTCGAGGGCCATTTTTCTGGCGGCTCGGAAGCCGCCTTCTTGAAACTGAGCGATGGCTTTTGATTCGGCGTTCAATTGCCGGTCCATCACCCGATCGAGGAGGACGACCCGTTGCTGTTGCTCGGGTGACTCGCGGACCAAGTCATTGAGATACGCGATGAATGCCGGCTTCTGCTTCACGACCTTTTTGTACGTCTCCAGATACAACGCTTCTCCCGTCACCAGATAACGCCGGTGGGCATCTTCCGCTTCACTCATCGCGGCGTCGATCGTATTCAAGAGTTGAATGAGCTCATGGCTGCGACCATCCAGCCCACTGTTGGTCAGCAGGATGCTCGTATTGTGATAGGAGATGGCGCTGATGATAAGGATCCCGACAAACACCAGGCTGAAGCCAGTTAAGACGCGTTGCTCGATGGTCAACCGATGAAACCACGCCCCTAAGACATGCCAGATACCGGGTGACCCCGCAGGGACGGAGGAGGCCGATGGTTTAGGCGTCTCGGCCGCTAAAAGCGGGGTTGGTGAGCGATGATTGGAGGCTGATTCCATCGATCAAGACGACCGGCATCACAACACTTCGATGATCGTACGGAAGCCATACAGTGAGAGCGTGCCTCTATGAAAGCAATAATCGATATTGTAGCAGAACTCTTGGAAGGCGGAAGCAGAAAACTAACTACCTAG
>JBBIKN010000181.1:0-5052 GCA_037445435.1 Nitrospira sp. | reverse complement strand
CTAGACTGTATTAGGAGTCGGCTTTGCGTAACAGTTCTTGAAGATTCGTACGGAGCACGGTCAACGTAACCGGCTTCGTCACAACCCTATCCATGCCTGCCTGATGACACTTCCGGATTTCCTCGTCGGACGTATGGCCGGTGAGAGCCATGATGGGCAGATGCTTTGGTGTACCCTCTTCACGACGACGGACTTCACGGGTGGCCTCGTACCCGTCCATTTCCGGCATGTCGCAATCCATCAGAACGACATCGTAGCCGGTCCGGCTGACGGCTTCCACCGCTTCACACCCGGTACGTGCGACTTCGACATGGCACCCAAGCTTCTGCAAAAATTTGCAGGCGACCACTTGATTAATTTCATTGTCGTCTGCGACCAACACTCGTAGCGGTCCAATCTGCTCTCCTGCACCGCGTGGTTCCGTTCCCAAAGAAAACACCGTTGAGTCTCGATGAATGGCCGGAAGCAGGTCGGTGGTATAGATGAACGTACTGCCGTGACCGAATTCGCTGGCGACTGTGATCGTTCCTCCCATCAGCTCGACAAGCTGGCGACAGATCATGAGGCCGAGACCGGTTCCTCCAAATCGTCTTGCGACGGAGGCGTCGGCTTGCGTATAGGCCTTAAACAGATTGGCTTGCTGGTCGGGAGTCATCCCGATGCCCGTATCACGAACGCTCCATCGCAGAATCACGGACTCTGGATTATCCATCCGATCAGGCATCAACGACACAGTGATCTCGACTTCTCCTCGCTCAGTGAACTTGATCGTATTCCCGACGAGATTAAGCAGGATCTGGCGCAGTCGGACTGGATCCCCCCTAAACACCTCCGGCACGTCTGGAGCAATCTGCACCGAGACGGCAAGTCCCTTTTTGATAGCCGACTCTGCAACCAACGTCGTGACGTCACTGACCAGCAACCGGATGTCGACATCGGCCACTTCCAACGTCATCTTGCCGGCCTCAATTTTTGAGAAATCGAGAATGTCGTTCACCAACGTCAGCAACGCTTCCGCAGAGCGATGCATCGTCTCTATCAGCTCCCGCTGTTGGTCGGTCAGCGCTGTGTCCTTGAGGAGTTGTGTGCATCCCAGCACGCCGTTCATCGGTGTCCGAAGTTCGTGACTCATCGTCGCGAGAAAGATTCCCTTCGCCCGTGCAGACTCTTCGGCTGCTTCTTTCGCCCGGCGCAAGGACACATCCGAGGTGACATCAAGTCCATACGCACGGACCAACTTCAACTCCCTCAGAGGAAAGAACGACCAGGCGATAACCCGATCCGCCACGACATGTTCGACCCGCGACAGAGCGGAGTCGGTCGCGACGCACTCATGGAGCAGTGCGGATAGATTTGCCGGGAACATCATCTCGATCCCGGTTTCGAGCAGTCCACATTGTCCCATCAAATTCAGCATACCGGTGTTGGCATAGAGCATGACGCCCGTTACATCAAATTCCACAATAGGATTGGGCGCATCCTCGGCCAGCCGTGCGGCACGCTGGACATCACGCTGAATCTCCATCGCGTCGGTCATGTCACGGACAACCACCAGCCCACCGACTTGCATCCCTTGTTGCGTTCTCGGCCAGAACGAGAGAGACAGCTCGAATTGAGTACCATCTTCTCGATGCCAAAGATGAGAAGGAACCACGACAAGCTGACCGGTACTCACCATTCGAGTGAGTGGACACTGAGCCGCCTCACTCTCACCCGGCGTGAAGCATCCAATAAGGTCGTGAAACCCTAGCCCGATCACGTCGCGTGTTCTCCCGACCAGGTGTTGTGCGGAAGGATTCAGGAAGAGGATATGATTGTCGCAATCCAAGAAAAAGATCGCCTCCTGAACCACTTCCAAGATCAGGCTCGTGTCCTGTCCCCTCGGCAAACGTGATTGCCGGACTTTGGATCGGTGATCTGAGTCGGAAGGATTAAAGACGGACATGAGGCGGAGTTCGGGTTATTGGAGCTTTCACAATCTATCGGTCGGACGGGAGTCCACCTGTAGTACCGATAGAAGCGATTTCTGAATGACGGGATGGGTTACAGCCGATCTATGTCTGTTAATGCACAGACCACTCCTCAGCTTAAGTTCTTCCTGTCTGAACCGATAAGATTCCCGACAGGGCTTAATAGATCGTGCAACGGAGGTGTCTATGATATCCGCCATACACACCGCTCTCTCAGGTCTACTTGCATTCGGCAAACAGATCGAGGTCGTTGCGCACAATGTTGCCAATGTCAATACTGACGGCTTCAAGAAGTCCAGAACGGAGTTCGTCGAAATTCCTAGTGGCGGGGTCCTTCCAGTCATCGAGAAAGACGACTCATCCGGTCCAACTATTCTTCGTGACACAATCGGCAACCAAACCATGGTCGAACTGTCGAATGTTGACCTCGGTGAGGAAGCAGTGCAGCAGATCATGGCTCAACGTAGCTTTGAAGCGAATCTCCAGACGTTACGAATGGGAGATGCTTTACTCGGCAGCATCTTGGACCTGAAGAAATAACGGCTGAAGTCAAGGTTAGGGAGCAACATCCTTTTCTCCTTGTCTTCTCTCTCTTTTGTCGGGACGTTCCTCCTCATCTCTTAACCTCAACCTTATCCTTCTGCGTAGCTTTCCCGTCGATTCTTATGCTATGTCGAGACCATGGCTGGCCCTCGCATCTTGTTGTTGATTCCTCCCTTGACTCAGCTGAATACTCCCTACCCATCCACCGCCTATTTGACGGGGTTTCTTCAGTCCCGTGGAATCCAGGCAGAGCAAGCCGACTTGGGCATCGAGATGGTGTTGCGCCTATTCAGTCCCGAGGGGCTAAGGCAAGTTTTCCGACAACTGCACGGTAAGGAGGGCGACCTCCCCAAGGAAGCCCTCGGCATGATGAGGGCAGAACACACCTACGTGAAAATGATCGGACCGGTCATCGCCTTCTTGCAGGGCACAACCCCCGACATTGCCGCTCACTTGATCCAACCCGGAGTATTACCCCAGGGCCCCCGATTCCGGGGTCGTCGGAAATTCGCGCGCTCTGTATCAGTGAGTGACAGGGCCAAACAATGGGCCACGTTCTTCCTCGAAGATCTCACCGATTTGGTACAAGCCACGATCACCCCGCACTTCGCCTTGAGCCGATATGCCGAGCATATCGGGCGCAGTGCCTCATCGTTCGATCAAATCGCCACCGCCTTGGCGGAGCCACCGACCCTGATTGATGAATGGCTCCTGGATTCATTCTGGGAACATTTCAATCGAGTCAACCCATCGTTGGTCGGTCTCTCCATACCATTTCCAGGTAATCTCTATGGGGCCTTCCTCGTCGCAAAGACACTCAAGCGACACCGCCCTGATTTGCCTGTCGTCATCGGCGGCGGCTATGTGAACACAGAATTGCGCCGCGTCGCCGACCCTCGAGTATTTGATTATGTCGACTTTGTGACGTTCGACGACGGTGAACGGCCGCTCCTGTCCTTAATCGAACATCTTTCCGGTCTGCGACCTCTGGAATCCCTGTGCCGCACGATGTATCGTGAGAAGGATCGCATCCGATATGCCGACGATTCTTCCTCACCCGACTTCTCGATGAACGACGTCGGTTGTCCCACCTATCGCGGCCTGTCTTTGGACCGCTACCTGACCATTCTCGACAGCACCAATCCGATGCATCGTCTCTGGTCGGAAAGCCACTGGAATAAACTCACCGTCGCACACGGCTGCTATTGGAAACAATGCACGTTCTGCGATGTAGGGCTGACCTACATCAGTCGGTACGAAATGACACCGACCGAGCGGCTCATCCAGCACATCGAGCAACTCATTGCCGAAACGGGGCACAGAGGTTTTCACTTCGTGGATGAGGCGGCCCCACCCGCTGCGTTGAAATCTTTGGCACTTGCGCTCCTGGAACGACGGATCACTATCAAATGGTGGGGCAATATCCGTTTTGAAACAGCCTTCTCGGCAGACCTGTGCCGTCTCCTCTCCGCCTCCGGTTGCATCGCGGTGACGGCTGGGCTCGAGGCAGCCTCAGACCGGTTACTGGACAATATGAAAAAAGGCATCACCGTCGATCAAACTGCGTTAGTTGCCGCTGGATTCAAAGAAGCCGGCATCCTGATCCATGCCTATCTCATGTACGGCTGTCCGTCGGAAACGATCCAGGAAACCATCGATTCACTCGAACGAGTCCGACAGCTCATCAAGGCGGATCTCCTGCAATCAGCCTTTTGGCACCGCTTTACAGTGACAGCACATAGTCCGGTCGGCTTGAATCCTGGCGCACATGGTCTCCGTGTTCTTGGACCCTCATTCCAAGGCTTCGCAGAAAACGACCTTCAGCACGACGATCGTTGTGGAGAAACTCCGCCCTGGGTTGGCGAAGGGCTGCGACGATCACTCCTGAACTATCTCGAGCGACGCGGGCTTGATCTCGACGTCCGCCAATGGTTTGAGCATGAAGTCCCTCGTCCTCACGTGTCCGCGACATGGCTCAGGCGCTTGCTCAAGATACGGAGGATAGATGATCATGCAGACTTAGAACGGCGTTTGGTCTGGCTGGGTGGAACAGTGGCTTGTGGGTCGATCGGAAAGAGATTAAAACTCACCATCACTGGTTCTCAGAATGATCACATTACTCTCCCAGAGCCAGAGGCCCGATGGTTGGAACAATTGATCAGAGACGCCACCCCACGACAGGTATTTCAGAGCTATCCGCATATGCGGGAGGCCGGCCAACGGTTTCCCGCTAGGGAATCGACGTTCAACGCCTTCCTGGCCACCTCTTCGTGGAAAAAGATCCGCGAGGCCGGCTTAGTGCTTGTGTAACTGTCTGTCTCCAAACCCTTTCCCCGCCTACCAACGACTGTGTGCCGACGTCCTAATACCAGCCGAACCAGCTCTATTGGCAGGGGAAAAAACAAAAGCCGGAACCCAAGTATGGATTCCGGCTCTTGTTAAAGAAGAGACGTTCTAGTTCACGTGAGCTGCTTAGTACTGCAACTGCAAGGCCACGTGGAAGGAATCCACCTTCCGCACCGCTTGTTCCGGCGCGATG
>JBBIKN010000180.1:0-5070 GCA_037445435.1 Nitrospira sp. | reverse complement strand
CTGAGAGAAGCTCGAACAATTTGGCAGTCTTCAAGACTTGACCTCTCCCAGCTTCCTCACCACAAGCAATTCATTCCCTCGGTCATCAATGACTTTCACCGCAATCTGCTTGTGCTCACCTGCTTCAAACGGAGCGCTCGTCGTACCTGACAAGTGATTCCACACGCTTTCCTCGTACTCACCCTTGAGGGCTTTCTTCAAATTATCCCAGGCGCTCGTGCGGGGAAAGAAGGCTTGCGAGACGTGGAAACAGAGGTCGTTGTAGTCGGTATCGAGAAACCAGGCCGGCACGTCGTGACCCGATCGGTGATCGACCTCCATCGTGATCGGATCGAAGACATCCAAGCCCAGAAGTTCAACCTGATACTTCTTGTCTTTCGTTCGGCTGACCTTAATCTCCGGCTGGCCGCACACGCTGAAGATCTGACTCGACCGCATGTTCTTGAGCAGGTCACCCATCATCAAGTCCGGCGTGGCTTGCACATAGGTCGCGGGCACGCCCATCACCTCGGCGCACTTGTCCACGAGCGTGCGGGCATTGGGTTGGATGGCAAAGCCGATCACGTAGAGATGGGTATAGCTCTTGCCGTTCGCCTCCTTCGCCGCTTCATAGACCAACTTCTCACTGACGGAACCGTTCTCGGGCCCAAATACGAAAGCAACTGCTTTGTCTTGTCCGTTGGCCACGAGCGCTTCAGCCGATAAGCTGAGGGTCTTTGCTGGCGGACGGATGTTTTTCAGCGTGACCGTCTTGTTGCCCTCCAACCGCAGCACCGGACTCTTGCGGAGGACTTCCAGCATCCGGTCCACGAAGGAGCCGTGGGATTCAGCGGCACCGGAGTCCTCGACGCCATCTCCCTCCCAATCCACCGGCGTTGGAATCGTCGCTTCGACACAGAAGGGACCGGTCACGCGGGTGATCCCATTCTCCACTTCCGGCCGGTCTACCAGGACTTCTTCAGCCGGTGGTTCATTGTTGGCAATGGATTTCAGCGTGATGTGTGGCACGATCCCACCGACCTCTTCACCCTTCTTATTCTGTTTCCGCTTATAGACGAAGCCGCCTGCAGGACCACGATGCTGGTCCTTCAACTCGTACCAGGGAAATGTTGCGGTCAGGAGTCGTTGACGGGCCAGAGCTAACGGTACGCGGCTCGTATCAGCCGTGATCCAGCGGCGACCCCATTGCTCGGCGACATAGGCCGTTGTGCCACTGCCACAGGTCGGATCGAGCACGAGATCGCCTGGGTCGGTGGTCATGAGAAGGCAGCGCTGAATAATCGTTGGATTCGTTTGAACGACGTAAACCCGCGCGCCGCCAAACGCGTTCGATTTCGCGTCAGGCCAATGTGTCGTCAACTCGCGAAATGGAAACTCGTCGCGGTAGCTCTTCCACCAAATTGTGTTTCCTTGAACGTGAAGGCGCCCAGCCTTTCGCAGAACTTCGATTCCTTCTCGGCTTGTTGACCAACCGCGATTCCCAGACGGAACAAAAGATTTTCCGCCGAATTCAATTGGAAACCGTGAAGTCTCGCCTCCGGTTTGTGAGGACAAATCAATCAGCTTGAGAATGCGCCCTTCGGGAATCGGCTCTTGCCGCAGCTTCTGATCGACCGACAAGTCGATTATTTTGCCATCCGGCGTTTCAACGCAGACGTAACGTTCGGATGGATTCTCAAACGGGTCGCGTTCGACAAATAGCCTTCTGACCTTCACGCGTTCTCGGTCTTTCGCATACCAGAGCAAGAAATCGCAGACTGCCGCGGGCAATTCACTTGATTGCCCAGAAGTTTTTTCGACAGAAATCACGCGACAAAAATTCTCTCCCCCAAACACCTCATCCATCACCTCCCGCACATGGTGCAGATTTTCATCGCTGATCTGGACGAAGATGCTGCCACTGGGGGTGAGCAGATCGCGGGCGAGGAGGAGCCGGTCGCGCAAGTATGTTAGGTACGAGTGCAAGCCCAGTTCCCAGGTATCCCGATAGGCCTGAACCATTTCCGGTTCGCGGGTCATGTCCTCGTCATCGTTATGGGAGACATCGCGCTTGCGGACGAAGGGCTGGAAGTTGCTGCCGAACTTCACCCCGTACGGAGGGTCCATATAGATCATCTGCACTTGGCCACCGAGCCCTTCGTAGTGCAGCAGTGAGTTCATCACGACGAGCGAGTCGCCTAGGACCATGCGATTCGTCCAGTCATCTTGATACTCATACGATTTCAATACTTGATCGGTGATCGAGTGCTGCGGATCACCGAAGAGGGCGAACATATCCTCTTGCTTGTCGGTCTTGTGCCCGGCCAGCGTTTCGATAATGGCTTTAGTGGAAAGCCTCTCGTGGATGAATAGCGGCAAGGTCGGCACATCGAAGGAGAGGCGCTCCGCTTTACCGGCCCAATTAAGAAACGGTTTACTAAGACTCTTCAGCGTGCGCAGTGCCTCTTCAGCCTTGGTGAGGTTCTCAGTTGCCAGTTGCAAGTTGTCAGTGGCGGCGAGTTTCTTCCGCAATTCCGACAACTGAGAAATGACAATCGACAACTGCTGTTCTCCCTGCTCACGGACCGGATTCGTGGCATCCCAATCGAGCGCAGGCGAGAGCGAGGAATCGTAGCGGTAGGTCTTCGGCGGTTTCTTCTTCCTGAACTGCGCCTGCGTCCCCACCTCCGGCCGCATGAGGCTGGTGGCTTCCGGGTGTTTGTAGGGCTTCGTCTGTTGTGTCTTCGCCTTTCCCTTAGATTTCGGCACGCTCCGAACTCCTTTGTCCTAAAGGGCGGCTGATACGATCGAGATAAATGGTGAGATAAATACGCCAAGCACCTGAAAAAGTCATCTATGAAGTGCCAACAGAAGGACGCATGCTGGAAGGATCTTCGAGCCAGTAGAACATTGGTCTTCGCGATGCCCGGTTCAAAGGAGCCCTCGATTCTGAATTGCGCCGAAGTTGCGCCGGACGTTCCATTCACCTCTCCTGGAACCCTTCATAAAACCGGCTACTTTGGCGGAGGCATTGCGCCGGAATTGCGCCGATTGTCGCTTAATTCTTGGGATTCGGCGCAACTTCAGGAGGAGAAGGCTCCGGGTACCAGCGAGCGGCATTGGCCTTCCCTTTGAAGTGGATTCGCCCCTCCTTTTTTAACTCTCCCAGGAGCTTTTGAACTTGGTCACGCGTGAGCTGTGGGTGAACCTGTAGGAGGTCCTGTAGCCTACTCCCTTCTTGCCTAAAGTGTTCAATGTGCCGAAGCAGGAGGGCCTTGTTGGTCTCACGATCCAGCCCTCGTTTGCGCGTATAGACTCCCTTTTTCCCGAGAAAGGTATACAACCGCCTCGATAGAATTGGTCTGGCCCCTCTCCCGCGCCCTGTGACTTCGACGATCGCACGGTCTCTTAAAAATCCGAGTCGCTCTTTCAAGTAAAGAGGGACTGGCTCCTCTCGCTGAATATAGTCCAGGACCAACAAGTCTTGCGTCGTAAACGGACCAAACCCCTCCACCGTCACTTGCTGAAGAAATGTGAGGAAGCGTGGATTTTGGACTTCGCCTTTCAGGGTGAGGCTCACCTGGTAATCGTCCGTCCCCGCGAAGTCCGGTCGGGGCTTGCTTTCCTTGATGCACTCCTCAAACATCCGATCTACCCCTTGGCCGGACCGTTCGACCAAGCCGCACCGTGCAAACGCTTCGGCAATCCGCCGATTGCGCGGAGACTGACGCAACAGAAAATTCTCCGGGGTGATCCCACATCTCCCGAAATCGGGCGATCGCGACTGGGTCGAGGTCAACACACGTCGCGTTCTTCGCAATTTCAGATGAGAAGTCCGGTCCGGCCTCATCCAAGATCCGCTTCAGCTGGTCCGGCGTCATCGGCACAAGATTTTGACCGTTTCGCATCCAATACGCACCCTTGTACTGGATAGGCATTCCAATAGGACGCGACGGCACCTCAAAGATCACGATACGTCCGTGAGCATGCTGGATCACGTGCGCATCCACACGAAGATGCAGCCGATCGCTCACATTGGCCTTGGTTTGATCGACATCGGGAAATGCGTGGCTTCCGACGACCTTGCGGGGCAGCTTGTCGGAAACCCCAAGTACAAACCTGCCTCCCTTTTCGTTGGCGAGGGCTACGCAATACTTGACGAGCTCTTCGAACTCATAGGAATTCTTGGCCTCCTTGAATTCCAAGTGCTCACTTTCTCGGCTCCCTAATAGGTGCTGCAGTTGCTCGGGTGTCATTGCTGCTCAATCTGACCTATCTAGGCACATCGCCTTTTTGACGGCGCAAGTATAGCTGATTGGACCGGACCAGCCTATAGCGAGAATCCAAGTTGCCGACGGCCGAAAGACCCTGGCGCGCAGCAGTCAGTAGAGAGAGCACAACGTAATTTGGGCTATCCCGATGAGATGGGTGGGCTGACGACAAGGCTTCACGTCACATCTCGCCGCTGTCAGAAGACTATGAAGAAGGCTGACTAAGGACGAACCGGTACATCCGGCCGGGGATCTGAGACGAAGCCCGCTCGATTGGGCATCCGGACGGCTGGGAGGGTCACGGCGTCCATCACCGCATCCGGTGGGATGATGTCGTTCTGGTGCAGCAGCCAGGCGACGAGGGCGTAGACTTCGTCGGGCGTGAGAGATTGCGGCGCAGTCAGCGGCATGGCCCGGTTGATGTAATCGTACAGCGTCGTCGCATAGGGCCAGAAGCTGCCGATGGTCTTGACCGGATTGTCACTGGCCAGCGAACCTTGGCCGCCAACGAGTCGATTCTGCGGCCCTTCGATTCCGGTGGCGCCATGACAGGATGCACATTTGGCAGTGTAGATCGCCGCGCCCTGTGACACTGTGCCTTGACCAGGTGGCAATCCATGCCCGTCCGGCGCGGCGTCGATATTCCAAGCCTTGACCTCCGCATCCGTGGCAGGACGGCCAAAACCGTAGGGTCTCGGCTCTTCTGCCCCGGCACCGTCGATCATAAAGAGCGAGACTCCGAAGAGGGCAACCAGAAATCTGATGGCGCTACACATGAACATTCGTCACCTGTCCGCTCCGATCCACTTTCCACGATTGA
>JBBIKN010000179.1:0-5269 GCA_037445435.1 Nitrospira sp. | reverse complement strand
TGCCAGCTGCTCCATCAGCATCCACGGTAGTATACGATAACCATATACGTCAAGATATCAGCGTGTCCAATGAGTAAGAGGGATAGCTATCGTGGGGCGTCATGAGCTGCCGCAGTACTCGATAATGCGTTTCTACACCAAGCGTGGATTCGAGAGTCAGTCACGCCACGATTGGAGAAAGGAGCAGATGGTCTGGCATCTGTGCTTCATAGCTGGAGTGCTTTTCAGATGTTCACCTTCTTTCCCTCCTCTCGTTTTGGCCAGGTTAGAGAACATAGCGTTTGCCTACCGCCGATGGAACCAGCTTGTTTCCGAACGCAGACGTCAACGCGCCCATAGCCCGCCATCCCGTGCAATGGCCCGGGGCGAGAAGTGCCAACCCAAATCCCTTCAGGTCGGAGACGGTCTCCGGGATGATCGGTTCGGTCGCTCCCGCAAGATGGAGCCCGCCGAACACGCCATAGAGCGGAACGGAAGGGAGCACTGCGCGCGCATGCGTCAGCACGTTCACGATCCCGGCATGGGAGCAGGCGGAGAAGACGACGTGCCCCTTGTTTTTGACAGAGACGGAAATGAACCGCTCATCGAGGATCAACGGGTCCGGTTCCCATGCCTCACCGTCCGCACTGCGTCGGACGTGGCCCGGAAAACCGGCTTCATACGACGTCACTCGCGGAATCTCTCCGCTGAGATAGAATGCACCTCCGCCGATCACCTGTGGCTCGCATGTGTTGATGACCGTGGCCCCCGCGTTCGTTAGTGCGGCCGGTTGCGGCACCGACTCAAAGATGAGGTGTTCTCCGCTCGGTCGTTCGATCGCGCGTTCGGCGAACATACCGGGATGGACAAAACAATCCACATTCGCCGCTCGATCTTTCGAAATGTTCTCGATCGCCGTCGCGAGCCCGCCCGCATGGTCCCAATGCCCATGCGACAATATCACCGTGCCAACGGTCGACAGATCTACGCCGAGAATCTCGGCATTGCGCAAAAAGAGGGCTCCCTCCGGCCCGGCGTCGAACAACAGCCTGTGCGATGAGTTCCCGACATGCGCCGTCAATAGGAGAGACAGCCCGTGGTGCGCGCAGCATGTGGCCCGTCCGGAAAGCCGTGGCAACCGCCCAACCCTCGCGAGTCCGATCCATTCGGGCACCACCTGCTCCGGATTGGTGCTGAGACTGTCGGTCAAATTATCGACGATCACCAACACGTCGAGGCGATCCACGGCGAGAAGCTCTGTCATGGTCGGACGCGCTCCTTTCCTCCGAGGTTCACGTGGAAGGGAAGCAAGTCGGTATCGTTGTCTGCTATTGAAGTGTCCGTCAAGCCTCGAGCCAGCTCAAGCTGCCAACACAGTAGACGCACTCGTTGGTCGTGCTCATGGTTATCGCCACCACGTGCTGTCCCACTGAAGAGAGCGCACTCAAGTGCCTTGCTGAGCGCCGTGTAGACTTGCACCGCAGTCGGCAATGCTGCGATGACACCATATACCTGTATAAGAACCCCCGTCCGGTCACTGTCGCGCCATGACCTGACGCGCCAGAGATCGGGCAGCTGCAAAATGACTCTGCAGGTTCATTCTGATTTCACGTAGATGCTGACGGAGATGCGAACTCGTGACTGAATGTTCCGTATCTTGGACAAGGTTGAAGGCTTGGTCATGCCTCTTGGTTTGGTATGTGATGTACGCCCTGTCGAAGTCCAGCCCAGCTGTATTCGCTAATGCCTCCATCACCTCTCGATGATCGCGCTCTAACGCCGATGCCAACGCCGGCTTGTGCGGCTGCACCTCCATCTGCAGCGCCAACCGGCCGGTCTCCTCCATCATCCTCCGGTGTTCGGTCACGAGGCGGGCAGCAAACGACCGCACATCTTCGGAGGACGCCTTCCGCAGGGCGAGCTGGCCGATATCAATCTCGCGTTGATCGAAAGTATTGAGCAGCGAGACGACATTCGCGTCGGTCAAGAGTACCGGCATCACGGTCTGGAGCATTGAACATCCTGAACAGACACTGAATGCGGCAATCATGGCTATGAAGGTGATGGTTCGCCTCATTCACCACCTCCTTGCGCAGTGCGTGATGTGGTCACACAGCTGAACGATCATAACCAGCCAGGAGTTGTCATCGGAGACACCTCACGAAACTAAAATTGGCTTGCCTGGTTTCACACAGCTCCAGTCTCCAGTGTCCTCACGTCGTCTTTCACGATCGCTCGCGGTGTTCGATGCAAGTCTCTGATATGTCGGGCAGGCGAAACCATGGCCGTCCGTGATCGCCCAAAACTTGAAGAGACTCTATTTCCCTGACGGACTACGATTCAGTCCCCTGATCATCGGATCGCCCTCCGTCCGTCGTCCCCACCATGGGTCAGGGCGATGAGAGGGGCTATGCACACTGTTGGATGATTGATCCCGAACATCGCTGAATGACTGAGGAGTGCTCCCAGAGCGCGTTGGCTCGTGAGACCTCTGACGATCGGTGTCGGTTGTCGCTCTGCTCTCCTTGGTCTCTCTCACGCTTCGGTTGCGCTCATCCATGCCAAATCGGTCATCGCGACCCAGCCGGTGATCGGCCACGGTCTGAATCACGGAGTCCTGTTCGAACCTGGGTTGACTGACCTCATCACGATCCATCCATCTCGCTCCGAACTCAGGCCACGTATCGGCTAGCGCCAGCGCAGGGACCATGAACCACACAACCGACAGCAGACACGTATAGATGTTTCGCATCACAAACCTCCTCTCTCACGAAGGAAGTGGCCTCCCGTTTCTTCTCCATCTCGAACAGGCCGAGTCCATCGGCTATCCGTGGCGTTTCGGATCAGCCCATCTTCTGTTCTGAGCACACACTCGCTGTGCCCATTTCGGTGACAACAGAATCTGACGATAATCGCTGCCCTACCAGGTGGTATTGAGTCCGACAACTCGTGCACCGCACAACCCAGAGACATCCATCGGAGTAGTCATCGCATTGGAGCCTGGGCTTCAGTTCAGGTTTGCCACATAAAGGACAGGGCAGGTGATGGAGTTGGATGCGAAGTGCCATGATCGGCTCGTCGTAGCGCGACACGCAACATCTCCTTCCTCGATGATCCCTCCATCCTCAATGATGAGGGCGTGATCCCATCAATTCCCTCATCCACTCTATGCTGCCGTGAAACCCATGGCTCGATCGGTGAATCCTGAAACCGATTGAAGCACCTCAGCAGACCGTCTCCTGTTTTCGAGGATCGTCGCGTCGACGATATCGCCGCACAGTAGACACCGATACCCGTCTACGCAGAGATCGTTGCTCATCCCAAGATCGAAAATCCGTTCGCTGACCATCAGACCATCGCACCGCTCGCAGGTCATGGCCCACCTCCCTTGTATGTAGTACCGAACAGGCGTGTGTGTTTCTTGCCGCGACTCTATCTGCTGACAAGTCCTCCATCTGTAAGCCAGCTCACCAGCTGGGAAAGAAAATGGTTGGGCGGGTTTGTAAGCCAGATCACGGATGGATTCACCGGAAATGCGCTAGCATGCCGATTCATCAGCCCTCTCACATGAGACGGAAGCGGTTTCTTTATCACCCACTACCATTTTGAAAGGAGTGCATGATGTCCAAAGCAGCAATCGTTGTGCTGGCCGGTACGGAAACGCATGAAGGGCTCGGGCGTGTCGTGAACGCGCTGGAAGCGGTCAAGGAGTTCAAGGACGGCCACGACGACGTGCAACTGATTTTTGACGGCGCCGGGGCACAATGGATTCCCGAACTGGAGAAACCTGATCATAAACTCCACGGGCTTTACACAGCCGTGAAAGATCGAATCAGCGGAGTCTGCGAGTTCTGTGCCGGAGCCTTCGGCGTCAAGGACGCTGTCGCGGCCTGTGGGGTCAAACTGGCGGGGGAGTTCGAAGGCCATCCGAGCTTCAAGAAGCTCGTGGCCCAGGGCTATCAGGTCATCACGTTCTGAGACGAACAGCGCGTGCTCCTGTGCAGGTGATGCCCTGCCTGCACAGGCCGCATGTCTCTCGCAGACATCGTGACAACATAAGGAGGGCTCGCACTTGCCAGTAACACTCTGTCAGAGTCTCTACTACTTGGGGGTACACAATGACAATCGCTGCTGCCAACCCGAAGTAGAAATGGATGATGGAACCAGCAGGGGAAATGTTTGGATCAGATCCGTTATCCCTCGTCGTGGCGGCCTACCTCGTCATGGCAGTCGTCATGGCCCTGTTGTGGGCTGTGCAGCTGAGGATAAGGAATGCCGCCATCGGGGACGTCGGATGGTGCGTGGGACTAATTGTCGTCGTGCTGGGGTATGCCACGCAAACTCCCAGCGGGATCGAGCAGATACTCCTGACCGTGATGTTGGTGACGCTCTATGCGGGACGACTCGGGCTCTACATCCTCTTCAATCGCGTGAAGGGGAAACCGGAAGATGCTCGGTATCAACGACTCCGGGAGGAATGGGGTAAGACAGAACCTTCAAAAATGTTCGCGTACTTTCAGCTGCAAGCCCTGGCCCTGGTCGCCTTTTCGCTCTCATTTTTGGTGTTGCTTTTGAACCCACGGCCCCCGACCGCGGTGGTCGAGTTGATCGGGTTGCTGATTTGGGGCGTGGCCGTAGCCGGCGAAGCGGCGGCCGATCGGCAACTCGCCCAGTTTCGTGCCGATCCGAGCAATCAGGGTCGCGTTTGTCGCGAGGGGCTCTGGAATTATTCACGTCATCCGAACTATTTTTTTGAATGGCTGCACTGGTGCTCCTATGTCGTGATGGCATGGGGAGCACCCGGCTGGGTGTTGACCTGGATCGGGCCGATTGTAATGGGGGTCTCGCTGCTTAAGGTGACAGGCATTCCGCGAGCAGAGGAGCAGGCGCTTGTAAGTCGAGGAAAAGAATATAAAGCCTATCAGGCTACGACTCACGCGTTTTTCCCATGGTTTCCTCGCGCACGACCAGACACGTCTTCTCGTTCCTACCGTAGCCGCACCAAAAAATGAAGCCAAACCTGGTCCCAGTTCTCTCCTTATAGCCTTGTAAGCCAGCTTACAGATGGATTGATGGGAGAGAGAGTAGCGTGCCCGCGCAGGCGTACATTCGTTAGATGTTCCTTCGGTCCAGTCGTCCAACTCTTCGAGAGACGGCCCCGCAGTCGTGAGTGAGCGGAAAAGGAGGCTGCTGATGTTTCTTACATCGAGATCCCATGTCGTAGCGACGATGGCGTTGGTCCTGTCCCTGACCAGTTGTGCTGATACCGAGTTTGTCATCCGCCCACCCG
>JBBIKN010000178.1:0-5317 GCA_037445435.1 Nitrospira sp. | reverse complement strand
CTCCTTGGCTATGATTCTGGCTTGCTCAGATCAATGTCGGACAGGCTCCTAGGGAAACGATACTGGCCTCTAGCGGATTTTGACCGGGGCCAGCGTTCGACCATACCTTTTATTATAGCGACGCCTGCGCAATTCATCGCTCTTGCACCCTCCTGCCTGACGCGCTAGAGTCCCGAACAGCATCGCTTGTACAGTCCCCCAGTATGTTGCTCCTTGATCGTCAGCCGATCATTCAACTGAAGAACGAGTTTCGCCTCTCCATGCGGCGATTGCTCGTCGATCTGTGCCGAGAACTACATGCCGACCACGTGGATCTGACACGGGAATTCAACCTCCCAACCGGCTTTTTTGACAGCCTTCATTCGAGCCTCAAGTCGGAGGCCTATTCGAACTGGAAAGTGGTCGGATGGATCGAGACGCTGAATGATCTTGTGTATCTCTTGGATGTGCTCCGGCAATTGAAGCGTGAACAGGATCGCCCAGAATTCGCAAAGCAATTGTTTGAGGAATGTCAGGAGAAGTTTTTTGAACACGGCTACCTGGATGATCTCTTTCCGGCGGGGCAGCCTCACGCGAGTGGCTTGGAGGAACGGCTGGTCACGCTATGTCGGAGGTTGACGCGGGAATTGACCCAGGAGTCGATTTGGTTTGATCCGACGCTGCCGGTCAAATGGTGCCGTCAGCACAAGGTTGCGCATTGGGATGTGCCAGGGACACTGACCGATAATTGGGAGCGCAGTGAAATGGCAGGAACGATCGGAGTTGGCAGCACTGGAGCGTGGTGCCAGGCGCCGAAGAATGTCCGACGGGCATTGCGTCAGTCATCGGGAATCGTGGTATTTCGAGTGGAGCCGACCGGTATCACGGTGAAGGCCGGTAATAATGTTTCACCAATCTGGTCTGGTTGGGGGGGGACGGAGCAATGGCAATGGACCTACCATCAACCAGTGGTCGCCATCCATGGCAACCATGATTCTGTCACCGTCGGTCCGACTTTGGTCTACGGGAAGGATCGTCAGCCGAGGACAGTGAAACCGACCGACCAACGACAGGTGGAGCGTATCGCCCGTGCCTGGCAGACCATCCGGCTCGCTTGGCCGGAAGGCCATGCCGTTCTCGCGCTGCTGACTTCTCGCATTGTCCCCCTGCGGGCGAGGGGTGTGGTCAGTTTCAGCTACCGACATCGACCTGGACTGTCATTCATCAATTGTTTTGATCGGGACAATCTTGATTTGATCGACGACTTGATTCATGAGAACAGCCATCATTACTTGAATCTCCTGCTGCGAAAATATGTCATGTATCATCGCGACCATAACCAGCAGATCTTTTACTCACCGTGGCGGCGGAGCCTCCGGCCGTTGCGCGGTATTCTTCACGCAACCTTCACGTTCACCATGGGTGCCATCTTGTTTCAGCAGCTCTCATCGTGGACATCCGGCCGGGGTGGAGAAGAGAGGTGGAAGAAGGCAGGGCTGACCAAGCGAGACTTACAGAGAGCCCGCTTCCGCTGCTTAGAAGAAGTCGCGTCCGTCCACTATTCGCTGCAAGACCTGCACTATGCCGATCGTCATCTGGGCTGGTTGACTGGATCGGGTCGACGCTTGGTCGGCAAGCTTGCAGAGGGGATTGAGCAGGTCGAACGTGAGAGCCAGCGATTCAGACGCGACGTGGAGCGCTCCAAATTCGGTCCGGCTCTGAGGAAACATATCAAAGAACTCCAACAAGCTCGCCAGACCTACGGACCTGTTCGGTTGAGTACAGCCTGACAGCCGAAGCCTCTCTATTTCTTGACGGTCAGTTCAATCGGAGTAGACTCGATCGCAAGAGGTGAGGGCTATGCACCAGTTCATGAACACACATCATGTGACAACTATGTATGTTGTTCTGGCCCTGTGCTTGTGTTGTGTACTGCTCGTGTCTGGTTTGGTTGCTGAGGAAGCGGTGGCGATTGAGAATGCAAAAGCCATCAAGATTGAGAAGCTACTTACGCTGATCCGAGTCTCAGAACTCGAGTCGGAGTATGACGCGCTCACTCAGAAATATGTGAGCGATTATGAGCACCAATTACGAAAATCCATAACGAGCACGTATCCAGATCTGACCGGTGAAAAAAAGAAGCAAATCGAACAGCTGCTCGACGCATTTTTGAAGGACATCAGACAATCAATGGAGAAGGTGGAGACCCTTCACGATCATCTCAAGCAGGCGTATTCAAGAAATTTTGGTGAAGATGAGCTTGACCGTTTGATTGCGCACTACTCCTCTCCAGTCGGTGAAAAAGATGCGGGCATGAAGAAGAGCGCGGCTATCGAATACAATACGATGTGGACAGCGCAATTCATGAATCAATACAAGGCCCGAGTCGAAAAGCTGTTTCAGATAATCGCCGTGGTTGCAAGAGGCAAAGGAAAGCAGGGGGCCTAGCAGCAATGAACTAAGCCGTGATTTCTTTCTGGTCACGGCTCCACCATCGCAATTAAGCTTCACAAATCTACGGATCAGTGAGGATTGGGGAAGGTGGAGGGTGCGTCGTTAGCTGCGTTGTTTTTACAACCCAAGTGCGATATCATTTGTGCTATGAAAGGTAACGCTCTTAAAGCAAATAAATCTGTAGTCCGCAGACAGAAAGAGGGCCGTTTGTCAGCCACTGCTGTCCGCCGAAAGGTAAAACGGACTTTTGCTGAACAAGTTGATGTTTTCATCGAGCGTTACCGTCCTGCCTTAGAAGCTCTTGCCAAGCGGTGATTTACCTCAGTGTCGAGCAAGTTCTGTTTCTCCATGATCGATTAATTGAAGAGACAGGTGGCCAACATGGTGTGCGTGATTTAGGAGGATTGGAGTCCGCCCTCGCACGCCCACAGGCTGCATTTGGTGATACGGAGTTCTATCCAGACCTCTTTGCCAAAACGATTGTGCTGATGGATGGGTTGACCAGAATCACGCCTTCATCGACGGGAATAAACGGATCAGTATCTCGACTGCTGCGATGTTTCTTCAGGCAAATGGCTATCGATTGACAGCGACGAATTCGGAGCTGGAAGAGTTTGCGATTCACGTCACAACGATGAAGCCTGATATTGGCGAAATTGCAGACTGGTTCCGCACCAAGACAACCCGAATAAAATCTCGTTGACCCTGGCCGATGACTAGGTCAATGGACTCTACCAACCCCGCCAAATCTACGGGCCAGCGAGGCTGGGAAAGGTGTAACGCGTGATCCTGATGGCCATTCTATGAAAAAGAAATTCACAAAACCGACGGTCAAGGTTGGTGTCGGACAGGTGCGGATCAAATCCGTTGTGAAGGGATTGCGCAAACGATATGGCCCGATGCTTAAAGGGTTGGCAAGAGACTGAATTACGTCATGAGTTCGCGCGATAATGGATAGTCATGCCTACTAATTCTAGGCGAGAGCATATTCTAATCGAACTTTTTCTTTCTGCATATGAGAGCAATTCATGGACCTCATGTGACAAGAACTGGTTGGAGAAGAAGGAAGATAGCGCTGTTGAGATCCTCGCGACTAGATCGGACAGTAAAACCCTTGCAATCGAGCACACGCTTATTCAGCCGTTTCTTAAGGACAAGGAAGATTTTGCGCGTTTCAAACGTTCATTTCTGGAGATTGAAGAAGACAAATCATTAATCGTTCCGGAACGAATAATCTATGTTGACATCCCGATCGGAGCGTTACAGAAAGGCTATTCTTGGAAACCAGTGGTCGCGGCGGTCCAAGAGTGGATTCAGGCTAACAGGCTTTCGTTTCCAGATGGTCGATCAGGGCACAGATGCCAAACCAATAACCTCGGGACGGAAGCAGCGAGTGAACTCAGTCTTCAGGTGAGAGTGTTCTCCTCTCCTGGATTTACAGGTGCTCTCAAGATCCGTAGGTATGGAGTTGGATACCTGGATGAAGTCGTCGAAAAGGCTCTGCAGGAGAAACTCCCCAAACTTGTGAAGGTTGAAGCTGACAAGCGTATCCTTCTTCTAGAACGTGACCAGTTCGCGCTCAATGAGCTAAGCATCTTTGACAAGATCGAGGAGCGAAGAGCGGTGTTTCCGGATCTCGCCAGAGTGCATGAAATTTGGTTTGCCGAAACCGTCTTCTATGAATCCGATAGATACGTTCGTTTTGAGCTATATGATAACCGTGTTTTGATTCAAACCCTTGCTTTCCTGGATGGGATGTTGATCGAGCGATCAGAGAATGGTATTCCCTCTTCAGATGTACATGTTCTCTCGTGAAGCTTGATGGTTCATTTGGTGGGCAATAGGCTAAAAAGAGCCAAGACATCAGTCTGCAGGCCAGGCGCTGAGATTCCGAATGGAAGGGATTTTGAAAATTAGTGAAAGGAGGGGATATCTAGAACGAAGTTGAAGACCTGTTACAGCAGCCGTTAAGGTTCCACTGTCACATCCACAAACGCCGGCAGGCTGTCGGCGCCCTTCTTGTCCGTCACGCGCAATTTAAATCGATACGTTCTCGGTTCTGAGACGGTTGGTGCGAGGAAGGAAGCTTCTGAATTGTTGGCGTCGAGCAGAGAGACTTTACTGCCGCGCACTTGGCTCCAGCTATAGTAGAGGGCTTCGCCCTCTGGGTCACGGCTTTTCAACCCACTGAGTTTCACCCGAGAGCCGGCCTTGACCACCTTGTTCGTCCCGGCGTCGGCAATCGGTGGTTCGTTCGGTTCATCGTTCACATTGACGTCCACATCCAACGTAGCTTGTTTGCTACGATTGGTGACGGTGATGGTGGCCTTCCCGTTGCCAACGATCTGCAGGAGACCACCGGGCAAGACTTTGATGACGTTTTGATTGGAAGACTGATAACTGGTTCCGCTGGCCGGCGTGCTGATGCGTCGGGTGAGACCGTCGGCAAAGTCGCCGACCACTGGGAGTTCGAAAATCTTTCCCAGTGAATCCACATGACCAAAGGCTGACGATTGTCCTGCACGGCCTAGTTGCAGCGGCTTATCCGTCTCGAAGTCAATGGTGATGAGGGCGGCAGGGGGTTCGACATTCACGATGACTTCATCGAACACGGATCTGGTGCCTAATCGTCCACGGGAGATTTCGGCCACTGCCAGGAGACGCATTGGACCAATGATGTGGTGGGGCACTTTAAGCGGTCCACCGAAGGCCGGGTCGTGCTCGGCTGAGCCGATCATAGCCACCGGCGCCACGATCGAACCGGTGGCCGTCGAATCATCCTGTTCGACCAGTACTTCGTCCTGCTCACCGTACCAATAGTAGCGGACGTTGACGATTCCGGCGTCTTTCCCTAAATCCACACGAGCTGTGACCGTACTGCCGG
>JBBIKN010000177.1:0-5497 GCA_037445435.1 Nitrospira sp. | reverse complement strand
GCGCCAGTTCTTGTGTTTCAGTTGTTGACCCAGAAACCTGTCGGACAGTAGTGAAGCAGGATTTAGGAAGTATCCTATGCTCACGGTGGAAGAAATCACGAGTTTGCAGGAGTTTGAGTCGTTGGGGTCGATGTGGACGGATCTTACGGCTCAGATCGACGAACCATCGCCCTTCTTGAGTCACGAGTGGTTTCAATGTTGCCTGGAAGGTTTCGGAGAAGGGAAGCAGCTCCGCATTATCTTGGTAAGGGACGACTCACGCCTCGTTGCCGCTGCCCCATTCTGGCAGCATTACGAAACCAAACGTGGTATCAAGCATAGAGTGATCAGCTTTGTCTCGTGCCCGGATACGCCGTTCGTTGATCTTATTGTGTTGCCGAAAGAGCGGGAGCGGGCGCTGATGGCTATTCTCGACCATCTTGCCAGGCGTCAGAGGCGCAATTGGGATATTCTGATGGCGCACCAATGGCCAACCGAGTCGCCTAACCGCCGGCTTATAACGAATCTTCTCGATAGGAGCAGTACAAAGTATATTTTGGGTATTTCCTCTGTTACTCCGTATGTCTCGATCGCAGGAGATTGGGAGTCCTTCTTATCCACGCGGTCCCAGCGCTTTCGGAAGACCTATCGGAACAATGTGAATCGCATCAAGAAACTTGGCGATGTTGAAGTACAGTGCATCCGTCGAGACGATCAGAAAGTCCACCTTGCCGAGATGTTCGCTGTCGCCGAGAGGGGCTGGAAGCAGGAAGAAGGGATCGGGATGGCAAGCGCGGCATCCGTCAAACGCTTCTTCGAAAAGCTGACAGAGGTCGCGAGTTCTCACAACTGGCTACTTATGTGGATTCTAAAAGTGCGAGGGGTTCCCGTCGCCACAGAATACGACCTCATGTGGTGCGATAGGGTGTATGCCCTCCGCTCTGATTTTGACGAATCCTACCGTGAGGTGTCCCCTGGCGCCTATTTGGAGTATCAGGTACTTCAATGGATGTTCAAAGAAGGCTGTCGCGCCTACTTTACAGGCCCAGGCTTAAATGCCTACAAGCTCCGATGGACAGAACAAACCCGCGAGAACAGCGTAGTGAACATCTGCAACACCAGCGCGAGGGGTTGGTATTACTGGTTAGTGGAAGGCAACGCCGTTCCCTTGTTTCGCGGCCTCCGTGACCGAGCCATTCAGTGGTGCAAACAGTCTTCTTCTGGACCTTCGACGTAAAATCGGTATGTCCGAGGCTTTGGTCCGACAGCTTGGTTGCCTTACCCTTCGCATCGGGCTGCTCCGACTATTTCTCACCTTCGCTTGCCTTTTTCAGGTGCAGAAACATTCATGGCATGGTCTAGCTGTGCCTTACCTGCGGCGGCGGGAGAACTGTCAGTTCCAAATCCTCATGTACCATCGGGTCAACAATGATGGGGATGAGATTTTCGAAGGGGTGTCGACGAAGGACTTTGCGGCACAGATGGAAGGTCTCAGTCGGTACTATACAGTTCTACCCTTGGAAGAACTCGTGGACCGAGCATTGCTTGGTGATGTGCCTGTCAATGCGGTTGCCATTACGTTTGACGACGGATACCAGGACAACTATGAACATGCCTTCCCGATTTTGAAACAATTCGGCATACCAGCAACGATATTTTTGAGTACCGGAGTGATTGGTAGACCGGGGATCTTATGGCACGACGTGCTGTTCGAGGTATTTCGGAAAACAATAGCGACGTCCATCGAGGTTGATGGGCGGTCTCTGCCGTTGTGTTGCCGAGCCGACAAGCAACAGGCGCTGTTCGCTGTCTTGAAAACCATCCGCAGGTTGTCGCCCGATGCACGCGACCGTCACATCTCAAACATTGCTGCGTCCTTGGGCGTGCCCTTCAACGTACACAATGGGCCTAAAATGCTAACCTGGGAACAGATTAGAGAGATGGCGACAGCCGGCGTCACGTTCGGCGCGCACACCGTAAATCATCCGATCCTCTCGCGTATGCCATTGGACAAAGCCGTTCAAGAAATCGAAACGTCGAAACGAACCATCGAGGACGAAATTGGCCAAAGGGTCCGCTTATTCGCCTATCCCAACGGAAGCCGTGAGGACTTCACAGAAGCGCTTAAGCGCTCACTGAAGGAGATGGGTTTTCGATGCGCGGTTACGACCATGTGGGGACTCAACGGGAGAGGAACCGACCCGTTTGAGCTGAGACGAATGTGGCTGTGGGACAACGACGCGGTGATGACCGCCTTCAAACTCGGTTGGTACAAGTTTGCTTCTATTTAAAGGAGCTCACAAGACTTTCCCGAAGTATGGGTAGATATGGATAGATTTGTGGTCCAGAGTCATTTGCAACCCGGCGCTCAGGTGAATATATGAATATTCGAGACGTTCTCGTCACTGCCATAGTATTCGTCCTCCTACCGATGTGCTTTCTGCATCCGTGGAAGGGAATGTTGCTCTATTCCTGGATTGGGTACATGAATCCTCATCACCTGACGTGGGGATTCGCATACAATATTCCTTTTGCCATGATTATCGCCATCCCCACGATCGCCGGATTGTTTTTTACGAGGGATCGTCTCTCCTTCATCTTCAGTCCTGAAATGTTCCTGATGTTCGCCCTGTGGATTGTATTCGTGCTTTCGACCCAAGACGCGTTCTATCCTGACGACGCTTGGAAGCAGCTCGACAAGGTCACAAAAATCCTGGCAGCCGCTTTTCTGACAACCCTCCTATTTCAGGATCAGCAGAAAATTCGAGCCCTCCTTTGGGTCATCGTCATTTCACTCGGATTCTATGGTATCAAAGGAGGAATTTTTACGATTGTGACAGGCGGGCAGTATCAAGTGCTCGGGCCTCCAGATTCATTTCTTGAGGGCAACACCAACATTGGACTGGCCCTTGTTATGGTAATTCCGCTTATTCTTGCCCTACGTGAAGAACAGACAAACCCTACGATCCGTAAACTACTCGTCGGGCTTCTGGTGCTTTCGGTCATCGCCTGCGTTGGAACTTATTCACGTGGAGCTGTACTTGGGCTCGTTGTCTCCATGGGCTTGCTCGTCCTGAAAGGGAAGGCCAAGGCAGTGGTGTTGCCCCTGATCATCGGAGGAGCTTTGTTGGGACCATACATGCTGCCAGAAAAGTGGTTCGGGCGCATGGAAACGATCAAGACGTACGAACAGGAATCTTCTGCTGTATCGAGGTTGCGCGCATGGGAGATGGCCTACAATCTCGCGATGGACCGCCCGCTATTGGGAGGCGGTTTCGAAACGTTTTCTGTCGCCACGTATCAGAGGTACCTGTCTGATGAGCGCTTGTCAGACGCTGTCATCGGGACCGGTGCGCACAGCATTTTCTTTCAGGTGCTTGGCGAGCATGGCTTCACAGGGCTGTTTCTGTTCGCGGCCTTATTGATGACGACATTCTCGTCGTTACGAAAAGTCATCCGTCAGACCAAGGAGATCGATTCATTACGATGGATTCACAACTATGCCCATATGATCCAGCTTAGCCTTGTCGGATTCACGGTCAGCGGTCTCTTTCTCAGCATGTGCTACTTCGATCTGTACTACCAATTGATCGCGCTCACGGTCGTCTTGAGACGGATGTGTCAGATTCAACCCGCCGCAGCACCCGACTCATTGGCTATCAGACGGCAAGCATTCGGAGGGGATATTGCACCCGCAATCAGCTAAGACTTTGAGGCCTTCGAAGCGCGAGACCCAAATATCCATGACGCTTGAGAAGGAATGGCGCGCCCGTTTCGCTCGCTTCGCGGCCCAGAATGATTCTGAGCATCGTGTCTCGGGATGGTCAGAGCAGGGGTTGCATCGCCGCCATGCGATCTTCACAAAACTAATTGCCGATGAAGGACTTAAGGCGCCAGCAGCGATTCTGGATCTTGGGTGTGGGGCGGGAACCTACGTTAGGTCACTTGCAAAGCTCGGGTACCGCGCCGTGGGCCTGGACTATTCCCTGCCAAGTCTTCAACGTGCGATGGCTGCAGACCGGCCAAAGGCTGGCAAGTACATCGCAGCCGAAGCTTACCATTTACCATTTCATGATGATTCGTTTGATATGGTCATCTCGATGGGAGTGCTGCAAGTTTTAACGAGCCCTGAAGTAGCGTTTGGAGAAATGGTTCGCGTCCTCCGCCCAGGAGGATGGCTGCTGATTGAATTCTTAAATAAGCACGAGGTGGCATCAAGAATAATCAGGCTCATTCGCCAAGATCCTACAGGGGTTCGCTCCTATTCCCTCTTCCAGATCCGGCTGTGGTTGACCAGACAGGGATTAACACAGATCAAGCGAGTGGGTGTGTATTTGCCTCCTCGAAATCTTCACTGGTTAAGAACTTTGTTACACCTCAGATGGAGCCAAGCTCTTCTCGACAATGTCCCAGGAGTGGCACTAATAGGAGCCCATGCCTTCATTGTCTACGGGATAAAGCGATCGTTAGGGGTTCCCCCTTCACGTGCTAACCAACGCGAACGCTGAGATCTGTCGTCACGCCTATCTTTCTGACTCATTCCTCATCAGCCAAGCCACCAAAATTGGCCCGTCAAGTTAAAATCATCAATCCATCCCAAACCTAGTGCTGTTCCAACTTATTCTTCCTAGAACTAAGGAACATCTATTCATCTGGTCCACAGCAAATCGGACACGTAGATGCAGAACCACAGGAGCGGCTGGAATCCTCGGATGCGCCGCGCCGACTGGCGGAGCAGCCCGTTGATCTGGCGCAAGTCCGTGGGGGGCGCGGTTGGTCAGGGCGCGGTCGGCTTGGGCCCAGACATATTCAGCGGGATTGAGTTCCGGGGCATAGGCGGGGAACTCTTCGACGTGGAGTCGGGGATGGAGGGTGATCCACTGTTGCACTGCGCGGCGGCGATGGATCGGGCCCCGATCCCACAGCAAGACAACCGGGCTCCGCAGGTGCCGAAGCAAGTGCTGGAGGAAGGCGCGGATATCCAGTCCCGTGAGATTGCTGGTGCGCAGCGTGAGAGAGAGGGGCAACCGTTTTCGCTTGGGCGAGACGGCCAGCGCACTGATCGCGGAGATCCGATGCTGCTTGGAGACGTAGCGTACGATGGGGGTACAGCCTTGCGGCGCCCACGTGCGGGCTACGGTGGGGATGAGCAGGAAGCCCGATTCATCGAGGAAGACCAGATGGGCGCCACGTCGTTGAGCGTTTTTTATATGCGGCCACCGGGAATGTTTCCACTGCGCGCTCGACCCGTCGTCCCATTGATGAGCCCGGCGTTCGGGTTTCTGGCCACTCCATCCCAGCCCGCGCAGCAGCCGCCAGACATGGTGGGGGTGGTAGCGAACGCGAGATTGCTTCCAGATCACCTGCGCGACCCGCTTCAGGGTCCACAGGTCGGTCCGATGACCGGCGGCCAAGGGCCCGGCCACCAGACACGTGGCCAACCGGCGTTTCTGTTTCGCGGATTGTCAGCGGTCATCCGATAATCCCCAGGTGTGGTCATTGAATTTTCCCCACCCTC
>JBBIKN010000176.1:1490-5521 GCA_037445435.1 Nitrospira sp. | reverse complement strand
AGGCTGCGGCTCATCGGTTCCTCGCCTCATCGTCCGCTCGTCGGTGGCGTGAGCCTCTTCCAGTGATAGGTCCCGCCATGCTCGCGCGGGGGAATGTTTTTGTGGGTGCCCACCCTGGTATACCACCACACTCCGTTGGCCTGCGTACCGTCTTCCGAGAGGAGCACTTCAAATCCTCCTTCACGGTCATTACCAGGCTGTTGCCATGTCCCCTGCCAGAGGCGATTTTCGATCTTCGTGGTGGTGAAGCGTCCGCCGTGCTGTGTGTACGGTCCGTTCCCGTTCTTATCCAATGTCGCCTTATACCGTTTATCGTCCTCGACTTCGAGAATCTCCCATTCTCCACTAAGATCGAGCGTGGCGGGAGTTTCCGAGCCGCTGATGAGACGTTGAGGAGACGCGGCGGACGGTACCGAGAGTGGCCCACCGAGTTGAGCGGACCGAAACGACTCATGCCACGACAACAACTGCCAGCCGCCGTTGCGACGTTCGAGCACTCCGGTTTCCCGCATCGGCAGCACCGTCCGTTTCAACTCGGGTCCGTCGGCCACATAGCGGATATAATCCAGCTCCATCGCATACCAGGCCAAATCTCCCTTCCTCCATACCGTAAGCTCATGAATCGGAATCTCAAGTTTCTGAGAATTGACGAATTCGGCTCGCATGCCTTCCTCAAGCTCGGTCCAGCCGACGTACTTTCGCCCGGCGACCGCATAACTAATGATGTCGGCATCGTGTGCCATCAGTCGTGAAAGCGTCGGCAAGTCCTTTTCGGCGTTGGCGCGCACCATCCGGCGAATAGCCGACTCGGGATCGGAAGGTTCCGACGCGATGACCATGGTCGGAACACTGAGGAGCAGCGCAAGAACACACCGCGCAAACAGCCAGGGACGGATCATGGGTGACTCCCTTCAGCAAGAAACTCACGTCTCATGATATCCTCAATTTATACTTCGATGAACCCATGCACAACGGATTGAATCAGCGTTCCCATCGATACCCGACAAGAAAAGGCATGACCGTCAACACACCGAGCGCCCCGACGGGAATCGGCTCAACCGCCGCGTCTTGAGCGGCGACATATCCTTCAACCGAGAGGCTCTGAAGAACTTGGATGACGGTCCACTCCGAGATCAGCACAAGGCAGAGCGCTACAACACCAACACCGAGACGAATGCCGGGCAGGGGAGGCAAGGTAAACCGGTCCACCACCCACCGCGAGCCGATTATGGTGGCGAGAAGCACATTTGGGATCTCCAGTATTTCGGCAAGCCGTTCACTGACATGCAAGGCCACCACTTGTAATCGAATGATCTCGAGAACGAACTCTGCGCCAACCACGATAAGGAAGTAGGTGGCACCGGCCTTTAGCACCTGCATCAGACCATGCAGTCTCTCACCGCTTGGCGTCTTATCCGGTACGGAAGTCACGCGATATGCCGTATCGTCCCTTGGGACAGTCGACCGCGGTTTCTTCTCAGATAGGGCAAGATCCACCCTCGTCATTTCGGACAAGAGTCTAGCGGAAAATTACTGACACATCCATGGCCAGAAGTGGTGAGGCGTGGGAAGCGAAGCATCATTTGGACGAATGCGAACCTTCGCAGAAGCGAGCATTCGAACATGAACTATACACAGAACGATCTGAACGGCCGGACTTACTCTACAATAATTTCCTCACAGCTGGCCCCAATCCAGCGCCCCTTGATCTCCATATGAGACTTGCCTGAGCCCTGTTGGTCCCTGTCACCGGCGGCCACAATACTGTCAGGTGTCTTGGCTTCGATGGTGAAGTGGGTCGTCGAAGGTGGCGGACCGGGACACATTTTATCGACGACCAATTTTGAGGACGATTTGGAAATCAGTTTGACTCTACAATGCACTTCTCCATCATCATCTTCGTCTTCCATGTCTTTGATGATGCGGTCCTGAGAGACGTCTTCTTTTGTCAGACAGGATTGCAACGTCGTCGTGTGCGGGTTGCCTTCGCGGGCTCTCAGCATCGGTTCCATCTGAGCGCGTTGCGGCGGTGTCATCTTGGCGGCCATCTCCGGCGAGAGTTTCATCCCCGATGCGACAGTCGTGACCGTCATTTCCCATGCGCCGGGCTTGACGTTCAGGGATTCGGCTCGTGCATCTGGAACTATCTCAGGAATAGCGGGATCGAAGATGAGCCCTCCTACAACTCCCAAAGTGCCGAGCAGTACGGTCGTTTTGCTCATATGCCACCTCTCTCCCGCGGCATTGTACTTGTTCCAACCAGACTGGTCTACGGCAAGGTGAAGGTGATTGGATGTCGGCACATCACAAAAGAGTTTATGTATCTCTCCGCCCCGGTATGCGCAGAAGCAATAACGGCTGTGTGGATATTGTTCCGCGTTCCCCCCTCTTGACCGGTTTATCCTCCGAGGGGTAGGCTAATATTACTTTTCCACTGCCGCCTCATTCCGGAGGTGGTGATTATGGTCCTCCGTGGAGTACAATTCCAACGGTCCGGACATGTCGGACGTGCATTCCTCATCAGACGGGTCCTTCTCTCGTTGACCGGCGTGTTCGGGCATGGACGGTGTGAGAGCGTCTCCCTGCCACAACGAAACCGGATTACGCGCAGATCTCTGTCGGATTCCACGGAGGGTCAGTACTTTCAATCTCCACAAAGGACTCGCGCGTCGTATGGCGCGAGCGGGTGACTTATGTCCTGGCCATATTGGGGAATCGTCATCGGTCTTTCAGCCATGATTGTGATGCTGATCGTGTGCATACGTCTGCTTTCTGATGGTAATGCGGGTCGACAGGAATCGACGCATGATGCGAGCGGATCGAGTGACATGACTCCAGAACCGCCAACCATCCACAAGAAAGCCGCTTGACGGTTTAGTGCTGACTCGCTTCTTGTGGGCAGAGAGGTAAGGGGTCGTTCAGGGGGTGATGTGTGCTCATGACCATCAGGGGAAGATCTGAACCTTAACATTCACAAGAGGAGGGAGATATGGGGCCGACGAAGGCGATCGTGAAAGGTCAGGCTCTCTACGAGGCGTTGGGGGGCAAGTTGATCAAAGACGGTTTCGCAAACCGACAGGACATTGAAGCCTACGTGAACCATCATTATCTCGTCCTGCCGGTCGTTGATAAACAAGGGCGCCCATGGCTTCTCGATGGAAAGCCGGTCTATTGCCTTCACGGAACCCAGTACGAGACAGTGAACGATGAGCGAGTCCATCTTGCCCGCTGTCCGGTTTGCGGAGGCATGGGGATTCGAGCCGAGGAAGTCGCCGTCGAATCAGACTGTATCCGCTGCACGGCCTGCGGACATGAATTCGATACCAGGCTGGAAATGATGGAGACGTAGTGGGTACATCGCCGGCGTATTACGTGTGAAGCTCTACGGAGCGGCGACGTTTCTTCTCTGCGCGTGGCAGTCAGCACAATATCGAGGGGAGAAAGGAACCGGCAGGTTTCTGATACAGCCCGAGGCTCATGAGCGTCATCGGTTGGACGATCTGGAGACCGCGATGTAAGCACCACTGCAACAATTCCGTGTTCCGCGTCGGCAAGAGAAAGCCGGGGCCGGGAAAGATCGGTGCGGCTCCGATCAACGCCTTCAGCTCCTCATTCGTCCGGCCGATCGCATGCCCAAAGAAACCAATGTCGGTTGCATAGCCGGTCAGTCGACCGTTGTGCTCAACGACGGTGGCGACTCCATGGGCAATGGCCTGCGCGATCTCGGCGTGCCGATCATGCCCATGCACCGCACGGCACAAAGCGTCGCAGCGAGCAAGATCGTCCACGATCGCTTGGCGTACGTGATAGCCCGCGAGTTCCATCCTAAGGGGCGGTCCCTGTATGGTGGACAGCGGCTCTCGTGCTTGAAACCCAAGTTTGGAGTATAAGGAAAGTGAGCGGTTATGGTATGCAACCTGAACCAGCCGGACTCCCACCTGACGGCGGGCGTCGGCGCGCTCCAGCACGGATTCCATCAACCGGCGTCCAATACCGGAGTTCTGAGTGGTCGATACGACGGTGATCGGTCC
>JBBIKN010000176.1:0-1390 GCA_037445435.1 Nitrospira sp. | reverse complement strand
CTGGCTGCGGAACCGAGCCGGAGGGACTCCGAACTCCCGCTTGAAGGCGCGATTGAAAGACGGCTCGGACTCATATCCCACTTCGCTTGCCACCTCGGCCACGCTCTTGGAGGTGGACGCCAACACTTGAGCGGCGAACTGCAGCCTCCAGCGCGTCAGGTACCCCATCGGCGTGTCTGACAGATAATGCCGAAATCGCTCGGCCAACACGGAACGAGACACACCGACCTCATTGGCCAACGAAGCGATCGTCCAGGGATGTGATGGTTGTCGATGCAAGAGCGCCAACGCCTTGCCTACGTCCGGATCGCGTACTCCTGCAAGCCATCCCGTCTGTGTCGGCGGCAGTTGGGCGATGTAACGCCGTAACGTTTCCACAAATAGCAGTTCGGACAACTTTGCGATGACCGCCGCCCCGCCTGGACCGGAGGCTTCCGCGTGATCGACGGAGTAACGAAAAGTATCCTCCAACCACTGTCCTGACGGGCTGTCCCGAATATGGACCTTGATGATCATCGGCAGTCCGGCCAAAAAGACCTGGCCTAACTGAGGGTCGCAGGTGAGGTACCCACAGACCAGCTTCGTGGTCTCTCCTCCACCGCCACATTGGTTCAACATACTGCCTTCAGCGAAGATCTGCTTCAGGTACGGCGCGCTGTCGATGGGTGTGACGGGGGGGCCGTTGCCCATGAGGTGCGCATTCCCGTGTGGAAGGATGACGATATCACCTGCTTCAAGGGGCACGGCGCAGCCGTTCTCTTCGACGCGAACATAGCCCCGCCCTTCGGTGACCAGGTGGAAGATGAAGACATGTTTGGGACGCGATGGCAAATAGGACGCCATGGTGGATGCGTCCGGTTCACGTGTACACCACGGAGATGAGAATTCACCGTTGAAGAAGACCGCTCCGTCTAGTTTCACGCCCCTCAGAACTTCAGACAGCACATCCATCTGAGGAACCTCAGTAAAGGCGGCACCTCGGCAAAGCACGCCGGACGACCGGATAAACGACCTGCAGCTTAGCATTGCCCTGATAAAAGAGCTAGACGCGCTAATAAGACGCCAACACGCTTCTTTCGTATAGTGCGAACAGAAACAGCACGGGGCATAGACGGCCCCGTCAATCGATCACACAAGGAGGTCATCATGACGAGTGCAACGATCGGAGAAATGAACAGTATAAAGGCTCGGCTCAAATCGATCTGGACAGCGGGAGACTACGATCGATTTTCACGGTACATGGAAGGCGGTGCACGGGAGTTTTACGAACGCTTGAACATTGCGCCAGGCTGCAAGCTGCTGGATGTCGCTTGTGGGTCCGGTCAACTGGCGCTGATGGCGGCCAAGGACGGCATCGAGGTGACCGGGGTGGATATCGCCGGCAACTTAG
>JBBIKN010000175.1:0-5533 GCA_037445435.1 Nitrospira sp. | reverse complement strand
GTCTCCTGACTTGCGGCTCGTCGTTATCTCTGCGCCTTCCCGTGTGCCGAGGCACACAGTGGCATCGTGCAGAGTCACTCCCCGCTTACAGTGGCGGCACCGTGATGGATTTTCACCATCTTCCCCGTCGCTGACGGTATGATCCTAAAGAATCCCTCCAGAATAATTGTTGCGCACCCTAATTCCTACGCAGGAGAGGGGTGCCTCTCTTCCCGCTGAGATCAGTCTGTATCGACTCATTGAAGGCTACCAACCCGCTCCACTGTCATCTCGACAATCACCGTCGGATTACTGTCGAACGTAGTCAATGGAATACTTGGCAGAACGCAGTCTCATGGCGTCGAAATCCCAGTTGAATGTCAACACGGCGGATTTCTTGGACGTGTGTGCAAGCAGACGGGTCCCGTTCTGCACGACCAAACTCGGAGCCTTCCAAAAATCCAGCGTCTTCTCCGCGCCGGTTCGGTTGCAGACGATCAACGGAAGTCCTGTTTCATGGGTCCGCTGCTCCCATTCCCCATTCGGGCCGTGAATGCCTGGACCCCATGATGCCGGGGACACGAGCATCTGCGCGCCTTGAAATTTAAGCGCTCGGGCGATATTCGAGGTATAGACATCGCTGCAGATGAGAACGCCGACCTTGATTCCATCGCACTCGATCGGAACGACCCTGTCGCCGGGACTCGACCATGATAGTGAATCACTCACGACGTTGATCTTGCGATGCTTTCCCAGAATCTCACCGGTCGGGCCGATGACAAACACCGTATTATAGAGCCGACTGCCGTCCCGCTCCGGGCACGCGAGAAATACGGTTCGTTTCAATAGCTTGACTAGCTTGCAGACCTGTTGCATCCAAAAGTCCGGTTGCGGCTGTATCCAATCCGAACCGACGATGTGCGCAAACTGAAGTCCGCAGACCGCGAGCTCCGGCGTGACGATCCACTCCGCGCCGGTTGCCGCGGCATGCTTGATGGCTTCGACGATGACGTACTGATTCCGTTCGATTGCTCCCGGAACCGTCTCAAGATGAAGCAGCGCGATTGTTCCCGTTTTCATATCATGTTCTGCCGGACGCAGGGCGGCCGGGAAGCGTCACACGAGGCAGCCCAGAACCGGGATGAGGATCGACCAACACTCGACAGCGATACACGGATTCCAACACCTCCGGCTCGATGACCTCGGCGGGGTCACCAAGACGTACGATCCGTCCACGATCCAACAACATGATCCTGTCGCAGTACTGGCTCACCAGATTCAAATCATGGGACACAAGGACAACCGTTAAGCCACGCTCATCTTTCAACCTGCGTAACACCGAACTGATCTCAATCTGATGTTCCAGGTCGAGAAACGCGGTCGGCTCGTCGAGCAACAAGATCATCGGCGTCTGGGCAAGTGCTCGAGCGATTACAGTCCGCTGCCGTTCGCCACCGGAGAGGCTCGTCACCACCCGATGAGCCAAATGGACTATGTCCATCGTGATCATCGCCTGTTCAGCGATCGCCACGTCTTCTCGGCTTTCCCATCCAAATCCACCGGCCCATCGGTCTCGAGGCCGATGGGGAAAGCGCCCCATCAGCACGGTTTCAGCTACGGTAAAAGGAAAGAGAATCTGCGTATCCTGCGGCACGACTCCTACCATACAGGCAATCTCTTGTTGAGCCGTCGTCGCCATGTCCTGTCCGAACAAGTCGATACGACCCTGTTGTGGAGTCATCAACCGCGCCAGCACTTTCAGTAAGGAAGTTTTCCCGGATCCATTCGGACCGACAATACCCAGCACCTCACGTTCTTGAACGTGAAAGGAGAGGTTATCGAGAATCCAGCTGATCGCATGGGATTCGTTCGACTGATAACGGAACCGAACAGACTGGACATCGTAGGCGTGGCTGCCCGGTAGGACACGCATTGATTCGCGACTCATCGTTTGGGCAGTTCGACTGTGACTCGTCTCACTCATACCAAGCGATCTTTTCGCCAGAGTAAGAGGTACACAAAAAACGGCCCGCCAGCCAGAGCGGTGATAATGCCGACAGGTATCTCCGTCGGTGCGATCAGCGTCCGAGCCACAGTGTCGGCGCCCATGAGAAAGGTGCCTCCGACCAAAGCTGATGCAGGAAGGAGTAATCGATGATCGGCACCGAGAATCAAACGGACGGCGTGGGGAACGATCATGCCGATAAAGCCGATCATTCCGCTGACGGACACGACCGCACCCGTCACCAATGCCGTCAACACAAAGAGAAAGCGTTTCGCCCGTTCGGTATCGATGCCCAGTGTGCGAGCGGATTCTTCCCCTAACGTCAGGATGTTGAGGACGCGCATCTGACTGAAGAGCAAGAAGAGACCGATCACAAGATAGAGAACGAGCCCGAACAGGCTGCTGTAAGTTGGAGCGGTGAGCGTTCCCATCAACCAGGCCATCATGCCATATGAACGATTCGGCTCGAGGATCGACGTAATGAACATAATCAAGGCTGAAAAGACGGCGTTGAGAATCACCCCGGTCAACAACAGACTGTGGATCGGCAGCTGTCCGTAGGTGGCAGCCATCCGATAGATGACGACGAGCGCCAGCAATCCACCGGCAAATCCACAGGCCGGCAAGGCAGTTTCTGCGAGCAATCCGGTTCCCACTCCAAACAAGACCCCCACCGCCGCTCCAAGCGCCGCTCCGCTGGAGACGCCAAGCACGTAGGGGTCGGCCAAAGGATTCCGTAAGAGCGCCTGCAGGGCGACACCTACTGATGCCAGGGAACAGCCGACCAAAAAGCCCAGCAGAATTCGGGGCAATCGAACCTGCAGCAGAATGGTTCTTGCAATATCCGACGCCTCATCAGTGCCGTCCTTGTGACTCACCGCGTCAAACAACACTCGCAGAATCTCACCATACGCCATCGGTTGGGCGCCGAAGTGGAGACACACCAGGCTCACCACAATGGTCGTAAGACTAAGAATTCCAAGTGCCGTCATCCAACGTAAATTTGTGAGGATTGCGCCGTGAGAGGCCAGACGGTCGGGTTCGTGGGACAAGGCATCAGTGCAGGAACCAGGCTGAATCATCGCTGGAAGCTGTTTCAACGGACCCTCATGGATGAAGAGCGCCCTCGCTGGAACTGAAGATTTCCGGATGGATGGCTCGGGCGAGTTGTTCCAAGCCTTCAACAACTCGAGGTCCCGGGCGGTTCAACAGACTCGACGAGACTTCATGGAAGCGCCGCTGTTTAACGGCCGAAAGCGAGTCCCATCGCCGCCACTGCTGTTGCTCGCTGCGGGGTACCGTTTCCACTTCACCGCTCGGGAAAATCAGCACCTCCGGATCTTCCTTCAGCACCGACTCCATGCTCAGTCTTGGATAGGCCACGTTTGTCTGAGTGGCAATGTTGATCCCTCCCGCAAGGCCGATCATCTGATGGATGAAACTTCCCGGGCCCACGGTAATCAACGGCTGGCTATTGAGGACATACAGAACACGTCTGGTAGGCAGGGCCTCGACCTTGCGTCTGATCTCAGCGAGACGCTGACGCATGAGCTGAGTCACGGCATGAGCCGCGGAAGCCTTCTCAAACATCTGTCCCAATGTATGGATCTGAAGAGGGATATCCTCCAATGTGTGAGCATCCAGCACGAATACGGGAATTTTGAGCTGTTCAAGCTTTACCTGGAACGCGGGGCGGAGAAAGTCTTTGGGCGCAAGCACCACTTCCGGTCTCAATGCAATGATGGCTTCCACACTGGGATTGGAATACCCCACCTTGGTTTTGGACTTTGTTGCCGGAGGATAGTCGCAAAATTCGGTGATGCCGACGATCTGTTCATCCAACCCGAGCGCGAACAGCATCTCGGTAATACTTGGAGCAAGCGACACGATGCGGGCCGGTGGCTTGGCGAAGTAGATTCGATGCCCGGCATCATCCACAAACGATCGCGACGAGACATGCGCCATAAAAGGCATGCCGGTGAGGATTCCTTGTTGCCGTCGCTTCATCTCGCCATCACTTCCTTGTCCACATTCAGCGGCCGGTGTCAGCAATACCAACAGCGCCACCAGTAGCCAAAGGCCTATGACGGTGCGGTATCGTTGCGTTTGGTACAAAAGAAAAATCCTCAAGGTCTGATGAATAGACCCTGAGGATTGCTCCCGCTTTTTCATCCTCACCCGCTCCCCAGCCTCGAGGGAACAACGGTCAGCTCTCCGAGCAGGTCTTCTGGCTCATGGTTCGTCCTACTCCCCGTGCCTTCCCATCTCCACGGAAGTTACCGGCTTACCGCACTCAGCGGATAACTACCTGCTGATTGCTGGAAGGTCGGTGACCTCGTTCCAACAGTGGCCTCGACGGGTTTCGTCCCCATTGACAGCGGCGGGACCGCGAGGGATTCGCACCCTCTTCCCTTACTCAGAGTTTATCGTGGCCAGCACAATAGGAGAGAGTGACAAAACTTGTCAAGCTCGGTCGTAGTCGGATGGTCTCAATCTGTCGCTCATTGCACATCTCAAATACCACGAACGTCGTGAACGTCATCACCGTCGATCATCCCCGTGTCGCCTTCGCAGCGGTACTTCCATCTGCTGGTCATGGAAGTACCGCTCGGGAGTACCGCTCGTGCTTGTGGCTATCCCTTCAGCTGTGGTAGTATCTATCGATTTTAATCTGGCTTATTCAGGAAAGAAGGAGAACGACCGTGGCATGGATGTGTGAACTTTGCCAAAAGAAACCCGTATCGGGCAATAATGTCAGTCACGCCAACAACAAGACCAGGCGCGTGTTCAACCCCAACCTTCAAACTGTCCGCGCGATAGTTGGTGGGAGTCATAAACGTATCCGCGTCTGCACGCGCTGCTTACGTTCCGGACTAGTCCGAAAAGCGGTCTGACGGCGTTTCTCCTCTTCGCACGGACGGTTACGGCGCTCTCCAGAGAATACGGCCTCCCTGCTCGACCAATTTGATAACCGACGGATCGTCAGGAGAAAGGGTGAGGGTACGATTGCCGTCCTTGCTTCTAAGTACGAGTCCGACATCACCATTCTCATCCAATCCGAGACCTGCCCGAGCCTTCCCTTTCGAGTCCAACAGTAAGAATTCCTCGGCATTCACTCCATTGAGTTTTTGCGCTTCAACTGGTCTTGGTACCAGTAACTGAGTGACGAACAGGCCACCGACTATTCCACCAAGAAACGCCGCAGCGCAAAGCGCGAGCATCTGTTTGTACCTCATGACCAACCTTTCGTGAGACGATGTGGCGACAATGGGCTCCATCAATGAAATCCTATGCGAGGCATCGCCTAGTGGCAACCGGCTTGCCTAGGACTTTAACAAGCCGTCGTTTAGTTTTAGGGAGGAATGGGTCGCTAGAGACTGTGGCGACAGGTTATACCTGTCGAATTTCTCTGGTGAGAAGATTGTGTGTTACTAAGGACAACCCGGCGACGACTTCCTAGAAAAACCTCCATGGACGCCGTCGCCAAAAGAAGGCTAGCCGGCTCTTGCATCTCCGCTTAAGTCAGGATGCCCTCAATATGTTGTGGTC
>JBBIKN010000174.1:0-5603 GCA_037445435.1 Nitrospira sp. | reverse complement strand
TCAGATCGTGCAGTAAGCGAGCGCGCTGCATATCTGAAATCGTTCTCCGTTTGATTCGTTCTTTGAGTTTTATAAGCTCGCTTCTGCTTGAACTGCACGCTCCCGAAGCGCCGCCGCCTCAACCTCTAGTCTGCTCGCGCGCTCCTTGGTGACCGCAGTTTCAGCTAGTGCTTTGGCTGTTCCTTCACTCGCCTGTGCCGCCTCCTTCTTCGCTTCCTCTAACTGCGCCTCGGCAGCTTGAATCATGTACTCTGCTCGAGCCGCTCGCTCTCGAAAGCCGGCCGCCTTCGCTTCCAATCTTCCAGTGCGCTCGTTTGCAGCAGCTACATCCGCTAGCGCCTTCGTCGCTTCCTCGCGTGCCTTCGATACTTCACTCTCCGCCATTTTCATCTTCGCTGTATATTCCCTCTCAAAATGCAGACGGGCTTCTTGTTTCATGTCACTGACCGTGAAAGAGAACCACCAATACAAGCAGCCAAAGAACGCACCCGCTGCGGTCAAACCGACGGATATTTTTCCGGTCCAAACCGCGGGCTGTTGTAGATGGGAGATGGTTCTTGACTCCTCCGCCAAGTTCATCTCCTCTTTCAAAGAATTGATCTTGGAGGAGAACCAAACATACAGGCCGCCGCACAAGGCACCAACCAGAGCGAACCCTACAGTAGCTATTCCCGTCCAAAATGTGAACGATTCTAGTGCGGTAGAGTTCATCTCACTGCGCCTAGTTTTGGCCAGTTTAGACCTGTACTGCAGTATCGAAATGATACTGATTGTTTGAGCAGATTACAAAAGCGAGCGGGAGTCGTTGGAACGATGATGAGGACAATTAGCGATATGCCTCGACTCAGTCATGCCTTGCACAACAAGTCACCAACGGCGTCGCCTCGTTTTCAACTAAGAGCAGTTGGATATGGGGTGGCCCCACTCCTGGTTCTAATGGTCGCGGCAATGTTCACCGCGTGCGGAAATGAATTCTCACCGTGAGTTCGCCGTCAACCGGATCGTCTCCCTTCATTTGAGGATCGAAGGTCCATTTTCCAAGCGCATTGACCCCGGCAGTCGTGAGTTCTCGATGCTTGCACGGTTCCAACACCACGACGGTCACCTTGGCGTGCTTGGAGACGAGCAGACGGGCCTTCATCCAATCATCGATCTCCTGGCCGTTAAGCGAGGCTGGAATCGCCGGCCAAGGAGTAGATTTAGCGACAGGACCCAGTTGTTGGTCTTTATTGAGAGGCAGTCCGTGGACATGCACCTCGGGCAACTCCAGGACATCTTCCTGATGATCGCTTTCATGCGTGGCGTCGTCGCCGACCACGGCATAGGACACAGCCGGCCACGCCAAGATAACGGTACAGAGTGTTCTAACAATCAGTTTCATACATCCCATTCTAAGCGATCGATGATCGGATGCTCAAACGGGCCACTCAACAAGGCCGCAGGCGATGTGCGAACCGGAGGCGTGCCCTCTGGGGTACGTTGAGGATTCGCACGAGCCGAGAACGCAGTTGATGGCCCGTTTCAGCATCCGACTAGAAAAACCACTGCCCGCGGAAAAAGAACGACCGCGGCATCCCAGCATGGGCCACGCCGAGGCCGATACTACCTTCCCCTTGGTTGATGAAATACTTTTGATTCAGCGCATTGACGATATCGAACCCCAGCAGCAGTTTCTGATCATGCCAGGGCAATGGAATGACGTGCGCGATGGAAAAGTTATAGATCGTGTACGATGGGCTATGGGTCGAGTTGGTCTTGGCGCCTTCTTCAGCCGTCCTGAGCCCTGAGGCAAACAGCACCTGCCCTGTGATGGTCGTTCGCTCGAACAATCGATAACTCAGCACTCCGGAAGCGGTGACGGTCTGCTGATGGTCACAATGGACTCCGCTCGGAGAATTGATATCGGCGAGTTCTTCACCGTGTACCAGATTATGCCCGGATTGCAAGCCATAGCCCTTACACTGTCCCCAGGCGATGTTGCCGCGACCCGTCAAATTTTCCATGAACCAGATCTTGAGCGCGGCATCGGCACCTCTGGTCCATCCTCGCTCGAAAGCAATATGGTTCAGCAAGGGAGTCGTACCTAACTGGTGTGCATCCGAAAGATAATTGGCCAGCTTATAATACCCCGTGAGCTGGAGGGTCGCCCAGTCCGTGAGTGCATGAACGCTGCCGATTTGAAAGTAATGGGCCCGCTCGGCCCGCGGCTGATTATCGGTGGTATCCTCCGGATTCGCCTTCGTTCCCTCGGTATTCAAGCTGGTAAAGGCAACTCTCTCGAGATTCGGAGGGGTAAATAGCCTGCCATAGTACGCGTGAAAGGCGTTGGCCGGATTGTAGCGGTAGGTCACACCAATCCGCGGGCTGATTTGTGCTTCGTCACGCTGATACTGCACGACATCCGCGCGGACCCCGAGGTTAAAGGTCCAATGTTCATTCGGCGACCACTGGTCTTGAATCCAGAACTCCTGTCGCCACCCGACGAGCCGGTTGTCGCCGCCGGCATTGATCACGCCTCCTGTCGGATTTCCCGCGCCGTCATCGAGAAAGGTAAACAGTCTGGTCTTGTTGATCGCTTGGGTCCGATCTATCTGGAACCCAGCTTTAATCAAGTGTTCCTTGCTATGCACATACGTGTAATCCATGCGCACACCACCGGAATAGCCGATACGGTCTTGGCTCCCGGCCGAAAAGGGTTCTTCTACTTCCGGCACATAGGCGAGGACATTCAATGGATCTGTCCTAAATGTCGCCCTTGTGTGACGGAAATACCCAGCCAAGCTGAAAAAGTTTTTGGTGTTGATGTCGCGCCGCCACACCAGGTGGCCGTATTGGTTGTTTTCCTTTTGGTTTTCATCCACCATTTCCGACGGCACCGGCGTAAATCCTCCGGGCAACAAGCCGAGAATCGTCGGGTTCGCCTCCAGTCCGGGGGACGTCGGGATCTGATATTTCGCGATGGAGTTCAAGAATAACAAAGTGAAGTTATTGTTGTTGTCCAGCTGATAGTCGCCGCGGAACATCGTCTGGTTTCGCTCGCTTTGGCCATGAAAAATCGAATGGCCGAGCGTCGGCGGCTCGATGCCCCGACTCGTTGCCAGATGGCTGTTCAAGAAATAGTAGCGGAACTTCTCGCCGATCGTGCCTCCATACTCGAATGATGGATTGATCGTCTTGTTCGAGCCGCCGAACATCTGGACCGATCCAAATCCCGGCTTCGTGCCGCTCTTCGTCGTAATATCGATCAGCGCGGCCGTTTTGTTGCCCACATTAGCTTCCATTCCGCCCAATACAATATCGGCCCGCTCCCAGGCTCTGGGCGTAATGACATCCGAAAACGTGGAAGATATCGTGTCCGGAATAGGAACGCCGTCGATACGGAACTGAAGATTCGCATGATCTTGACGGATGTGGACTTGTTTCAGAGACCCATACGCCGCGCTTGGAATCGTTAACAACAGATCTTCCAAATTGATGTTGTTCCCGCGCGGAAGGACTTCGATTTCCCTCCGGCTCAGCGAATAGGTCTCGCTGGACGCTTTGGTCTGGATGGGCGGCAAGGGCGAGACCACTTCAAGCGCCACTTCCTTGGTCTTCGACAGGGTGAGCGTCACCGGCTTCGGCGGCTCTTCTCCCAATGTCAACACGATATATTCGCTTCGATAGGTTTCTTGCACAGCGCTGACGGAATACGTACCTCCATCCGGGACCGAAATCTTGAATTCACCGGCATCGTTGGAGACCACGGATGATACGATTTCGCCGTCTTGACTCTTCACTTCAATGACTGCCTGCGGCACTCGTCGGAGATCTTGGTTTTGAACGACGCCCTTGATCGTCCGGGTCTGGTCCCTTTCCTCGGCTTGTACGGCCGGCGAAATCCCCCATACCGCAATCACTGTGATCAATATCAACCATGCATCCGAGACACGTCTCATGACTGAGTACATCATGCCCTCCTCGTCACAAATACTGGAATAACCGAGCAAACGGATGGGCTAGGCGTGCTTGGCCTCACGGCCTATCAACCATCCTGACGGCTTGCTGTAGCTGTTCGGCTATACTTGTGGGGGAGCGCGAGAAGGTCCGACGAGCGAAGGAGCGGCCGATAGCAGAATCAATTCGGTTGGTAAATCGTGCTGCCGAGCTATGTCGCAAAAGGCCAATCGTGGAACATCGAGATCAGCCGAGCCGGCGATATGGTGCTGAACCCACTGACAGATGTCGGTGTCCGAATGTTCATGGCCGTCCGTATCAGCAGCAGCTAACTCGTGGTGGACATCCTGAGCGACGGCAAACGGGGCCAGCCCCAGAATGATACAGATCATCCCCACCGCCACTCCGGAGTGGAGTAACGAGGAGAGATTTCTGAGTCGTCTCAAAAACATGGCCGTAGAATAAGCATCCAATGGTCGGAATTGCAAGAACCGCCAAAATGAGTCGTCAGATGATTCAATCCAGCCCCATCAGCAACCGGTATGGACTTTTCTGGCATGATTCGGTACATTGATCCCCCTTTAAAAGCTAGCTAGTTGGGACCATCCACGGACACGACAAGTGATGAATAGGCCCATTGACAATCAACACGTCATTGAGATTAAGGCGCTCCCTTCGCCCCGCGCCATCAAGACCAAACTACCCATTACCGATCAAGCGGCGGCGCTCGTCGTTGAAACCCGAGAAGCAATCCGACGAATCCTCCATGGACAGGACCGAGATCGCCTCCTGGTGATCGTCGGCCCTTGCTCCATCCATGACCCCGAAGCCGCCTATGAATATGCCGCCAAATTGAAACCGGTTGCCGATGCCCTGCATGACCGTTTCCTGATCGTCATGCGGACATACTTTGAAAAGCCACGAACCACCATCGGCTGGAAAGGCCTCATTAACGACCCGCACCTCGACGGCACCTGCGACATTGCGACGGGGATGGAGTTGGCAAGATCGATTCTTCTTCGAATCAATCAACTGGGTCTCCCTTGCGGAACGGAACTGCTTGACCCGATCAGTCCGCAATACATCGCCGACCTCATCAGTTGGGCGGCGATCGGCGCCCGCACGACCGAAAGTCAAACCCATCGCGAAATGGCGAGCGGGGTCTCCATGCCAGTCGGATTCAAGAATGGGACCGAAGGCAGCTTGCAAGTTGCCGTGAACGCGATGATTTCCGCCCGCGCTCCTCACCACTTTGTCGGTATCAACGCCGACGGCCAAACGGCAATCATCAAGACCATGGGCAATCCCGATCGGCACATCGTGCTTCGCGGCGGAGGCGGGAGAACCAACTACGAAACCGAACACGTCGCCCGAGCGGAAGCCGCGGTTGCCTGCGAAGGCATCGCACGGCCGATCATGATCGACTGTTCGCACGACAACTCCAACAAGGATCATACCCGCCAAAGCTCGGTCGCCCATGAGGTGCTCCGGCAATTCCGCGAAGGCCGTCACACCATCATGGGCTTCATGCTCGAAAGCAACCTGAATCCCGGCAAACAAGCGTGGAAAGAAGGTGTGCCACTGCTTCATGGCGTTTCCATTACCGATGCCTGCCTCGGATGGAGCGAGACCGAACAGTTGCTGCATGAACTCGCCGCCGTCATCAC
>JBBIKN010000173.1:0-5606 GCA_037445435.1 Nitrospira sp. | reverse complement strand
CTAGTGGTGACCTTAATCTGCTCAAGGCGACTCCAGATTCAAGCATGAGTATCGACTTAGAGAGCTTAGATTTGAATGACAAGTCTTGTCCTGTGCAGTGAGGTGCTAAGGGGTCGCCCGTCATTATCATTAGAAGACTGTCGAATGGTATGAGGTTCGGTCAATTCATCTCTATTTAAAAATGCCAATGCTATCGCCCATTCCCATCGAGGCTCCGGATCAGCACGGCGCGGCCCTGGCGATCGAGCCAGGATTGGATGCGGTCGCCCACATGGGCCGGTCGGTCGATTCTGGTGTTCTCGTCATGCGGAACACGGATTTCCCGACCTTGGGTGTCCCGGATCAGGTACGCGCCCCCTTCCAAGGCTTGTACTTGGCCCACCACCGAGAGAGAGGACGGCTCTCCAGCACACAGCGCCACACGTTGTTGTTCGCCCAATGTTCCAGAGACGATCCCAATCCCGAGAGATTCTTGTGATAAATGTCCCGGCACGACTGATTGGGCGCAGCCTGTCGCCAAGACCAGCAAGGATGAGAGCAACACCGCACGTCGAAAAGCCTTGAGTGAAGGCATCATAGCAATCTCCCTCTGTGACAAAGAAGGGAATCGGTGTCGGCGGAGTCAGACGCAAACCGTAACCTCACTATTTCACGGAGAGGCGAACTGCTCAAGATAATGAGGGAAATCCAACCGCCTGGAAAGATGTGGGTGAGCAGCGGGACCGGCAAAGAATGAAGACTTGTGGCACAGAAGAGATCAGGAGTCATTTCTAATACCACGCTCGCCATGAGCGCCACGGTGAATTTACGCGGCTTTGGCGGGTCGCCAGCGAAGGCCGACGTTCAAGAGTTCTTGGAGTAGCTCTTTGTATTGATAGTTGGCCTTCTTGGCCGAATCGGCGAAGTCTTCATCTTCCGCGATCTGTGGGTTGGGGTTGGCTTCGAGGACATAGAGTTGTCCTTCGGCGTCCATCCGCATATCGATTCGCGCATAGCCGCTGAGTCCGAGTGCCCGATACACCCGCTTGGCCAGATCTTGAATTTCTTCGGTCTTGCCCTCCGGCAGATTGTCGGCTTCGCGTGAGGTGATGCCGTACTTCTGCTGATACTTTCTGCTCCATTTCACCCGTTCGGTTGCGATGCGTTTGGCGTCTTCCGGCAGCTTGTCCATGATGAGTTCCCACACAGGGAGCACGTGCAGCTGTCCGTTCCCGATGACCCCCACGTAGAACTCGCGGCCCTCGACATACCGTTCGATCAGTGCTCCGCTCCCCACGCTGTTGTGTATAAATGCGACGCGTTCACTCAGTTTGTCGTCGTCCTCGACGATTGAGGCTTGAGAGATGCCCAACGAAGCCTCTTCGTTGACCGATTTGACGATCAACGGAAAGGAGAGCCATTTGGGCCGCTTCACCGTACGTCCTTGTGGCACTTCGATGAATTCGGGAAACGGGATTCGGTGAAAGGACAGCACCTTCTTCGTCAACGCTTTGTCGCGCGCCAACATCAGTCCGCGCGGATTACAGCCGGTATAGGGCAAGTGCAAGAGTTCGAGGTACGACACGACATGCTGATCATAGACGGCCACGCCGTCGAACTCTTCCAAGAGATTGAAGGCGATGTCCGGCTCCCAATTCTCTATGGCGGCATGGATTACGCCAAGATCGCTCTTGACCCCTAACGGGTGTACTTCGTGACCCAGTTTCTTCAGCGTAGAGATGACGTCGTATTCGGTCCGCCACTCCACGGTTTTCAAGTCGTGGCCGTTCGTCTGGTCGGGAGGTACGAGGTCTTCATGCATGAGGACAAGCACCCGTAGTCGCTTCATAGGGCCACCCGGTGTCGTCCGCTTCGCAAAAAATTCATGGTATGAACGGTCAGAAGAATGGTGAAATCGAGCTTGGCCTGGTCTTCCGCGACGGGAACCCGAAGATTCAGTTCACGGCATCGTTGGATCATGTCTTCAAGGACCTGATCGATGGTGTATTGATATTCGCCGGTCCAACCGGCAACCTTCCGTCGAACTTCTCGACGAAATCGGTTCAGAAAGGTGGCAGCGCTCGGTTTACTCGCATGGCCAGGCATACTGGAGAACAACCGTTTGAGGTCCGGGTCGTACTGCAACTGTCGTTCGATTCCATAATGTCTCCGCTTACGTTCATAGTGTTCGCGAAGGGTTTTTTTTAAGCTCGGGAGTGGATCGACTTCTTCGCGGGTGGTCACGGCGGGTGCGACCCCTCGGAGTTCCTTCATCAGTCCATCGACATACTTGAGCTTCTTGAGTACGGGCCATCCCCGGTACCGTTCTTCCCACAGGGAGTCCGGCGTCAGCCAGACCGCGAAGGTTTCGGCGAAGTCTTCGTCCGGGTGGCTTTGGGCATACCACAAGTCCAAGTGGCGGACGAAACTTCGGCTATAGGGTCGGGGAGAGTAGTACATCGGGTATCGTTGAGAAGATTTGCCGAAAACGTGCCGGCGCGTCTTGCGCCGACGGAGTTTGTAGGCATTTTCGATCGCATGGCCTGCTTCGTGGCGAAGAATGCGCAAACACCATTCCGTGGTCCCGCCTTCTACTTCCAACATTTGGGCCTGTTCGAGTTTTGCCAGCCGAGGATGGGCCAGGTAGAAGGGAACGGCGATGCCGGGAACTCCATCGGGAGTAAACCACTCATTGGAGAGCCAGAAGTGCGGGCGAAACAGCAACCCGCGGTGCTCCAGCTCTTGGGTCAACTCGGCGATGGGTTGTTCAAGGAATCCTCCCTTCAGCCCGACGTGCAGGTCACACATCGAGAGATCCAACAGTGCCTCGTCCGACCAGGCGGCCCATTTGGGATCGTCTTGTCCGATGACGGGTGTCTTCAGGACATCGGCATCCATACGGTTCATGAAAGGCAAGCCTCTGAAATGTGCGAATTGTGCCGCTCATGGAAAATATAGCATGCAGTGTACATGGCGGCTGACGGGATGCTCTCTCAGGAACGACGAGAGGGGGACGAGCAGAAATTTGCCCAAACGGTTCCAGTTTGAACCGACGCTACGGTCTCATAGGCCGCCGGCTTTCCTGAAAATATGGGAGTCGTGTCATCAGCGTGGGTATGGATTCCCAAATGTGGTCGATGACCGACTCCACATATGCCTGCGCTTCCTCGATATCAGGTTCCCAATCAGGGAGAACCTCGACGGCTCGGTTACTTTCTTTCTACGCGTGATACCGTCGACAGGACCGCAATGGAGCCGCTACAATCTTGTTATGATCGTCCCGCCTGCTCCAACATCAACGCCTAAATTAGACGAAGCCACGGAGAAGATACAAACGCGCCTGTGTCGGCTGGTAGGGCAGGCCATTGCCGGTTACCGGCTCATTGAAGACGGCGACAAGGTCATGGTGTGTCTGTCGGGCGGTAAAGATAGTTATGGCTTACTGGATATCCTGCTCGTTCTGCAGCGCCGAGCGCCGATTCAGTTTGAGCTGATCGCGGTCAACCTCGACCAACGGCAACCGGGCTTTCCGGAACATGTACTTCCACAGTATCTGACGAGTCGAGGAATTCCGTTCCATATTGAATCCCGCGATACCTACTCGATCGTGAAGCGACTGATTCCAGAGGGACAGACAACGTGTTCGTTATGTTCACGGTTACGACGAGGACATCTCTATCGCATGGCGACTGAGCTCGGCGCCACAAAGATCGCGCTCGGTCACCACCGCGACGACATTATTGAAACCTTGTTCTTGAATCTCTTCTATACGGGCAAGCTGAAGGCCATCCCACCGAAGCTGCGTTCAAAAGATGGACGACACATCGTCATCCGACCATTGGCGCTCGTCAAAGAGACCGACCTCGCACGGTATGCGGAGCTCAGGGCCTTTCCGATCATTCCTTGTGATCTCTGCGGTTCTCAAGAGGATTTAAAACGAAAGAAAGTGAAGGTGTTGCTTCAGCAGTGGGAACGGGAGTCGCCCGGTTGTATGGACAGTATCGCTGCTGCATTGACCAACGTCGCGCCGTCGCTCTTGATGGATCCTCGACTCTTTGATTTCACGTCCTTGGCATCAAGGATAAGTGATCAGCCCGAGGGTGATGTGTGGTTAGATCAAGAACCGGCTTCTCACCGGAATGTAGACCGATCTCATTCATGAGTTCCTCTCATCCTTCGCAGGACGTCGCATAAACCGAGCTTCTTATCCGTTACGTTGCATTCTTACCTCCGGCTTCCACAGATGACTGACCTGATGCAAGGTGGGAATCAGGGATTTCCCCAGTTGGCGAGCAGAGTAGCGATGTCATAATTGCCGAGTTGAGCCCTGATGAGGCTTGTGAGCCGACGAAAGGTCGGGTTCTTTGAGAGTTCTGTTATGCGATCTGCACAGGATCATGAACAATTCTTCATGATCTTCTAATGTGGCCTTCATCTCCCCGAGAGTAAGATTTTAGCGGAAGGGGGTGAAGGTGCATGACGACGCTATTCATTACAGTGGCTGCTGTGGGCCTCATCGCTGGTGCGATGTCCATGGTGCCGTTGAGTTTCCATAGAATCAGAATGAAGCCAAGATTCCGTTCCTATCGAGCCATCAGGGCGCTCGGATTTCTTGCTGTCCTTATCCCAGGGGTAGCAGCTGCTCATGGGAATGTAGCGATTGAAGAGGACACCTGTGTCCGGCGGGTAGGAGGGAATCTCGTTCATTTCAACGCGTATCAGCCGCAGAATGAAGCGAGGGCTCAGTATTGCACGGAGATTCCCGGTGAAGGTGATACCTTTCTCGTCGTCGATTTGGTGGATCCAGGCCTGCGTTACATGCCGGTGGGAGTGCGGGTCGTGAGAGGGCTCAACGAGACCGCAGAAGACGAGACAGTCGCCTACTGGCCGCCGGCAATCCATCCGGATGGAGTCGTGAGGGGGGAGGCCAAGTTGATGAAGGGTCTGTACAAGCTCATCATTATGCCGGAAGGGTTCAGCCCATCATCTTACTTACTACGAGTACAGCAGGTCGATTATGCGACGGTCGCGCGAAAAGCTCTCGGGCCTCTGACTGTTCTACTTCTCCTTGTTCTGATCGGCTATGAGTTTTCCAAATCAAAGCGATTCAGGCGGATTTCAGGCCGTTTGTGAAGGGCCTATTGATGCAAAGACCTTTATAATCTAAGGTTCAAGTTAATTTAATTATTTATTATTTAAGGAGGTTTTAGCTATGGCGGCATCAAGTGATAGAGGGTATGACGTCTCGCAGTGGTACGATTCGAGGCCGGTGAAGATCGGCTGGTTTGCGATGTTGTCCATTGGAATCTTTTGGGTGCTGTATCAGCGAGCCTTCGGGTACTCGCACGGCTTAGACTCGATGACGCCGGAGTTTGACTCAGTGTGGATGGGGCTGTGGCGGTTTAACATCATCGCCAACGCGCTGTTCTTTGCAGTCACGATCGGATGGATTTGGACCACACGGGACCGAAATTTGGCCAATCTCGACCCAAAACTTGAATTGAAGCGGTACTTCTACTGGATGGGCTGGTTGGTGTGCTACATCTGGGGCGTGTATTATGCGGGCAGCTATACGCTGGAGCAGGATGCGGCGTGGCACCAAGTGATCATCCGGGACACGAGCTTCA
>JBBIKN010000172.1:0-5681 GCA_037445435.1 Nitrospira sp. | reverse complement strand
CAGTATCGCGCCCGTGAAGCGGAGCTTAAGCGTGAGTTTGCTGAAGCAGGACTGACCAATGTGCATTTTCAGTTTGCCCGGATGGGACAACCACCACAGAATATCGGATTGGGGCGAGATGTCCCGGCCGATAAAGCGAGAGAGGCGATCCGATTGGCGATCAAATACAACGGAGGAGTCGGCATCTTGCTGCCGGAGCGCCTGTTTCCTCCCAGGTTTATCACGATTGCTTCCTCGAATTATGACGATACCGTCGAGTATCCCATCAGTCAGGACACGCTGACCACATTACAGGACCCTACGCTAAGCACCGAGGCGTTTCACAAGCTTTATCGCGACCTCACTTCGTCCGTCATCGATCCGAAAGGGCGGTATTGAGGGTGGGAATAACTATGTTGCGATTATGCAGCGTACGTATGACGTGGTTGCGCATGGGGCTTGCCATTGCCACCGGCGTTTCGATTGCAGCGGCATCGATGACAGCGGCAGGTGAGATGGATCGAACACTTCGGGACCAACGGGACGGTTTACTCCAAAATACTGAAGATATGGTGGCGCATGGCGGGATGGGCGATGCGAAGGCGATCATTCACCATTGTGCAGAGGCCACACGGTATGCCGAATCGCTCATCAAACAGCTCTCCACGTCGCATCCAGGCCGAGAGGAAGGTATCGCAGCCCTCAATGACGTCATCCGTCAGTGTAAGAAGGTAGCCGAAATTGGTGTCCACGCCGACCCCGGAGTACTACTCAATCCTGCCATCAAGGCCCGCACTGCCGCTCGCGCTTCAGTGAAAGCGCTCGGACTCACCAAGTAGCGGTGAGTCACGTGCAACGAGAGAAATGGGTGTGACAACGAAGAATAGATCTGTTTACGGCGTCGCGCAGCGGCGCAGCCGATCCATGATGGCAACCCCCAGTCCTTCCTCTTTACAAGGCTCCGCATAGATCCTATCCAGACCAAGGGAGTCCAGTCTTCGTAGCGCTGCAAAGAGGTGGCGAGAGGCTTCCCTCAGATCACCCGTAGAAGAGAGGACTTCAATGGCTGCGAAGCGATCGTCGCCGTCTCTTGTTCGCGAGTGGATCAGCAAACCCACGCGTTCGTTGTCTTTCAGGAGCGGCCTCTCTCCTACTGAGGCTAAGAGCGTCAATGGCGTCTGTGTTGCGTAGTGGCGCGGCAATTGACCAGGTGCAATCGGCTGCTGATTCACAGGCGGCGATCGCCGAAGGGAACCGACGACAGCGCTCAATTGTTCGATGGTGATGCTGCCCGGGCGCAGCAATTCCGGCTTTGGTCCTACCAGTGAAACGATCGTCGATTCGACCCCAACGAGGCATGGTCCGCCGTCGAGTATGAGATCCACCTTACTCCCAAGCCCATCGGCAACGTGCTGAGCGATCGTCGGACTGACATAGCCGAATGGATTGGCGCTGGGGCCGGCGATCGGAGTCCCTGCCTCCCGAATAAACGCCTGTGCGGCCGGATGGTTGGGCATTCTGACCGCCACCGTTGAAAGTCCGGCAGTGACGAGATCCGGGATGGCCTGCTGTTTTGTCAACACCAACGTCAGCGGGCCGGGCCAAAAAGTCTCTATAAGCCGATGGCCCAGAGGTGGGAGAGACTCGATCACAACGTTCAACTGTTTGAGATCCGCGATGTGGACGATGAGCGGATCGAACCGGGGACGTCGCTTGGCTTCGAAGACCCTCGCGGCCGCGTCGGCATTCATCGCATCGCAGCCCAGTCCATAGACCGTTTCGGTCGGGAACGCGACGAGTCCACCTGTTCTGATGATCTTTCCTGCCGATCGGATGGCTGCTGAATCTGCTCCCGAGAGGATGGTACCTTTCACATGATTGATCTGTGCACCCATGGAATGTCCACTGACGCTTGAGTACCTATTCCTTCACGGTCATGGTGATCCTGATCGGATCGAGCGGGTTGTCTCGCTCATCACGAAGGACGCTGACAATCTTGTCGACAACCTCGATCCCACGAAAGACTTCTCCAAACACCGTGTAGCGCCGATCTAGACCGCTGTTATCTCCGACGCAGATAAAAAACTGCGAGCCGTTGTCGTTGAAGTCGCGCGTGCTATTGCTCTCACGAGGCATTTTCGCCATGGACACCGCACCGCGCTTATGTGGGCGGTCATTCGGCTCCGGAGAAAGAAAGTATCCCGGTCCGCCCGTACCGTGGAGAGTGCGGTCGGGAGACTTGCTCAATGGATCGCCGCCCTGAATGATGAACCCCGGCACCACACGATGGAACGTGGTGCCGTCATAGAATCCCATTTTGGCGAGATTGATGAAGTTCTCTACATGGCGAGGTGCGGCGTCCGGGTAGAAGCGAATCTTGATCTCCCCGAATCTCGTGGAGATCGTGACGCGGGGATCTTTCTTTCGAAACTCAAGTACCATCGTCATGAATGTAACAAGGCGGTCTTCATGGTGACAAGGTCCGGCACGCAGTGCTGAGTCCGAGTGCTGTGTCTGAAAGTAACCACGCAGTACTCGCGTCTCAGCACTCAGCACCGTCTTTTGCAAGTCCATCACCAGGCCTGATGCGCAACCACATGATTCCACCGAGGAGGGAAACGGCAGCCGCCAGACCGAGCGAGACGCCCCAACCCCACTGTTGGGCGATCCACGGCGTGAGCGTCGGTGAAATTGCCCCGCCGAGGTTGGCTCCCATATTCATGAGACCGGAGAGGCTGCCGGCATGGGTCGGTGACAGATCGCTCGTCGAAGACCAATAGGCCCCGACCGTGAAATACAGCCATCCGGCGCCCAGTGATAGGGAAGCAAGGGCAAGGGAGGGGGATTCGGCTGCCGCCCCCAGCGCGATGGAGCCGGCGGCCATTCCCATCCCGGCCATACCCACAATCTGGCGGCCCTCGGTGACGCCTCGCCTTATGGCCAGTCGATCGGTGACCCATCCACCGAGAGGGCAGGATACAAGAATGGCCAGGAAGGGGGCCGCAGCAAACAATCCGCCTCGTAGAACACTGAAGCCACGCTCATTGACGAGGTAGAGATAGAACCAAGACATGTAGACATACGCGACATAGCCCAGGCATCCGTAACTCAGCATCAGCCACCACACGCTCGGTGTCCTTCGTAGGAGAGTCCAGGGAATCGAAGGTTGCGCTGGAGCAGGTGGAATCGTGGACGGGGGTGTGTTGGCCTGAGCGTACGATTGATGATGTGGTGGACGATCCGCGGCCAAGAGCCACCAAATGACTGCGAGGCCGAACCCGATCCCGCTTGAAAGATAAAAGGCCGCTTGCCAGCCATAGTTGACCATGATCCACGCTGTGACCGGCGGGGTGATTGCCGCACCGATCCCGATTCCTCCGATCGCGATGCCGATGCCAAGGCCACGCTCATGAGCGGGAAGCCAGTCGGTGACGGCGCGATTGAAGGTCGGCAAGGCCGCCGCCTCTCCGACACCGAGAAGAAACCGGCCAAGGGCGAGTGCACCGACGATTCCAAGCGGACCGGCCAGAAATGAGGTAGCGGCAATGGCCGTCCAGGCGGTAAAGCAGGACCACCAGATCAATGCCACCATGAGGACGATGCGAATGCCCCAGCGATCACCAAGCCATCCACCGGGAATCTGGAACAAGGCGTACCCGACGACGAATGCGGAAAAGACGAATCCCATCTCCTGCTCGGTCAGTCCCAATGCCGGCATCATCTGGCGGGCGGTGACGGAAATGTTCACGCGATCGATGTAGGTGACGACGCTGATGGCAAAGAGCAGCCCAAGAATCAGCCAACGAAGAGGGGAGGGAGGGACGGTTTGGATGGGGCTTGTAGATTTCAACATCAGAGATACGGGAGGATGAGTATGGCGATGGTCGGCGGGTTATTGAACGAATGGATGCCGCCTCTCCGAGAAGAGGCGGCAACGAAGATGTCTAGTTGTTCACGATTTCGAGTAACTCAACCTCGAATACAAGGGTCGATCCCGGCTTGATCACAGGAGGTGAGCCGCTGTCTCCATAGGCGAGATTGGATGGACACACAAGCCGGCTCTTCCCTCCGACCTTGATCTGTTGGACTCCCTCCGTCCAGCACTTAATGACCTTATTGAGTGGAAATGTCGCCGGTTCCCCTCGCTTGATGGAACTATCGAAGACCGTCCCATCGGTCAACGTGCCATGGTAATGGACCTTCACTGTATCCGTCGCCTTGGGAGTGGCTCCGTTGCCGGCCTTGATGGGGGTGATGACGATCCCGGACTCCGTCTTCGTCGCTCCTTTTTCCGAAGCCGCTTTTGCCGTAAACGCGGCGCCGGCCTTCTTTTCACTCTCGGCCGCGACAGCCAATCGAGCCTGTTGCAGTTGTTGAATCTTCGGCCCGAAGGTTTGGAGGTCGACCTTTTGCGGACGCTTCAGTACACCGTCGGTGATGCCATGCTTGACCATATCGAGTTCAGTCTCGCTTAAGGAAAAGGTTCCCAGTGATTGGCTGATGGCCAACCCAAGCGCATACAAGGTTTTCTGGTCATCATTCACCGGATCTTGTGAGGCGGCCAATAGCGGAGTCGTCAGAAAGAGAAGCCCTATGGCAAAACACAATGTGCGCATTCGCATGGAATAGAGGTCCTTTCTTCTATGGGCTGTGAGCTACTGTGGCACGTAAGGATACGATAGGCGTTCTGATCTCACAACAGAAAAATGCTGGATAGGCATGGTCGGTGAGACAGGGTCTATGTTAACGGGGCTTTCCGGTTCGCACTCCATGTAACGACATTGATTGTTAGCAACACAATCGATACCTTACACAGATCGTTCTAGAGAGGCAATGCTGAAACGTTGTGAAGCCGGATCGTGGCTCAGACTTCAACCCCAATAGAAGTAGTCGCCGTTGGCTTCGATCATCTTCCTGGCTACATCGTCGCTGTCTAACTCGGCTTGGGTCTTCGCCGGAGTATTGCTCTGATCTGAAAGTCGCGGCCCGCTCACCTTGAGTTGATAGGTCTCGTACAGCTCCACGTTCGTCACGATAAACATGTGATACTCATCGAGACCGGAGACTTCCTTGAGGGCGTAGTTCAGAAATTTATTCTGTAGATAGGTCCGGATGATGCCCAAATTGGCTTCAATCCGTTCTTGTTCCCCGGGATGAGACATGCTTGTCCAACAATTTCCTTACCAAGAATAAGGTGTGCCTCCTGCGCAGACCATCGCACTTGCCACAAAGCCGCTATTCAATGCCAATCGAGTGCGCTCCGGAGTGTTTCTACGGTCGGAAAGCCGCGACCAATTCACTTTGAGTCCATAGCTCCTGTGTAACTTGAGGTTCGTCACAGTGAACTTGTGGTACAGGTTGGGAGCCGAGTATTCCGTGAGGGTGTAGCCGGGGAACTTGCTCTTGATGTAGTGGCGAATCGTGGCCAGATTGTCTGCGATCCGCCTGTCTTCTTCTACTCCAACAATCATCGGAAGGTCGCTCACAAGTGAGTTGTCACTGTAGTGCCGGCCTTTATTCTGAATCAAGATACGTAAGGGTGCGTATAGAGTGTAAAGATGAGGGAAGCGAAGGCAAGAAGGGGGAGACTGCCTTACGGAGTCCTTTCGAGAGACAGCGGGGGACAGGAGTACGAGGTTGGGCGCCGAGGAGGTATAAACAAGAGGTGTGGAAATAGGAAGAAGGCGGTGGCAACCTTTCGG
>JBBIKN010000171.1:0-5692 GCA_037445435.1 Nitrospira sp. | reverse complement strand
GCATGCTGCTCGCCGTTGATGCCCGTGGTCAACGTGGCTTCCTCATCGAAAATCGATTTTGAGATAGGTTCTAATGTGCGACTAAGCACATTCTCAGCCTGTTCGTAGGCTCCGGTCAAGCGCCGCTGAGGCGGCCATCCTTCTATATTCATTCCTTATACCGATCTGCTCGCCTGGGTGAGGATGAACCGTCTGACTTCCTCCTGAATAGCAGGCTGCTCAACCACAAGCAGGAGGTGGCCGCCTCGATCAAAAGAAACCAAGCGGGCCCCAGGGATGTGGGCCGATGCATACTCCGCGTGGCGAAAGAGCTGAAGCGCGTCATCCGTCGCATGAATGATGAGCGTCGGTGCGCGAATGGCCGCCACCCGCTCATTGGGCATCGCGGCCTTATTATCAAAGGCGACGCCAGTGTACCGAGGAGCTACAGGCGCCATGTCGTCAATCACCTGGTTGACCACAATCTGCTGCTCTGGAGTAAGGGCTGCGATTACATGCTCGCTGGCTCCCATTAACCGCATGAGTCGCTCGCGCAGAAACTTCCTCACAACCCAGTAAAAGATCTCAAACTTGAAGATCGCCGTCAGCGCGTCTCCCTTTTGGTTTGCCTCTGTCTGGCTTGCATCTGATGAAGAAGCAACTCCGCACGAGAGAAGCGTGAGTGAGGACACGCGTTCCGGGTACCGCACCGCGAAGAGCAGCGCCGACGGGCCACCATGGGACAGTGCCAAGACACTGACCTTCTTTAGGCCAAGATGATCAAGCAGGTAGGCATAGGCCTCAGCCTGATCTTCAAAGGTCGCGCCTTTTTGAAACGTCGAGCGGAGATACCCAAAGCGGGACGGCGCAATCCAATCGAAGCCTCCACCCAATATCGCCTGCGCAATAAGCGCTCCTTGGTCGTACCCTCCTCCGCTTCCGTGGATAACCAGAACGGGAACGCCCGTACCTCCTCTCGTAAATTCAATATCTCCCAATGGGGAAGACAAGATCGTGCTGTTGCCAGTGATTCGTGCGTACGCGCGTCTTGTATCGATTACAAATAGGACAGCACCGATTACAGCCAGAGAGAGTGCCAGCACGAGAACATAAAACATGGTAGGTCAAACATCAGCCAACTTGATGACTGAGCCCGGGAAATGTGAAGGAATTGCTCTCTCTGATGAACCTGTGAACGTCTACGGTCTTCCTTGCGAATGATTCAAGGGCAGATATTGTTTGGGATCATGCCGGTGAGCTAAGAACCTCTCGCCACACAGCGGCGAGATCGTGGAGCGCTCGGCTTCCGTCACCGACATAGATTGATCCGTGCATGGTTGCCAGCCGCTTCGGCTGCAGTGCCGCCAGCCGATACAGCGTCGCCTCCGTCAACGAACAATAGGGCACATAGTTCGCCAAGGGCCCTTGCTGGTAGCCTTTCAGTGTTTCCCGACAGCGGTCGATGACGTCCGATTCCGTCATCGGCTCGACATCTCCATCTTGGTGAAAGAGATCCGAGCAGAGGAGCGTCCGTTCCGTCTCCTCGAACAGGAGGCCTGCGTCCCAACAATGGGGCACATGCGGCGTCGCCAGAAACCGGAAGCGGTATCGTCCCGTCTCCAGCACCTCGCCGTCGATTATTCCTTTGGCAGGACGAAACGCCAGACAATCATCGACACTCACCATCTTACCCACCAGACTGCACACCACTTCGGAATGTGGAGCCAGTTGTTGCCACTCAGGCACCGTCGCACATTCGTCGGCCTCGAAATGGCTGAACCCGATCCAACGCAAGGTCTGCGGATCGATGAGCGATGCCACCGCGGCTTTGACCTCTGGGAACAGAGTGCGCGGACCGGTATGAAACAGCAGCGGCTGATCGTCACGTACCAAAAACTGACTGAACTGAATATTGAACGGCTCGACGAACGTTGTAATGCGGAATAGGTCCGGAGCAATCTCGGTAATTTTCGCCAAAGTCCCTCCTCATAATTGGAGCCGTGCGATCATACGCACCGCCCGACTGATGTGGGATACAGAGAGATCAAGTCGTGATGATGAAACAATGACGACAAGCTACTCACTCATTGAGGCCCTGCAAGGGAGCCGGTCCGGAAGAACCTGCAAACCACTCGTTGTTCCACCTTACCTGCCTATTTTCTCCCAGAAGCGACGCCGGTTTGGGATGTTCGGAAAAACGAGTTGCTCCTCGTGAATAGTAAATGGCTGAGAAATCTGTTCGTTTCCCTCAAGCAGCAGAGTGAGGGTTTTACCCTCGACGTTCCACCGACCGGTCGTCGACACCGAACGACCTGAAGCCGTCGCAACCCAGTTTTCAGCCGTACCGTTCGCATATAAGACCAGATGTTCGTCCTCCGGCTGCTCGAACACAATGGTCGTTTTTCGCCAGTGCCCCACGAGGACACGCGAGTTTTCGGAGCTTGGTTCAGCCACCTGTGGGCGCTGAGGAATGACCGCCTCCTGAGCCATCAGAACCTGAACCCTATCAGAGATCACTTCGCCTTCTGATGCCTGCACCGAGATCTCAGCAAACGCGATCACTAGTGCCGCCACGATAAACATCACGCCAACCCGTTTGGCACGTAGCTTCATGGCATAACCTCCTGAGCGAATGATTACGGGGCACCTCTTGATTGCTCGATCGAGAGAAGGATGTCAACCTCAACCATGCAATCTCTGGTTGCACGCACGTACACGTATTCCTCCGCCTTTCATCAGTTGACCTCTGTGTTACGATTTAGTAAACGGAGGGCTTCGGCAAGGCCGTGCTGAGACCAGTGGTTCTTAGGAAAACGCTTGAGATCTTCACGAAACACCTGCTCGGCCTCGTCTGGACGTCCCGCCTTGAGCAACACCATACCAAGCTCCTCTCTCACAGGCACCGTCCACTCGGGCGGCTCACCATAGACGAGCGCGTCTTCGAGTCGCACGGCCTTCCTGAGATGACTGATTGCTCCAGGCAGTTCGCCCTTCGCTGCGGCGATCTGGCCGGCAAGCACCTCGACGGCAATTCCCAGCACGGCACCGGATGTATTGAATTCAAGCCGCAGCGATATCACAGAGGGATCCTGAGCAATGGTGCGTAACTGCGCCAACGTGGCATCCGCCGCCTTGAGGTGGCCCCGCGCAGCCAGCGCTCGCCCGTGCGCGTATAGCCATATGGCACGAGCATGTGGCAGATCCTGCGCCGCCTCCTCCGCACTGAGCAGTTCATCCCATCGACCGAAGCGCACACGCATCTGGAGATTGCGAGTCTGGTGATGCTGGAGAAAAGCCATTTCAGGCTGATGCAACAATTCCTGTGGTACCAAAGCCGCGATCTTGTCTGCAGCGGCGATGGCCTGTGTTTCACGGCCGATCATACTCGCGGCAAACGCGAGGAAGTCGTAGTTGTGTGGGTAGTACCCCAACACATAGATGCCAGCTAGAGGATTGTGGTCACGAATGTAGGCCTCATCAACGTGTACAGCATGCTCGTTGGCCTTGATGGCATCCTCGTACCGGCCAACTCGAATGTAAATATGACCCGGCATGTGAACCAGATGCCCCGCACCAGGCATCAGATCTGCGAGGCGCTCAGCAGCTTTGAGTGCGCGTTCCGGTTGAACCGCCTCAACCGCATGGATGTAGAAGTGGTTGGCACCAGGATGACCAGGCTCGGCGGCCAAGACTTGCTCAAGATGTGACAGAAGCGTGGTCGTATTTGGCTTCGGTGTGCCGTCCGTAGTCCAATAATCCCATGGACTCAAGTCCATCAATGACTCAGCATACAGGGTCTTGGCTTCCAGATCTTCTGGAAAGCGCTTGGCCACATCGGCCATCGCGCGTGAATAGGCGGCATCCAATTCCGCACGATCAGCCGGTGGTTCGGCGCTGTATCGTGTTGCGAGGGCTCGGATCAGGGCTTGCTCACGTGCACTCACCTTGTTCGTATGCTGCTCCGCCTGGTGAATGGCAGCATAAGCAAGACGACCGCCCGCAGCATCCATCGGCGCATTGATGTTGGGACCATAAGCAAGCGCGATGCCCCAGTAGCACATGGCGCAGTCCTGATCGAGCCGTACACCTTCTTGAAAGGAGCGAATGGCTTCCTGATGGTTGAACGCATAGTACAGCCTCAATCCTTGGTCGAAGTACCGTTGCGCAAGCGGCACCGCCGTGGTGATCGAAGAGTGAAGCGTCCCGAGGTTGGGAAAGAGCGGCACCTGAGCTGCATCTGCTGCCAGAGTCCTGGAGCCTGGGTCCCCATACGTAGACTGGCCCCCGGCGAACCAGAAGAAGAACGCAACTAGGAATATTGTTAGATGTCGCATCAACCTCCAGTCGACGCTACGTGGAACGATTAGCATGTCATTGCACATTGCCAACGCACGTTAATTGACAAGGAGGCCAGAAGCATCATGGTCTTTCATAGCGGCACCCTGGTGAAAAAGAGCTATTGGTGCTCATCGCGTAGCAAGAACTGACTGAACTGAATATTAATCGGCGCAACGAACGTTGTGATGCGGATTAGGTCCTGAGCAACCTTGACGATCTTTGCCATGAAACCTCCTCAAGAATTGGAGGGATGGAATCATACGCACCATCCGACTGAGGTGCAAGAAGAGCTGAATAAGTTGAGGTGGCGAAAGATCGGTACCTGCCCGCTATCTTACAACGAACGACCTCTGAGTTGGCGACGCAGCAGAGCAGGTCATAAGAAAACTCCTATCTTTCATGTTTTGTGTGGGGGGCAAGCGGATTGAGGCTAAACGGTGAGTCAATCCAGACAGTATGTCAGCGCCTCGCAACACAATATGTGAGCTCTTGCAGAACCCGACCATTTTGTTTTCACGGAGTACTACTGAACTGTTAGGCCGAGGTGCTGTTCGATGACACGAACCCGCTGTTCCAACCGTTCCACACGATCCTGAATCTAAACATATAATGATTGGATGAGTGCGCGTATTTCTCGGAGTTGCTCTTCAAGGAAGGATCGATCTTCGGCATGCCGCCGATCGAGATGCATCTGAAATCCTCCCGCAACAAGCTGGAGTTCGTGACAGAGCCCTTCTGCCAGCACGCCAGAGTGCCGTTTGGAATCCGCGAGATCTCCTCGAAGAGAGTCGGTCGCTGCAGCGATGAGTTGCTGGATTTGTGCGGGTGATTCTTGATCCATAATCCCGTGGAGAAGACCGGCGAAGTCTAGAGACCGATGCATGAGAAGTCAATGAGGCTATTCGACGTAAAAAATTCTGACAGCAACGCACCTTGTAAGTCCTACGCATGCCAGCCTCCACTTCTGCAGAGCAAATAGTTATACCCCCCCCCCAGGTGACAGTTAGCGCTAACGCATGGTCGACTGCCCACGCGTCAAACTTGCTAGGGTCGTAGGTGGCTCCCACCCAGGCGCGAATCTCCTTGTGCCTGGGATGGCTCTCATCTTTAAGGACCTCCAGCACTTCCATGAATCCCGGCGGTCCGCCGGCGTCTTCCGGCGGTGCTAATCGTTCGCCATCGAGAAGCCGAGGGGACAAATCCGGCCCGTTTTCCGAAGGCATCGGGAGTACAGCCTCCACGGCAATATTGTGTTCCCAGCCGTCGCCGAAGTCGTAGACATAGGTGAACTGTGAACCCGGGGAGAGAGCGAGATCGCAGAGCCTAGGAGCCTGTCCGACATTGATCTGAGCAAGCCAGAATCATAGCCAAGGAG
>JBBIKN010000170.1:0-5868 GCA_037445435.1 Nitrospira sp. | reverse complement strand
CATCAACCGTGCGATATTCGATCGCGTCGCAACATCCATCAATGAATTTCCCAATATCCCGAAATGCCCCACCACCGCTTGGAGTGATTCCCTGTATCTCTTCAACCTGTATCCTTTCAAGGTGTTTGTTTCGTTGAACTGGTGAGGCGCTGTCCTCAAACAAGCGACCTACATCTCAGTAGCTAGAACCTATCTCAAAATTGGAAGGCGAGACTCTATCGGTTTCCTTTGAGCGTCACCGCATCAACGAACGGCGTTATTTCCAAGGATTCTGCATGCTGCTCGCAGTTGATGCCTGTGGCCAACGCGGCTTCCTCATCGGAAATCGATTTTGAGATAGGTTCTAGTCATTGTCCTAGTGTGCGTATGGAAACTGAGTTGTTACCAGAAATTGTATTCGTGCCTTCCGGAGTCTGCAGGTTATCCGCAAGATCTCCCACGGCATTAAAAGCGTCATTGACACCGCCATCGGAGGAGATATCGTTGCGCTTCGCCCGTACCTTTCCCACAACGCGTCGTCTTGTCCTCGCGCTTGTACTAATTCTGACCTGGTTCGATCCGTTCTCAGCTCTACCTGCTCATGGTAAGGAGACACGTGCCGCTGTGTCAGGTTCCGAGGGAGCGCAAGGCTCAGACGGCAGCAAGTCTATGCCTGCCGGTACAGATCCGGCGGCGATCCGCGATCGGCGCACACGAGCGCAGACGGAACTGGATGCCATACGAGAAGCACTTTCATCACAGCGTCCTGCAGATGCTGTTCCAGCGGAATAGCACGAACGCCGCTCGCTGCTGGAGCAGATTGTTCGTAGTTATGATGAGCAGCTGAGCGATCTTCAACGGCTGGAGGAGGCGCGTCAGCGGCATGCCGACATCGTCCGCAGCAGCACTGAATGGAAGGGTTTTCCCGATCCACCGCCCTATTCGATCTTCCTCGCGGACCAATTGTGGGAGACCGTATATTCCCTCAAACGAGCCGTGGAGGGTCTGCAGTCCCAACGTGAATTACTGACGCTTCGATCTGAGCAGGCGCGTGAGGCGCTGGCGACCGCTGAAGAGCGGTTGCGACAAGCGTCGGAACGGTTGGAAACAGCCGAAGGTCCGGCGCAGGCGGATCGCTAACGTCGAGAGCACGAGCTCAATACTCTCCGCTCCCGGGCCGCGTCGGTCATGGTCGAAGCGACGCTCCTGTCGAGGAGGCCGGTAGAAGAAGAACTGGATGCGGCCAAACGCGCGACTCGCTTTTGAACAACAATGACTTGAGGCTGTCTCCCCTCATGTCCTCTTCAACGAAGCAGATCTTGCTCAAGTCCAAACGCGTTTGGCTCAGGAGCACCGACGTCTGGAGGAACAATTGGAGCAGACGTTGGTCGAACGGCTACGGCAATCACAGGTGGTTCAGCAGACCGAACAACAATCGGACCTCCTCCGCCGTAAACAAGCTGTGGAAAAGCCTGCAACGGAGGAGACGCCGACCTTGTCTCGAACCAAGGCGGCAGCCGAAATGGCCCGAGCCCGTTTGGATAACCTGATCTCGTACGGTGATCTTGTGCAGCAGTTACTGAATGTCGTGGAAAGCGAGCGCCAATTGTGGGAGAGCCGCCTTGCCATCGCTCATGTGGCGGAGCCCGCGAAGGCGCGCGAGGCCTATGAGCGGTTCAAGCCGCTCTTCGAGAGCTTTCACGCTTCCGAGAGTATTTGCGTCAGCAGGCCGGAATCGTATCCGGGCAGATCAGCGAACTCGAGAATCGATTGCGCCATTCGCCGGTCCAGCATCGTGCGGCGTTAGGCGACCTGGTCCGGACGTTTCACGAGCGCGGGGAGGCCTATATGCGGGCGCTGTACCGAATGGATGAAGCAGCTCGATTCATGCAGAGGTGGCAGGCTGAGTTCAAAGAACAACAGAAGGAGTTGCCGCTGTTCGTCCATCTCGAAGACTGGGTCAATCGCTTAGGGAACTTGGTCAAAGGAGCTTGGAGGTACGAGCTGTTCTCGGTGGAAGACACGATTGAAGTCGACGGCAAGACAATAACCGGTCGTCGGAGTGTGACGGTCGGCAAACTGCTGGGAGCCCTGGGAATCTTTCTTATCGGCTATATCGTGTGTGTGTATCTGGCGGGAGCCGTCGGCCGACTGGCGGCCACGCGGTTCGCCGTGCCGCCGGATGTTGCGAATTTGATACGCCAGTGGAGTCAGGCTCATTTGATCGCGCTTTTGATCGTACTGACCTTCTCATGGGCCAAGATCCCTTTAACGATCTTCGCGTTTCTGGGCGGCGCGTTTGCCATCGGCGTGGGGTTCGGCGCACAGACGCTCTTAAAAAATGTCATCAGCGGCATTCTGCTGTTGATTGAGCGGCCGATGCGGGGCGGCGACATCATTGAGGTTGATAACATCCAGGGACGGGTCACGTCGATCGGCCTTCGTTCATCAACCATCAGAGACGTCAAAGGCACAGAGACATTGATCCCAAACAGCAGTTTCCTTGAACGGCATCTGACCAACTGGACGTACTCATGCCGTATCATACGGTTTTCTCTCCGAGTCGGTGCCCCATACGGTACCGCCGTCCAGCAAATTATGGATTTGCTTTCAGCTCTTGCTCTGCAGCATCCCAACGTTATGAAACAACCTGTGCCCCAAGTGCTTCTGGAGGAATTTGGAGCCCACGCCCGCATCTTCACGGTGAACTATTGGCATGAAATCTCTCCCGACGTCGATCCAAGCGGAATCGCAAGCGAGTTGCGTTTTGCGATTGAACAACGATTTGTGGAAGCAGGACTCAAGGTACTGCCTGCGACATGAGAGGCATTAGAGATTTTTAACTAGCCGTTAACACGTCGTTAATCTTGATATGTTATGAACCATCCTCAGTCAATATGAGTAAGGAGGGATATCAATGACCTGCGTAAAATGCAAAGGACTGATGATCCAGGAGCGTCAGCCGGCGGTATCGTCCAGTACGATCATTCTGCGCTGTCTCAATTGCGGCCTGATCATTGATCCCTTGATTGAACAGAATCGCAGCAATCATCTGCGAGCCAAGGCGGCCTAAGAGCTTGTCTTTGGCCGGACCGGCGCTGTGGAATCCATGAGCGCGGTCGGAGTGGGTGTCGCGTGCGCAGTCAGATCGAAAACTCGGCCCACAAGAACGTATGGTCTGAAGGATCTTTCGCTCGCCGCGGCTCGACGTCCACATCCGCCTTCACGCACTTGTCCGCCAGCGGTGCCGTGGCCATCATATGATCAATGCGCCACCCCTTATTGGTCTCTAGTGAGCTCGGTGCACGGTAGTCCCAGAACGTGTATTGCTGGCGCGTCGGGTAGAGCTTCACGAAGACATCCTGAAATCCCCAGGCCACCGTCTTTTCATACGCCTGGCGCGCGGCTTCGTGATAACAGACGTGATTGAGATGTTTCTCGGGGCTGTGGACATCCATGGGCCGTGGCGCCACATTCATATCTCCGCACCAGATCGCCGGAGCCTGCGGAGAGAGGTGCTTATCGAAGTAGTTTCGTAGCCGCTCGTACCAGGCAAGCTTATACGCGTATTTCGGAGAATCAATTTCGAATCCCTGCGGCACGTAGGTATTGATGATAGGCATCCCATCAATGACGACTCTCAGCAGGCGAGCGTCATCCGGGTCTCCTCCATCGTCGAATCCATAAAAAATCGACTCTGGCTTCTTCCGGCTCAGGATCGCGACACCGTTATACGATTTCATCCCTCGGAAAGTGATCTCGTATCCACAGGGTGTCAGCGCCAGCAAAGGAAACTCACTATCCTGCACTTTGGTTTCTTGGAGGCACAGGATGTCCGGTTTCTGCCGCTCGAGCCACTCGAGCACGATCGGCAAACGTTTGCGTAATGAATTGACGTTGAACGTCGCGATCTTCATCCTTCGAGTACTCCTCAATCGGCGCATCCTAACAAAAGCCATGTGAGGCAACAAGCGTCGGGGTGGTGTCGAGCCATGCAAGTCAGTCCCTTGTCATCCTGAGCCCCGGGATCTTCAAGGCGTGGACGGCTTCCCGGATGACGTCGATGACTTGGGGCCTGGTAAATCCACGCCGCCAAGCGAGACCGATGCGACGACCGGGCACCGGGTCTGCCAGCTTGATCGCGATCAGGCGCTTGTTCTGGTATTTCGGCGTGAGGGCGCTGCAGGGCATCACGGTGATGCCGAACCCCGAGACCACCATCTGCCGGATGGTTTCCAACGAGTTTCCCTGCCACCCTTCCGCATCCGAGCGACTCAGTTCGGGACAGGCGTCCAAAACCTGTTGGCGGAAACAATGTCCTGCATGAGGGAGGAGCACCTTCTGGGAACCGAGTTGGCGGGAATCGAGTAATTTCTTTTTCCGCCACGGGTGTCCAGTCGGGACCAAGGCCTTGAACGGTTCATCGTACAAGGCCGTTGTGAAGATTCCCGATTCCTTAAAGGGAAGCGCGATCATGATCACGTCGAGTTTTCCGTTCTTCAACATCCCGGCTAAGTTCTGTGTGAGGTTTTCTTCTAGTTCCAGGGGCATCTTTGGGGCACGCGCGTTCAGGATCGGGACCAAGTCGGGAAGAATATAGGGCCCGACGGTCGCAATGACACCCAACCGCAACAGTCCATTTAATTGATCCTTGCCTTGCGCCGCGAGCATTGTAATACGCTCAACTTCTTCTAATACCCGCTGAGCCTGATGGACGATTTGCTCGCCGAGCGAGGTCAGTTCAATCCGGTTCCGGCGCCGCTCAAAAATTGTTGCCCCCAATTCTTCTTCCAGTTTTTTAATCGCCAAGCTTAAGGCCGGTTGCGTGACAAAGACCCGTTCGGCGGCCCGACCGAAGTGACGTTCCTGAGCCACGGCGACGATGTATTGCAACTCCGTGAGAGTCATCTCCTGCTCAATTCATAACTAGAACTTATCGTCACGATCTATATTATCAATTGGACTGATAGTCAAGGGGCGGTTACCTTGCACTCAAGCACGCGGGAGAGTCCGCGGACGATAACAAACCATAAGGAGGATGTCATGAGAGTGAAAGGTATGTTGGTAGTCGGATTCTTGGCCGTCATGGCGGTAACCGGAGCTGCAAATGCTCCCAATAGTTCGGCCGATGCCCGGCGGGTGGACGTCATCGGGAACACAAATGGGATGGTGACGCAACTGGACAGCAACGTTCCACACAATACCTACGCCGATGCCCGGCGGGTAGATGTTAACGAGAATACTGAGGGGATGGTGATGCAGTTGGACACCGTGGAGAGGCAGAAGGGGAGAGTAGACGTCATCGACAGCATTAGGCCTGGAGGGGCTCGGTATCCCTACACCATGCCGATGAGCCATTGATGCTCGAATGTGGAAGCGACTGAGGAGGGCACTCCGTCGCTCCTCAGTCACCCTAAGGAATAGTATAAAAGCGATGTGGAGAAGTGCAAAAGGGAGAGCCCATGTGGATATTAGTCATCATTCTGCTGTCCAGTGTTCCGGGTATCAATCCGGTCACGGTGCTGCAGACGTATGCGACCTCTGACCCGGCCTACGGCAAGGGCGTTGCCGATGTCTTGAGCATAGCGTTAACCGAGGTGACGGCTTAGACGACCGCCGCCTAGCAGGCTGTTGACAAACTCCTCTGACACTCGTGAACGTTCGACCTCTCGAAGGTCACGGACAGGATCAGGATAGCACGCAGGATATTCAGAAAGGCCTTCCAGCAAGGCCGCAACGAGCGAAGCGGCGAGGCGTACTCTTCTCTTTACCGTACGTTGAGCCTCTGAGCGACGTGAGAACGAAGCTGGAGGACTTTTTCAACAGCCTGGTAGAGCTGAGGCCGAGTCTTGTGGATCAGGCGGTGACTGTTTCGACAATTGAGTCGAG
>JBBIKN010000169.1:0-6025 GCA_037445435.1 Nitrospira sp. | reverse complement strand
ATTCCTTGACTCGATTCCTGTCCCTGTGCTCTGCTCGTTCACGGCGGTGTCTCCTGTCGTGGCCGGGCCTTGGCCCGGTGGGGTTGGTCACCCGAAAGGTTGCCATCGCCCTTTTCCTATTTCCACACTTGCTGTTTATACCTCTCCCTAAGAAGCGACTAGAAAATAAGAATCTAGGAGGTCTATAATTTCCCTCCGAGGCGGCGGCGCCTCAGGGTTCTTTAAGGAGCGACAAGTATGAGCTTTAAGAAATTCCTCATTCCGGTTGGAGCAGCTGTGGCTGCGTTAACGCCAGTCGGGGCACAGGCTGTCTCAACCCCGCAACAGACCGCCGATGTCACGCTCGGTCACAGAACCTCGCCAGCGTCGGGGCTTCAGACGAGTGATCCAGTCTTTCAGACCATACAATACCTGATCGGATCAGAGGTGCACTCGTTGCTTCTTCGTCAGCCAGCCTCTGGAATCCTCTATGCGCAACACAGGTCACATGGTTCCCATGGGTCCCATGGGTCTCACCGATCTCATCGCTCGGGATATTAAGCCGTGTATTAGCATAATTCGCGTTTCGAGGGGCCGATGAAGAAATTCCTCATTCCTCTGGCCACCGCACTCGCAGCTCTTCTACCTCACTCAAACACTTCCGCCACAATCGCTCCAGCCATAAACTTTTTCTATTCTAACCGCACCTCGATTGAGCCAACGGCATCGCTCCATCGCCTCGATACCATTCTTGCGGAACCCGTTGCACCACTTGTGCTCACAAAGAAATCAGCAAATGTTGAGAGGGTCAGCCATCGTTCGCACCGGTCACACGCGTCGCATCGATCACATCGGTCTGGGCGCTAACAGGGACGCTTCGACTCGAAAGAGTCTGGCTCCATCATTAGCCAGGAGTTACCGGTGAAGGATTTGGACAAACCAACTAAGAGTCTTGCGGCGACCTTTGATAACAAGGTGTTCAGCGTGATAGCGATTAAAAAGGCCGCCTACAAATATGTCCGGGTGTTCTCGGCCGACATCACCATGCAGGGTGAGCAGATCAATTGTCAGCTCACCTTCTCGTCTCCCGTCAGTGAGGAGGAGGGAGGCCGGCTCGTCGAGGACTTCAAGAAGGAAGTGCTCGATCAAGATCTGAGGGAGCGCTTGAAAGGGGAAACCGAGGCCGTAAGAAATGTGATTTTGGCTCATGCTTTTTCAAAGACAGGACTAATTACCGATGGGTCTCTTTCAAGGGATTGAGCAATACCAGGCACCCACGGCCGCCTACCAACTCCTCCCGTTTCGCTTCACCTCGCTCGACCAGGATCAATACGTGCTTACGAACCTCGCGGGCGAATACCTCATTGTCGATCGACGCACGCTCGTGGAGTTGCTACACCATCGGTTGAGCAGCACCGATCCCGCGTACTGTGACTTGCGCGCACGCCATTTCCTCATGGATGCGAGTTCCTCGATCGGGCCTGCATTGCTTAGTCTCAAACTGCGCACACGCTATCACCGATTGGCCGAGTTCACGGGGCTCCATCTGTTTGTGGTCACCCTGCGATGTGAACACGCCTGTCCCTATTGTCAGGTGTCTCGGCAGTCCGAAGACACCCTGCGCTATGACATGTCTCCTGAAACAGCCAGTGTCGCCCTCGATTTAGCCCTTCGCTCTCCATCCCAATACATTAAGATCGAATTTCAGGGAGGGGAGCCCTTGCTCAACTTTGGCCTCATTCAATTCCTCGTGCAGGAGGCAGAAGCGAGAAATCAACGGCTGGGCAAGAACTTGGCGTTCGTCATTGCTACGAACCTCGCGTTAATCAACGACGACATTTTGAGGTTTTGCCGAGACCATTCCATCTTGATCTCCACCTCGCTCGATGGACCACGAGATCTGCATAACGCCAATCGGCCACGCCCAGGAGGAGATAGCTACGAAAGGACGATTGCGGGAATCGCGCGTGCGCGTCAGGTGCTGGGTTCCGACCGGGTGTCCGCTTTGATGACAACGACCGAGGCCAGTTTGCCCCGCGTGCGGGCCATTATCGATGAGTATGTGACCCAGGGCTTCACCGGCATCTTTTTGAGACCCCTGTCTCCGTACGGGTTTGCCATCAAGACGCGCTCGTATCGGGCGTATAACGCGGAACGCTGGCTGGATTTCTACAAGCAAGGCGTGGATTACGTCATCGAGTTGAATCGCCGGGGCATGGACTTCGCGGAATATTATGCTTCGACCATTCTGAAAAAGATGCTGACCAGCGAGGATCCGGGGTATGTGGATCTCATGAGTCCGGCCGGCATCGGGATCGGAGCTCTTGTGTACAACTACGATGGGTCTGTCTACGCCTCCGATGAAAGTCGCATGCTGGCAGAAATGGGTCAGGAGCAATTCAAACTGGGCCATGTGTTGACGCATCGCTATGAGGAAATTATTTCGTCGCCCAACCTGCTCGACCCGCTCGAAGAATCTTTCGCGTATAGTGCTCCGATGTGTCACGACTGCGCGTTTGAACCCTACTGTGGAGCGGACCCCGTCTTGCACTATTCCCTGTATGGGGACTATCTGGGGCGCAAACCGGAATCGGAGTTTTGCCACAGGAACATGGAGACGTTTCGCTATCTGATTCGGAAAATGGAGAGCGACCCGTTTGTCAAGCAACTTTTCATGAAATGGGCGAATCGCTGATGCTCAAACTCCACGGACAGTTACCCATCTTACATGCGGCGACCAGGGCTCCATACCTGGTCACCGTGACGAAAAATGCCCGAATTCCCCCCGATCTGAAACAGGCCCGTGCGTTGTTGATGCAGCCCGGGATGGATCCGACAGGGTTCAAGACCATCCTGACCAGAGGGGGAGAGAGGCGCGCAGGGAGTCCGGAGAGCGATGTGTTTGAACTCTCAGGTGACTACGAATATCTCGATGAGGGCGACATCCTGCGTGTCGATCCCTCGTCGGGGTCCATGCGCTGTCTGTACCGAAGGAACTCGATCCATAACACGATTCTGCTGACGGAGCAGTGTAATCATTATTGTCTCATGTGCTCCCAACCTCCGAAACAGGCTGACGACTCCTGGTTGATGGATGAGGCCATGGAACTTATTGGAATGATCCCCCCTGACACTGAAGCGCTAGGCTTTTCTGGGGGCGAACCGACTCTGTATGGCCATCGGTTTGTTGAACTGCTCCGGCATACGAAAACGCAGTTGCCCACGACCGCGATCGATGTCTTGTCCAATGGACGGGCCTTCAAGGACATGGCCTTTGCGAAGCAGTATGCCGCTGTGCAGCATCCTGACCTGTTGACCGGCATCCCGATCTACTCCGATGACCCGGTCCGACACGATTATGTCGTGCAAAGCCGGGGCGCCTTCGATGACACTATCCAAGGGATTCTGAATCTCAAGGCGGTCGAGCAGCGAGTCGAGATTCGCATTATTATTCACAGACAAACAATCGATCGTCTTGTCAAAACATGTGAGTTCATAGCCCGCAATCTGTTATTTGTTGACCACGTAGCCTTGATGGGATTGGAGATCACCGGTTTCACTCGGCCCAATTTAGAGCTTCTTTGGATAGATCCGTACGAATACAAGGACATTTTGAGCGAAGCGGTAGCCGTTCTGAATGGGTATGGCATGAATGCTTCGGTTTACAACCATCAACTCTGTATGGTGAATCCCGATGTTCTCGGAAACTACAGGAAATCGATCAGCGATTGGAAAGCCGAATACCTCGACGAATGTATTTCGTGCAAGAAACAAACTGAGTGCGGTGGGTTGTTCTCTTCGGCAAAGCTCTACAGGCACAGCAAGTACATAAAGGCCTTCACGTAACCAGTAGTTATTCACTGTAGACATGGAGAAAGCGGTCAAATCTAGAGGCCATGTCATCTTGCAGGTGGCGGTAGTCCTTTTTGCTTGTGTCTTGCTCTGGTGGAAGTGGATGAGTGTCGGAGAGAATGCGGACGGCTCCGGCCTGGGAACTTTGGAGGCGCAAGGTACAGCACGAAACGAAAGAAGCACTCCTCGATCCTTCATACTACCTGCCACTCCGGGTATAGCATTTGAACAGGAAAGGCAAAAATCAGAAAGAGCCCAGGTAGCACTACTGGCGGAGTGTGTAAGGAGCTTGAAGGATCTTGGCTACCAATTAAGTTCCAGTGACGGTTATGGGAGCGTGAAGCTTGTTGAGGCTATATACGAATTTCAGGTCAAGCACAACTTGCCTGCCACGGGTCAGTTGGATGAAGCAACAAAGATGGCGATGAAATGTTCATGACCGAATACTGGAGCCGGTTGTTAACAGGGCTGAATATCCTTGCGTTGGGTATTATTTTTACCTATGGGATCAAAGAGCTAGCTCTGCCTGCAATAGCGGAAATGATTTATAGAGAAGATTACAAACAGCTTGTGTTTAAGTGCGACAGTGTGATGAGAGACCACTTTATTGCTAAGAGAGAAGTTATTACATCGCCCTCAGATCAAGCTATCAAGAACCTTCATGCTGCTGAGGTCGGCTTGCTCGCTTGTCATGACTACGATGCCGTACGAAAAAAGCTGATAGCTTTTGGAGTAAGTGAGAATCAACTTGCCAGGATAGGGTTAGAGGCCATCGAGGAAAGGGCCAAAGACGTTCGTTCATTCGTTGAGACCCATGAAATTCGTTATTAGTTTGGCCGTGTTCATTATCGGCGTGAGCTTAACGGCGCTCGCAGCCGAAGAGAAAGCATTCCCTCAGATATTGAGGAAGCTGATTCTCGATAACGGCTTTGTTGAAGTCAAGGATCTCTATGTGAACAAAGATGAGGAGCTAGCCCTTGTTGGAAAGACCATTTTCGAAAGCAAGAAACTGAGCCTTAACGGTAAAATTTCGTGTCAGACTTGCCATCTCAGCAAATTCGGGTCTGCAGATGGCATCCCTAATGCGGCTGCTATTTTTGGCGAGGGTGAAGGGCCAGAACGAATACAGAGCGGTGCAAAACTTCTAGCGCGCAATACCTTGCCTTTATGGGGAAGAGGGGCGAAGGGCTTTGATACGTTCTTTTGGGACGGAAAAGTTGACTTCAGCGGATCGAAGAAACTTAGTCAGTTTGGTTCCCAACCTCCTTCTGATGATGCATTGGTGACGGCGGTGCATCTGCCTGTCGTCGAGATACGAGAGATGCTTGATGAGGATGACTTTGTGCGTCAACGCAAACAAGAATCTGTAGAAACTTCAAAGGACGTTTATAATGCGATCGCCGACAACCTTAAGAAGTTCGAGCCACAAGCAAGTCATGCTCTGGCATCGTATGTTAAGAAGCCAGTTTCACAGCTTACCTATGCAGACTATGCGAGGTCGCTCGCAGCGTTTATTCGCTCAGAGTTTAGGATTAAGGAAACGCGATTAGAACGGTTCGTCAAGAAGACAGAGAGCCTGACCCCGGAAGAGATACGTGGCGGCCTTGTGTTCTATGGAAAGGGACGTTGTGTCGTCTGTCACTCTGGTCCGCATTTTTCAGACTTCAAGTTTCATGCGGTACCCTTCCCTCAGCTTGGGTTTGGGAAGAATGGATTTGGTGTTGACTATGGGCGGTTCAACACAACTCTTGATCCCAAAGATCTCTATAAGTTTAGGACCCCACCTCTCTACAATGTAGAGAAAACCGCGCCGTACGGCCACTCGGGTTCCCTCGCAACTATGGAGGAGGCGATAATTGCTCACTTTGATCCGCTTCGGCTCGTCGAACCATCTTCAGTCGATGCATTAACAAGGCATGAATTTTACAAGAGGATGGCACTAAGCTCTGAAACCGCCGCTACCGTTGGCTTTCTTTCCCCCGATGATATTACTCACCTAATCCAATTCTTAAAAACTTTATCTTTTTAGCTTGGCCTACGTCTGATTACCCAAGGGTGTGACCTTCCCCCGTTTGTTACACCACGGCCAAGGTCGTTACGTCCTGTTATCCTGCTCCCCTTGAAATTGAGACCACCCCTAAGACATGGTCCTGAACGGACCGAGGAGGTGGCACGATGGCATCAGAAGCAGCAG
>JBBIKN010000168.1:0-6201 GCA_037445435.1 Nitrospira sp. | reverse complement strand
CCAATGGCCATACGCCTGCTCGGTCCGGCGAGCATAGTGTCGAGCGCGTAACTCCCTGTCGAGTTGCTCAAACAAGGCTGAAGAAGAGTCCGGCGCCCGTGTTCCCTGCCGAGGGACGGGCCAGATATCAAGCGCAGGATCGACCTCCGTCGGCTCTCCAGTAAAAAGGACCACGAGTTGCGTGACGGTCTCTTTCGTTTGAGGCACAGTCCAATGTTTCTCTTGCTGATGCCACCGTCTTCCATCAACGGTCTTGATCTTCGCCACACGCTCGGGAGAATAAGGGACACGCACGATGAGCTGCCCTTCCTCCCCTGGACTAATTCGAATCGGTTCCGTCCGCATCCTCAATCTCACGGACCCCGCGTGTTTCTGCCCTTCATTCGTGTGTCCTGTAGCCCCCCACGCCTACGATGCGAAGCGCACCCACACGCGGCGCATTTTCCGCCGATCCAAGCCTACCGTCAAGTCTCACCGGTCGCTCGCCGCCGGCATTGAAGCGGCAACTGTCCTCGGTATACAGTGGCGGCACCGATGTCGGAACGATTTACCAAAGTGGTAGAAGTCATGGCGGCGCTCCGTGCGCAAAACGGATGTCCGTGGGATCGGAAGCAGACCCATGAATCCTTGAAGCCCTATCTTCTTGAAGAAACCTATGAGGTGCTGGAAACCATCGATCAACGTGATAGTCAAAAGCTCAAGGAAGAATTGGGCGATGTACTGTTGCAAGTGCTCTTCCACAGTCAAATCGCGGCAGAGGCCGGCACTTTTACCATGGACGATGTGCTGGATACGCTCACTGAGAAACTCATCCGGAGGCACCCGCACGTCTTCGGGAAGGACGGCCAAGCCGGTTCTCTCACCAATGGTGAACAGGTTCTGAGCCAGTGGGAGGAGATCAAACAGGCCGAACGAAATGCAACCGGGAGTACAGGATCGGCGCTCGACGGAGTGCCCAAGACCCTGCCGGCGCTCTTGCGGGCCTACCAGACGCAAGCCAGAGCCGCACGGGTCGGGTTCGATTGGCCGCACAATGACGCAGGCCTCGACCAAATCTTCGGGAAAGTGGCTGAGGAGGTCGATGAATTGAAGAACGCGCTCGCTCAGGCCCAGGCTGAACCGGCTCAAAACCAGCCGGGCGGACAGGCGGAGAGCGAAGCCGAACTGGGAGACATTCTGTTCTCTCTCGTGAACCTCGCCCGCTTTGTGAAAGTCAACCCGGAGGAGGCGCTCCGCCAGTCGACCAACCGCTTCATCGACCGCTTTCACCTGGTGGAAGCACAAGCCGCGGAAAAGGGCCGGTCGTTGAAGGACATGACTCTGGCAGAGATGGATGAGTTGTGGGAAGAAGCTAAGCGGCGGTTACAGCGGCCACAGTCTGACGCCACACCGCACGCGGGAGATCGCGTGCCATGACGAAGAACCAAGAACCCTACGAAGAAGGCAAACGCGCCGGGGCCCATCCGCTGCTCGTGGTCTTTGGGATCCTCATCGGATTGTGGTTGTTCGTCGCCCTTATCGTCCCCAGTTCGAGGAACAAACAGGCGGCCGGTACTGAAGGCCCCAATGTCTCCGTCATCGAAGATCCCGAAGCCGCGCCGGTCATGTTCAAGGTCCAGACGACCATCCCGGATATGAACACTCTGGGATTGGTTGTTCCTCCGCAAACGACGGATAGTCAAGTTGTCGCGCTCTTGAAACGCCTCAAACGAGCGCGCCTGGACGGCACGCTGGGGGAACAACTTCCTTCGACCACACCAGGCCACACACTCGGTGATCACGCCATTGCCGATATCTTCATCTTTTCAGACAAGCAACTCGCAGAAGCAGATACGATCCGTACCTTGGCTCGAGGAGCCCATGCTCCCGGGACGCTCTACCCCAACGCCGTGCCGTTCGAGGTAGCCATGGAGCAAGTTCGTGGTCACTACCGTATCGACCTGAATGATACGGGTAGCCCGGACAAAGGATCGCTTGGTTTCGCGGATGAATCAGGTGTCCACTCGAAACACTACCGAAGGATCTTTTGACGGATCGGCGCCTTCCGCAGGGAGTCAGATGCCGACGCGTTTCTTCACTTCTTCCCTGACAGCCGATTGATCCGCTTCAAACAACGCCTCTAATTTCGGGAACAGATAGGCTAAAGGACCGGCAAACGGCGGCACCATCACGTCACGTCGTTCCGTCAACATGCCCTCACTTTCAGCCACCTTCATCTTCCAGTCGGCAATCGCTTTGGAGAGGATGTTGCTCATCATCAATTGTTGGCCCGGAGAACCGACAACGACCCCAAAAAGACGGTGCTTCAGCACGTCGAGCTCATCCGGTATCGAGACCTTCACACGCACACCATGCGGTGTCGCCCAGGTGGACCGTTGAATCGAATAGTCGTAGGAGAAGACCTGCTCTCGCGGCTCACGAAATGGACCGTTGACATCCATTACGGCGAAGGTATTTTCAGTCGATGGCATGGTTCGTTCACTTTCCCGTCTAAGAACCACAGGCTGTATCGACCTTACTATAGGAGCTTGAAGTTCGGCAGGACAAGAGGCTATTTATAAAAGCATCAGCCACTGATACAAGGCGATGGGGTTGTTGGGGTCAAGATTCAGCAATTCTCCACCTCTTCGGTGACAGTGGAGATCCAGAGCACGGGACAGCTTTCTGACACACTGATATACTCCAACCGAGGATTCCTTCAGGAGAAGGCATGGCCAAAAAAGGCTATCCTGGACTTGTCCTGGTGCCGCCCAGTGATCGAACGATCTTCAGGCGTCGGCTGCTTCGTTGGGGTTTGTTCATCATCGCTTTGATCTGGAGTGCATCCACACTGACCGTATGGCTGCCCATCTCCGACGACAGAGCGAACTGCCAATCAGGTATCGGGCAGGAAGGCTCCAATAATTCTGCTACGAATTGTGGTCCACCGCAATCGGTCACGGAGCCGCCACCGAATCAGGACGACTTCAGTCTTACACCGGTTTCACAGGCCGAAGGTCTGGCTGATCCTGAGAATTCCACGCCTCCGCCTATCCCTGTTTCAGATCCCCCCGCGACTCAGAACCACCGCGACCAAGACTCAAAGCCCAAATCGCCCGATCCGGCCCACCAGCCTTCCGATCACAACCTGGCGCCTCAGGGCACTGTGAAATCAGCATCCAGCCTGCCGCCATCGAAATCTATCCCAAATTCTGACATTGATGTTCGCATCGCCGATCGACTCACAACACAACACAATCACAGCCAAGACTCAAAGCCAACGTCCTCCGATCTGGCCAACCGTCCCATTGACCACAACGTTGCACCTTCAGGTAACGAACGATCAGCACCAAACCTGCCACCACCGAAACCTACCCAAAATCCGGATGTCGATGCCCGCCTGGCCGAACAGGGCGATGCCTTTGCTCAGTATCGCCTCGGACGCTATTACGCACAGCGCGACGGGCGACAGACGCCGGAGTCCGTCAAGTGGTACAAGAAAGCTGCTTCCGGTCTGCACCGCCTAGCTGAGTCCAGCAATGGACAAGCGATGTATGTGCTAGGTGTCATGTATGCCTATGGGCGAGGAGTTCCGAGAGATACGGAGCAAGCGCGGCGTTGGCTCATTCAGGCAGTGGAGAACAAGGTACTTGCCGCCCAGCCTGTTCTTGCAAGTCTCCAAGCCCATACGAGTGCCGACCCAAAGCGCAGGTGACCGTATAGAGCCCTGGTGGCTATATAGAACTGTGGGCACCTCTATAACCTAGAGAGCTTCCGTTCGACCCGTCCTTATTGCTTCTCGCCAACAGTCGGATAGCAAGCAGCTCTAGCCAGGTTTCTTCTGTCGAAACATCTTTGGCTGTTCGCGGGCCGTTCAGCCGGCAATGAGAGGAGCCTGACTATCGATGCCTGTGTCTGTCGTAGAACAGCTCCCTGCAAGCCCCAGCCCTTGCTTGATTGTTGGAAAGACCCGTGCGCCAGCGATGGCGAGAGCGAGTTCTGCGAGCACCGTTGCGCCGTATCGCGCTTCAATCACATGCCGGGCCTCTCTCTCAGATCCATTCCGTGCAAGAACGCCTTCTGTGAATCGTACGATGAGAGAAATTGAATCCGGCAAATGCTGATAGTCGCGACTTAAGACCGCCCGAATCGTCTGCGGTTCCATTCCTTCGTCGGCGGCGACATTCACCACCATCTGCAAGCAAGAGGCGCAGTCTTCATGCTGTGTAGCCACAATTCTTGCCGCATGCTGAAGCACGGGGTCGGATTTGGCACGGTGAGAGACCAACGGAAGAATGAGCAAAAGCTTAAGAAAACCGGAAAACGAGGCTTCGCCCAGGTCACTGAGATAGCCGACTGGGGTACGAACTTTCCGTTCCACCATCCACTGCACAAGACGAATGACCATTTTCATCGTAATAGGTCTCCGGCAATTGGCAGACTGTCTCGCTCGTTCAGGTTGACCTACCGCGGTTCCTGTTCAGACAGACTTCCATGCTCTAAACAAGCCTCGCATCGCACCCAGGTTTCCGACGCTTCACATACGGAAGGATGAAGGGAATCTCCATACGCATGGCCAAATACCAGTAGGCCGGAATATGGTGGCACACCTCCTGAGTGGTGTAGCCGCCGGTATAGATTGTGTCGTGCGAGTGGTCGACACATGAATATCGCCGATCACTCGCACGCGCAGCGTCGAAGGAGCCGTGGTACGTTCCAAACGCGCGAACCAATCCAAGCGTGATTCCATTCCACGAGTTTTCTGCAATCCCGAGCATTGGTTGTTGTAGTGTAACGTGTAGCGGGCCATTACTCCCTCGCGCTCCTCCTCCCTACCACGCTCGGACAAACCTGTCTTTCAGTGTGCCGCACTGTGCGATTCTAGAGCCCGGCACGAGATTGTCAGTTCTTCGGTTGAGGCGTGATGCTGATCGACACCGGGACCGGATTGGACACGATGTCGAACACCGGAGAAAACTTCGTCAGTTCCTCGAGATCCTTTGCTGGCGCGTCCGACTGTATGGTGAAGTTGACTCGGATCTGTTTATACCCACGCCGGACTTGATCTGAGAGTCCAAGAAATCCCTGCAAGTCAAGGTCGCCCTCCAGTCTCGATTCGATCGACTCGATGTGAATGCCCCGCGCCGCAGCATGGTAGACCAGCGAGGTCGTCAGGCAGGCGGCCAGTGCGTGCAGAACATATTCCACCGGATTGGCGCCCTGATCCTTCCCGAGCAGGACATAGGGCTCATCGGCATCAAGCACGAACGGTTTCGTCCTTGTCGTATCTTCCTGACCTGCGCCATAGAATCCTTTGATCGTTGAACGATTGTGTCCTCCGTTGATCCAGCGGTTGACGGCTCGGAACTGCGAGGTCCCCAAACTTGGATTCTGTTGAACAGCCTGAACCGTCTGGCCCAACCGTTCCACGTCGACTCCGTTGATGACTGTGCTTAGAGTTGCCTGTGACATATGCTTCCCTCCTGAATGATGATGTTGGTTAATGAGACATTGCCGAAACAAGAGCCGGTCGGCATTCCGGCAGAAATCCTCCCAATTCATATCGACACCCGCTCGATCGACATCCGGTGAAACACTGCTCCGCAGGGCGACACTGCCGCCTGAGCCGAAAAAAACGTCCGCTTGATTAATGCGAACGACAAGGGCTGCCAGCGATTCCATGGTGCCAGGGATAAAGCCCGTGCCAACAGACAGTAGCCGATCAGAACCCTTGTCGAGGTTCCTGCCAGTTGCAACCAGTGGATCCACTGCAACGGTTCCCACAATCCTGCAATCAGCATGACCAAATAGGTGACCCTGACCTGCACGGGAAAGGCGGCGACATCCCACGTGAGCCGCATCACCTGAGCGATCTGGACGGCACACAAAGCCATTGCCAGGAAGATTCCAGTCGGCCATCCGGTGAGGCCGGTTCCCAGCAGTCCCACTGTCACCAACCAGTACCACCAGCCAAGATCATGAATCCTTTGCATCGCTTGCCCCTTGCGCTTAGTGAATGACCCGATGCCGAGTCCCTCCAGCAGCATTGATGCCAAGCCTCAAGAATCGATCCTCATGATGTTTTTCAATAAGTTAGAGAGCTGATGGCGAAAGAGTCCGCCTCATGAGATTTCACGACTCGCGAGATCTCACAAAGGCATTTGCGAGAATTCACAAAGAAGAATGCCGCAAGAAGGACGGGTGGGAGGATTGGGGGACTAG